>JAHEZZ010000013.1:19619-30597 GCA_023250815.1 Bdellovibrionales bacterium
AAAAAAAATTTTCTCATACTTAACCCCTTAAAGAAATGTCTTCACATCTTCAGATATAAACAACTACCGGCCTACTTTTTAAGTAACCCATCTGAAGATAACTCAGCACCCTTGTCGGTTACCAGACAGCATTACCTGAGTGAAATATTCTTAATATTGTCGAATGCTTAAAAATACAAATGGTTATACTCAGCAGGAATTAGTATGTATACGCCTTAATCTTTAAGCATAACTAAATCAACATATAGATCTTCAACTATCATATCACCTACTCTTTTCGTCCCCTTTCGCAAAACACTTTTTTGATAATCAATTTTTCCAAGGCCAAGTCTTTTTGCAATTCTATAACAAGGTGTTTGCTCAAGTGCCTTTTCATGGGACATTCCCGCCCTGATTGCCTCCTGATAGGCCATTAAATTATCGTTCACCAGTTCCGCCTGTATACTGGTGATTTCTGGGTGTGCTCGAAGCAGGTCTCTTTGCATAATAAACTGTAAGTCATTTTTTTGAGCAATGGCCGCAGTTTGCATATCCATAATATAAAGCCTATCTTTATTAATTTTATAAGAAAGCTTGGCAGCTTCTTCACCATTTTCACTACCAATGCGAAATTGCGATACTCCTAAAATATCACCATTGGGCCTTTCATAAGGTAGAAACTTCTGAGTTGCATAGACAACCGTTTTTGAATCGCCTTTCAAAGTAACTTGAGTTACAGGGCCAGAAACTGCACCTTGACTCTCTTCAATCGTTGTTATGCTTTTTTCAAGCTGATTATTGGCTTCTTGAAGTATAGGATTTAAACAAGCTTCTTCAGAATAAGCAGAAATCTCTAAAACTATAGCAAAAAAAATATACAGTAAAAGCGGTTTAATTTTCATACTTTTCCAGATCTTATTTATCTATGTACCTTTCGGAAAAAGCTAACAAAAGCTTAAAAGAAGCCCCACTTCTTATGACATATCAGAATTAATAATTTTACTTAATATCTCTTTTTATAGATAAGCTGCCACATCAATTTAACCAAAGGAATTTTTTATGAAGAACTTATTTGCCCTATTCGTTTCTCTTACTATCACCAGTGGAAATCTTTTTGCTTCTGCCCCCACCAAAGCACCAATTATCGCTCGTTACCGTTTTTCAGTAGTAGAAGGGTTAGCTCATTCGGCCCAAACATATGCTTCTGAGCTTTATAGCGATGGCAAACTCGTCGTTTTAAAAAAAGTTACAGAATCGATGAATTTTCCGCATAATTTTAGTCTTGTAGTAAAAAAAGTCAAACTTTCATCTTCTATTTTCCAAGAACTTAAGCAAGATGTTTTAAGACTAGCTGATGCCCAAATTAAAAATGAAACACATCTTATTGTTTGTATGATGATACCACTACCTGGAAGTAAGACTGATCACTTAGAAGTTAATCGTGATTATACTTATCAAAATCTTAACAGTGATAATAATTTAGATTTTACTAGCGAATTAACTTTAGTAGATGGCCCACACGCATGCTGGTTAGGTACACAAACGCACCCACAAGAACAATACGACCAAGAAAGTGCAGCTCTATTAAAAAGATCTCTTAAAATTTTGGCCCTTTAAGATTAGAAGCAATTGTCAGGTGCCGACATTCAACTGCCGGCACCTGACTCATTTTAGCAAATCAAAAAAATATTATAAATTGCGAACCATTATTTGTTTCACAGATTTTTTCTGACAATCGCCATTTTTGTTATTGATGATTACTTTGTATTCAGCAACCCAAGTCTCGCCGTCTTCATTGTTGTCTTGAATAGAAACAAGATAATTTAATATGGACTTTTTTGCGCTATTGAGAAGTTTAGCATCATAAGAAATACCATCAGAGCCTTGAACAGTACCCATCTCTGCATGATAGGTTTGGATAGCATAATACTTCGCTTTATTAACACATTCAGTGCTAGCAAATGAGTAAGCAGACAAAAGAGAAAAAGAAACCGATAATAAAATTTTTTTCATAAATAACCCCCATTTTTTTAAACTTGTATTGGGTTTATTTAAAATCGGATAGAGGAAATGGGGCGATAAAGTTAAAGTATGTAAAATCTCTACGGCCAACTACTTATACTCATCACGTCTGCCGTAAATTAAAAAAGATTTCGGGAATTACTAATCTGAGTGGCGATTCCAATACACACAAAGAGTGTTACCAGACTGGATCCTCCAAAAGACATAAAGGGCAGGGGAATGCCCACAATTGGCATAAGTCCAGTGACCATCGCCATATTTATTAAAGTATGTGCAATAAATATACCCAGCATACCAATCACCAGCAGCGAATCAAAAAATTTATTGACCGAAGTACTCAGCCAAAGAAAGCGGTAAAATAAAATCAAATAGAGTGAAATGAGCAACAGCGATCCAAAAAAACCATGCTCTTCATTAAAAATAGCAAAGACAAAGTCAGTGTGATTTTCCGGCAAATAATTGAGCGATGCCTGAGAAGATTTCCTAAAACCCTTGCCAAAAAACTGCCCAGAACCAATGGCAATTTTAGATTGAATAGCATTATATCCAGAACCTTTAGCATCGGCGGAAGGATCTAAAAAAGTAACAATCCTTTTTCTTTGATATTCTTTTAGACCAAATTTGTACATCGCCGATCCAGAAACAATCACAATCATGGCAATAATTGCAAGACTCTGCCATTTGAGTTTACGGTAAAATGCCATAAAAAAAGAAATCACGATAACTAACATTCCAGTTCCCAAATCTGGCTGCACGATAATGAGTAAAGCAGGAAGCATGGCAATTAAAAAAGGAATAATTAAATCTTTAAGACCTGTTTCCCGGTCGTTTTGCAAGCGAGAAAACCAACGGGCGAGACACATAACAACAGCTAATTTGGTAATTTCAGAAGGCTGAAAACGAACCCCAGCGATGCTAATCCAGCGCTGGGCCCCCATACTGGAATGTCCTAAAATAAGAACGGCAATTAAAATAATACAAACAAAAGCGTAAGCAAAATAAGAAAGCCGGTGCCAGGTTTTAGTATTGATAAAACTGACAAATACACCGATTGCCGCTGAAAGAAAAAACCACATAACTTGAGTTAAATAAAGTCCTTCAGCAACATCACGAGTGGTCGCATGAGTGGCAGAGTAGAGATTAATAATGCCCACTAAAAAAATTCCACAGGCAATTCCAAAAAATGAAAAGTCATATCTTTTAAAAGCGCTTACCAGATTATTATTATTTAACATTCGTCCTTCTTTCTTTTTTTATTCATCAACCGGAGCAGTAGCTGCAGCGGGTATTGCATTCTCATCGACATTTATATTTCCAGCACTGTCAAAACCTCGCAAGGCCTCTGAAGCAAACTGATGAATAGGCGCTAGCCTTGATTCCTTTTTTTCTTGATCCATTATTTTTTTGCGAAGTTCTGGATAATATTTTTCCATGTATTTGGTTATGATCGCCTGGGCAACTGGGGCGCCTGAAGATCCACCATGACAACCGTGCTCAACCAAAACCGATACTACAATCTTAGGATCACGAGCAGGTGCGTAGGCGACAAACAAACCATGATGGCGCATTTTATATTCGTTATCCTCACAGCGATTGTGAATTTTATCAGCAGAAAATCTCATCACCTGAGAAGTTCCCGTTTTACCCGCCATTTCAATTCCCTGACCGCGATACCAATAAGCAGTACCACCAGGCTGCTGGGCCACTTGATACAAACCCTTTCTGACAATGTTTAAAGTTTTCTCGCTGATCCTGGGTTCGCTCATCAGTTCCGGATTAATTCTTTTTATAACATCACCGTTATTGTTAAAAACTTCTTTCACCAAATGTGGCCGATAAAGTTTTCCGCCATTGGCGATTGAAGCGTAAGCGACTGCAAGCTGAAGAGGAGTTGCGAGAATATAACCTTGTCCAATCACACACGAGATGGTGTCGCCAACTTGCCAATCAACCCCATTTCTTTTCTTCTTCCATTCTTTACTTGGAATAAGTCCAGAAGTTTCTCTGGGAAGAGCAATCCCGGTTCTTGAACCAAAACCAAGCAAGCGAGCATATTTCGCCAAAACATCAATATCAAGTTTAGTTGCAATTTTATAAAAGAAGACATCACAAGATTCGCGAATAGCGCGATAAATATCAACCGTCCCATGCCCATTTTTTTGCCAACAATGAATTGGGCGTTTTCCTAATTTAAACACTCCTGTGCAAATGACTTCGCTTTTTTCATCGACAATCCCCTCTTCCAGAGCAGCAATTGCAGTAATGGTTTTAAAAGTAGAGCCCGGCGGGTAATGCTCTTGAATAGGTCGGTCTCTCAGAGGATTGCGTTCATCATCATTAATACTTTGCCAGTACTCAGGAGTTAGCCCTCGGCTAAATTGAGCAGGGTCAAAAGAGGGAGTGGAAACCATGGCCAAAACTTCACCTGTCTGAACATCAAGGGCCACCACTGCTGCGGCTTGATTTTTAATTGTTCTATAGGCAATTCTTTGCAAATCACGATCAATTGTTAAACGCAAATTATTACCAGGTACTGGGGGTTGATTTGAAATTCCTTTTAAAAGACTATCCCCCAAGGTATGTTTTTTCATTCTTCCTTGAGCATCTACTTCCATAAACTGATAACCGTCTTCACCCCTAAGATCCAAATCAAACTGTTCTTCTAATCCAGCTTGCCCGATGAAATCTCCCAATTTGTAATTAAAATCATCGCGTTTTCTATATTTAGGAAGTTGTTGCTGAGAAATTTCAGAAATATAACCCATGACATGAGCACCGATCTCTTGATCTGTGTACATTCTACTTATAAAAGGACTGACTGCAACCCCCGGCATTTTAGAATTTTCAGTTTCAATAATGGCCAACTCTTGGGGGGAAATATTTTTTTTAATCGTCACAGGCCGATAACTCGCTTGGGTGGCAGTTTTTTGCAAAATCTTTTTAACACTATCCACCGTCATATCTAAAATATGGGCCAGCTTTGCTATAGATTCTTCGCTGTCTTTTAAGTATTGAGGAATAACAATGGCGTCAAAGCGAGGAACATTGTGAACCAAAAGCTCACTATTGCGACTAAAAATCATACCGCGAGGAGCGGGATTAACTTCTTTTCTTAAACGATTTTCAAGGGAATAACGGAAAAATAATTTTCCATTATAAATTTGCAAATACCAAAGACGAGCAACAATAATGCCAAAAAAAATGACAATAATATTGGCCATGGTATCTACCCGTTGCTTGTGGGATTTGACGATGTCATCTTCACCGAACATTAGCGATAATCCTCAGGCTAAAGTACACCTTCACCGAAGGTCTCACTTTGATCGCTTTTCCAAATGCGGTCTAAGAGAATATAAAAAGCCGGTGAAATAAAAGAAATAAATAAACTCTCTGGTAAAAAGCGCCAAAATTTTTCAATTAGTAAATTGCTGTTGCTCACTTGAATATAAATCATGCCTGAAACAATTAAAAACCACACCGTTTGAAAAATCTGAGTGATTAAAATAGTGGCAAAAACTGTATTAAAATGAATTAATTCTCGAACGTAAGAAACTATCACGCAGATTGTTGTTCCTGTAAATGTTCCGAGCGCCCATCCTTCGTTACTAAAAAAAGAATGTAAATACTGAACTGCTAAAACTAGCAATGCAATCCATGGTGTTTCTAATTTAAAACCAATATAAAGCAAAATAAGAACATTAAAAGGAATTCGGTAATTAATAAAACCAAAAACGGGCAAAAGAGTGGAGCTAATGATTTCTAAAATCAATAATAAAATTAAAGTTAAAAAAAGTGAGGGAATAATATTTTTAAAACGCAATCTCATGACGATCCTCAAGGCTTGGGTAGTTCTTCTTTTTTAATTTCCAAAGAAGGTACTTTATTTTCTTCACTATTCTCTTTTATCAGCGCCTCAACTTTTTTCTTCTTCGCCTTTTGCGCCTTTTTAGCTTCTGCTAATTTATTTTTCAAAATAACTTCCTGGGCCTCTACTCCTGCTTCATTTTCTCTGTCATTATCCAAAGCATCCCACTCTTTTTGCTTCCAGAGTTTAGCATCGGAAACAAGTATAACCACTTCCTCTAATTTAGAAAAATCCACTGCCGGGGTTACTTCAATATATTGAGTGATTCCATAACTTTCTCTTTCAATTTTGGAGACAGTTCCTATCTGCACACCCTTGGGATAAATATTACCTAGCCCTGAAGTCACTACTAAATCGTCCAAAACAACTGGTTCAGTTCGAGCGACATATTTCATAATAATGCGATCTGTGGATAAGCCCTCAATAATGCCGTGAGAGCGAATTCTAGCAATCAATCCATCAATGCGATTATTCGGATCAAGGACAGTGAGAATATCCGCAAAGTGGTCGGTCAAGCGATAAATATAACCAACTAACCCAAGCGAAGTTATGACTGGTGATTGCAATTTAATTCCATCCGCATGTCCCTTATTAATTCTTAAAATTTTAAAATCAGAAGAAGAATCCCAGGCCACAATTTGCGCTAAAACTTTACGTGAAGGAATATCATTTCCAAATTCCATTAATTCCTTAAGTCGTGTATTTTCTTTATCCAATTCATGATAAGAAAAAATTTGATTATTGAGTTCTGAAATAGATTTTTTTAAATTTTGATTTTCTTTACTGGCATTTATATTATTTAAATAAAACTCAAAAAAATTGGAAATTTCGAATTTGACGAGACCCATACTACGCTGCATCGGGGCAAGGGAGTCTATCATAAAACGTTCAAAGACCGACGACTCATTATAATTGTGTTCCCTTCTGGTCATACCAAAAAGCGATAGCCCCATGACAAATAAGTTCACAAAAAGCTTATAGCGCTGCTCTTGAGTTTCTATCAGTTTCACTTTGTCTCCAAAATACTATGGAATATTGTAATGAACAATTTTCGAGGAAGACACTCTTTTTTTACTATTTTTGCGAAAGATTCCAAGGCCATTTTTTTGACGAAATGAAGCTGCCAGAGGATAATTTGCAGCAATTTAATCAAAATCAAAAGGCACTAAATTTTATGAGCGAGCAATTTCAAAAGAAAACTTCTAGTATTCTTGTCACCGGACTTATCTCAGTTATCGTTATATCATTCATGTTTAGCGGTTACGAATCGATGAAAGGAAGTCCCGACACGATCGCAAAAGTTGATGATAAAGTTATTAAATACCGCGAATTTCAAGCGGAATTTGATCGCCAACTGCAATTTTATTCGCAAATGTTTGGTGGCCAACCTCTCACCTCTCTTCAAATTGAAAGTTTCAATATTAAAAGTTCAGTAATCAATAACCTAGTCAATCGAAAATTAATTATGATTTTATCAGAAAATTTGGGAATCACTCCCTCTCCTGATCAAATAAAAAAAGAAATCAAAGAGCTTCCCTACTTTCAAACTGGAGGACAATTTGATTTTGAAAAATATAAAATCATGTTAGCGAATGCCCGTTTTACTCCTCAAGATTTTGAAAATGATATAAGCGAACAACTTCGTGGGCAAATGCTCCAGGGCTTAATGACTGGTTTTCCATTAAGTCAAAACCTATCCGATGACCTCGTTAAATTTAAAAAAGAAATAAGAAAGGCCCATCTCATCCAATTTAGAAAGAATGCCCTAAAAGAAACACTACCTGTCAGCGATGCTGAAGTGAGCGCCTATCTTGCCAAAAATGAAAATGAAAAAAAACTGAAAAGTATGTTTGAAGGGCGCAAAAAAAGCTTAGATCAACCCGAACAAATCAAGGCCCGACATATTCTCTTGTCGAGCAAAAATAAAAAAGAAGCGGACTTAAAAAAGCAAATTGATGAAATTAGGAAAAAAGTTACAGTTAAAAACTTTGTGGAAATGGCAAACAAATATGGAGAGGACCCATCGGGAAAAAGCAAAGGTGGGGATCTGGGTTGGTTTCCCCATTCACAAATGGTGCCAGAATTTGAAAAGGTTGCTTTCAGCATGAAACCTGGAGAAATTTCTGCGCCAGTTAAAACCCAATTTGGCTACCATGTTATATACGTTGAGGATCATCGACCTGCAAAAATCGCCACCTTTGAAGAAAATAAAAAAAATCTAGCTATGGAATTTATCCGAGAGGGTAAAACAAAAGAGCTGGAAGAAGCTAATCTAACTCTCAAGAAAAATTTAGAAAAATTTTTAAAAGAGGGTAAGATTTTAGAAATTGAAAAATTGCAAAAGACTGCCCACTTTACCTTTGAAAAAAATGTAACACTTAATCGTTTTGATGGGGCGATGGGAGGAATCACTTTGGATGGGCCACAAGTAAATGACATTTTTAGTGCAGAAAAAGCTGAAAAGACTTATGAACTTCCTTCACAAATTACTTTAATTAAAACTTGGACAGCAGGAGAAAAGGAAGTTGAGACATTAAAAATTGATCCCGAAAAAGAATCTCAAACATTAAAATTAGCGCTCTCTCGAAAATTAAATGAAGACCTTTTAGAAAAACTAAAAGAAAAAAGTAACGTTAAAATTTACAATGTCATGAATTAATGGCCGTTAAAAAAAATCGTCTCGCACAAAATGTGCCTGGAAAATTCTACGTCGATGACCAGTGTATTGCCTGTGATGCCTGCGTAGTTGAAGCTCCCTTATTTTTTTCCATGAACGATATCAAGGGCCATGCCTACGTCAAGATGCAACCAACCACAGCTGAACAGATTCAACTGGCCAATGAGGCCCTCAAACATTGTCCAGTCGATGCGATTGGCGACGACGGTTATAATACCAATTCCACTAATTAATGGTGGAATTGGTATAAAATGGGGCCCCCATAAGGAGGCCTCATTTTAAAAAATTAGATCCTATCTCTTCAGACCTAAAACCTCTTGCAACATCTGGTCAGATGTTTGAATAGTTTTAGCATTGGCCTGAAAATTTCTCTGAGAGGCCATGAGATTCACAAATTCATTAGCAATATCGACGTTTGATAGTTCCAAAGATTTAGAAAGCACTTCGCCTCGTCCACCTTCACCTGGTTTCCCGGGAGCAGCTTGGCCAGAGGTTTTACTTTCTTTAAAGAGGTTTTTACCCACTTTAAATAGACCTTCGTTGTTTTCAAATTTAGCAACCGCAATTTGTCCCATGTCTTTTGCTTCACCATTATCATAAACAGCGGTCAAAACACCTTTATCATTAAAAGATAAACTAGTTAGGGTCGCTGCTGAATGGCCATCTTGCCCATGACGAGAAACTGTTGATCTAGAGCCATACTGAGTTGAGGCCATCAGTCCATTTCCGCCCTCTTTTATACTCTCACCAAAATTAAAACGAATTTTTTGATCTGGCGAAGCACCTTTGTTGAAACTAAAAGCATTTTTGCCTTCAATCTCTTCTGCCAAAATTCCTTTTTCGTTAAATTTAAGTTTTCCAGAGGCCATCTCATACATCTTGCCCTGGACTCCATTGTTGACATCTTTTCCTTCAGCGGCGACATGATATTCCCAAAGATTGTCATCACTTTTATTGAAATAAATAGTGACCAAACGAGCAGTCCCGATGTTGTCATAGACGGTAACAGAGTTTGAATAAGCACTAGTTTTGTCAGGTTGTTCAATATCAAATTCTTTTTTATTTTCTCGAGTATCCAAATTCATCATCACACTAACCTCTTCCGACGACTTGGCAGGAATAGTTGTGCCCGGTAATTTAATCATCTCTAATTTATTAGTTATTACCCCTTTCTCGTCGGCAGTAAAACCGTAAATTTGGAAACCGTCGCCATTCACTAAAACACCATCTTTATTAAAATTAAGTGAGCCATCTCGAGTATAACCTCGTCCAAAAGGAGCATCAGCAATAAAAAATCCGTTGCCGTTTACTGCAAGATCAGTGATGCTCTCTGTACGAGTGATATCTCCTTGATTCATCTGTGTTTTAATGTGAGCAAGCTTAGTACCTGAACCAAACTGATCTCCCCCATCAATTCCCTTAAGTGATGTGGCAAGTACATCTTGAAATTCTGCTCTTGAACCTTTAAATCCGACGGTGCCGGCGTTGGCGATGTTGTCGCCGATAACAGTCATTCCAGAACCTGCTGCCGCAAGACCTGTGACTCCGACATTGAGTGCCCGTAAAATACCCATGTTGTCCCTCCTGGTGACATTTCCAAGAAAAATAGTTCATACTGATCTATTTCATGGCCTCCAAAAAAGGACCGGCCGACTTGGAAAATTATTAATTTATAAACAGTGTCGAATCAATTTTTGTAAAAACATTTTCCGACATATCTTCTTTGTCCATAGCAGTTACAACTTTGTTGTTGGCCACGTCGACAATATATGCCGCTTTATTAGTTACAATGAGTGAATCCTGACCTCCTTTATTTTTTAATTTTTCTATACCATCTTTTAATTTTAAATATTCATCGTTATCCATAGTGAGATTTCGCTGCTTCATACGCCGAAGTGCATGGCCCGAAAATTCTAAATTTTCTTTTACCGAAGATTTTTCACTGATATTCTGATCTAATAATTCCTGAAATTCTTTTGCATTTTCAATTTCTTTATTGGCCGGTGCTGATTTATTAACCGCAGTGCTGTTGATTTGAGGGATTAAATAGGGGTTAATATTATTTTTTGTCATCTAATGTTTTGCCATTTGTTCATATTCCTTAATTCCCGCCTTAGCGTTCATCACATTATTCTGCCCTGGAAGCTTAAAATTTTCAACATCTCTTAAAAAGACCTTCTTGCCATCATTCAATGTCAAAATCATCTCGCCATTGTCAAAACCAACTCCCGTCACCAGACCGTTACTTTTTGTTTCACCTAAAAAAGGTTGAAAGTTTTGATCAAAAGCACGTACTTCAATACGGTATTCTCCCTTATTGGCCCTGGCCCCATCCATCGCCATTCCATCCCAAGTCGCCATCTGTGTGCCTTTGCCAACGTCGAGCATTTCAATTCTTCCAATCTGAGCATTTTGTTTATCAAAAAGATTCATCA
>JAHEZZ010000118.1 GCA_023250815.1 Bdellovibrionales bacterium
GACTAAATATTTTTTTATAACTTCAGGGGCCTCATTTGATAGAGATACTATTTCAATTTTTCCCTTATGTTGATTGGCAAATTCAACCAAACGAGGAGTTGATCCTACACAGGACGGACACCAGGTGGCCCAAAATTCTAAGACCACAGGTTTTCCTAAAAAATTTTTTAAAGAAATTTTCTTCTTGGGGTTTCTTATATCAATCGCTTTGAAATCTGGGGCCATTTTAGTTAATAATTTTTTCTTAACCACATCGAGTACGTCGGGCATTATAACAAGAGTCATTTCTCGAAGCTCAAGCTTGCCCTTTCTTAAAAATTCCACCTTGACAGTAAATCCAACGCCTTTTTTAATCACTTCTTGAATCAATTCTTCGGGTGTTTTAACTTTTACACCAGAAATAGAAATAATTTCATCATCAGAAGTAATACCCGCTTTTGATGCTGGAGTATCAGGAAATGCCGATTTTACTTTTACTCCGGTCACACCTTTTTCAATGGCCACCCCAAGCCAGGGGCGAACAGAAGTGAGAACTTGAGCAAAAAGCGGGCATGTGAAAAATAATAGAAGAAGTAAAAATGTATTTCTCATATTATATTCCTTATGTTTGAGTTTTCCTTTAATCTAAACTCAATAATATAAATATATAACTTACAAATGTCTTTAAAAAATATTCTGATACTCGCTCTTTCACTTTTTATGTTATCTGCAGCTGCAGTTATTGTTAAATTTTCAACTCTTCATCCTATCGTATTATTGTTCTGGCGTCTCCTTTTTGTGACCCTTTTATTACTCCCCCTTTATATAACTCAGTATTACGAATGGTATCCCCGCAAAAAATCAAAGATGATGATGAGTATAAAAAGCAAACCCATTATTCCCAGTAAAAAAGAATTGATGGAAATTCTTTTCGTTTCATTTTTTTTAGTAGGACATTTTTACACTTGGTTTAAAGGTGTTCCTCTTCTACCTATTTCCGTTGCCAGTATCATCTATGCCACCAATCCAATCTACACCGCCATTATTGCTTATTTCGTTTTAAAAGAAGAATACCATTTTCGCTATTTTATAAGTTTCCTCATGGCCCTTCTTGGAATTGTCATAACCATGAGGCATGATTTTTCGGCCCATACTATAAATCTTCAAGGTGTCGGACTAATGATTGCAACTGCTATTTTTTATTCCAGCTATATGGCCCTTTCCAAAAAAATGCGCCTAAAAAGAGACAATATAAGTTATAGTTTTTATCTTAATTTCTTTGCCGCCATCATTTCACTTATTATTTTAATTGCTGCTATTTCTTTTTCCTCTGAATCTATTGAGTGGATTACATTTGATTTCCATAATTGGTGGGTCATTTTGTCATTGGCCGTTTTTGCCAGTTTACTTGGCCACACCTTAATGATTTATTCTGTCGCCCATCTCAATTTAAATTTTGTCAGTATTTTTAAATTATTTGGGCCACTGCTTTCTTCTTTGATGGCCTTTTTAGTTTTTGGCGAAAAGATGAGTACCGACCACATCATTGGTTTTTTATTTGTTGCGAGCGGAGTAATTATATCCCTCGATTTTTTTAATAAGCGGTCCGAAAACTAATTGCTTCTGAACGATCTAGGCCGCCACCAGATAAAAGATATTTTGCGTGAAAATTATTTGCCCGAGGGCCCCTTGGAATAATCCAAGTGCTTTGATGAACAGGAAGATAACTCCCTCCCCTTAAAATCACAAATTTGTTATGCCCATCACTGTAAGTAGCATTGGTCAATTCCCAAGTATTTCCACAAAGTCCCAAGACCCCTTGAGGAGTTGCCCCTTTGATCAAGGCATCTGCTCTTATTATTTTTCCTGTGAGATTTACACTTTGCGGGTCATTAATACGTCTAATGTCGTTGCCAAAAGGGTAAAGATTATTAGCACCGGCCCCACTCGCTACGTATTGCCACTCTTCTTCGCTAAGCAGTCTTTCCCCTCTCCAATCAGCATAGGCCTGTGCATCCTGCAAGCTTACAAAAGTAACGGGAAGAGCGGCCTGGTCATTATCTAAAATCTTAGGCAGTTCACCTTCATTATTTCTTTTAATATGCGCTAAAAATTTATCGGAATTTTCCGGAAGATAATGAGATTCAATCACAAAAGACAAAAATTCTTGATTGGTAACGGCCGTTTTTTTTATCTGAAAATTTCCTATTTCGATTTCAAAAATATGTTTAATCAGATCTTCAAAATTCTGCCCCCAAGAAAAATATCGATTCCCGCCGAAAGGATAGCAGCCACTTTCTCTCTTTTTATGTTCTACCTCATAATGAAACTTTCCCCCAAAGATGGTGACAAACTCCCCTCGATGCTGGCCATCCTTAGGAGTAAATCCCAAAACAGTTTTTTGGGGAATCGGAATTCGCTCTTGATCATTTTCAAAAGGTGTCATCTTTTGGGGAAATAATTTATAGACTTCAATTGCTTTAGGAATGAGTGAAACAATTGCCTCCACCGAACCAGAAGCGATCTCAATAACTCGATTAGATGAAATTTCCGCCCCTTTCCAAAAAGCGAAATAGGGCAATGATTTAAAAAGACCCTCATCTAAATTATATTTTATTAAATGATCTGATCTATTTTTAAAAATAGCAAAAATTTCACCGGAAGTATTTTTCCAAATATTTAAATCGAGATCGGCAATATGGGTTGGGACAAGAGGTAGCCACTGCCCAGCTTCAAAAAAATTATTAAAAAAAGATTTAAGAAGGACACCAGTTTGCGCCAATAAAAGTCGATCTAAATCGCTATAAGGATTCCAAGCGCCAAACACATTGTCCCAAATAAGCATGCCAGAGCCATTAAAAAAGCTATAAAGAATATCCTCATGGCGATCAGTATCCCATCGTCTGATAAAATAAAGTTGATGGGCCGGCAGCACCCATTTTTGAAAAAGAATAGACGAAGATTTTTTGTCAAGGGCATACCACTGGGCCCACGAACCATTGGCAAAACCATGATCACTCATCGAAGGAGTGGTCTCTGGCATGAGAATGACTCCCTTTTTTTGTTTATTAATTTCACCTACCATTGTTTGTGGCACATTATTCATAGTATCTAACATCACCCCGTCGATATCTAAATCTCGAACAATTATTCCCAGCTCTTGATAGCTTCCCACATCCCAGGGGTTAAAATTAATAAAAACACGAATTCCATTTTTGTGAAAAAGATCAACCACTTCTTTCTTTAGTCCAGAAATCCCACCGGGCATTTCTTTATAAAAATCAAACTGAGTGCGAGAATCAAAACCCAAGAGAGGGTAAGCATGCCACAAAAGAACTGAATCAATTTCACCGTACTTTAATTTTAGGTTTTTAATAAAACTAGCAGTTTTATAATGGCCATTCTCTTGGAATGCTTGGTCATACATAAAAAGAAAATACTGACGAAAAAGCGACCGACTCCAATTAAAATTTGGATCACGGTAAATTTGCTGATTTATTTGGTTGCGAGAAATAATACATTGACGATAATTTAATAAATTATTCTGCCAACTTTGCCAGTCATCATCAGAAGTTTTAACAATAGTTTGATTAACCCTCGTTATATTATATTTATTTTCGCAAAAGTCATCGGCAAACGAAGAGTTGAAAAAAAAGTGAAAAATAATTAAAAACATAATTAGAGTGATTTTAAAATTTGGATCATTTCACTCTTTATGCCATTAACCCAAGGAAGAGTGTAGTCGGTGCATTTTGGCAAATGTCTTGCCGCCTCATCAGCTGAACAAGTCCAAGGAAAGGGATAATGAACACCATCAAGCGCAGCTGGAAAATTTGTCGGATAGCTCCCATATTTTTGAGAGTTAATAAAATAGCAAGCAGGGTTTTTATTTTCTGGAAATTCTTTTTTCAAAATAACTTCCGCCTCTATTAGGCCCTGATTGATGAAAGTGTTTACTTCTGCCATTTGAGCATCTGAAATTTTAATCATTCGTGGTGCCGAGATCCAAAAACAAACTGAATCTGGAGATGCTCTTCTCGTCGCAAGTGCAAGATCCCTGGCCTGATTTTTGTAAACACTGTTTTCTCCAGGAACATTTGATCCTTGCTCGAAAATAACCAAATCACGATTAAAGGGATGAGAGTGATCATAAGCAAGCATTTTTTTTATATCTTGAGACTTGGCAGAAATTCCTCGCCGCTGTGAAATTGAAGGGTAGGCGCCATCACTGCAACTATTATAAAAAAATGCCCAGGGAGTGGTAAATCCATTCTCCCCTCTTAAAAACCAAAAAGGCGAAGAACCACCGAGAGCATAAGTGTGTAATTCAAAATCTGAAAAAGTGAGCAACCATCGATCCATATTATCGCCAAATGGGCCGACCCCGTGGGAATCGGTAATAAAAGAGATTCTAGATTTAACGCAACCTTGAGAAGCAAAAGATTTTACCGATAAGAGCAAAGCAAAAAAAATGATCACACACTCTGTGATTTTCATAAAAAACTCCTCAAAAAAATAGATTGGGTATTATTCTATACTGCTCAAAACCAAGAAGTATACTGGGATCAGCATAACTCAAACATGCGGAGTATAATTCAAAGCTCTATAAATGGCCCAAGAAACTGCCCAAGAAATAAGGATGCTCAGAAGCAAAGTTGTTAGATCATGTGATAAAAAATGCGCCCCTCTCATTTCTTGCGCCCCACCGTAAATGACTCCAAGAAAAAGTCCAGGAATGAGATGGCCCCACTTCTCCTGGTGCAAAAGTTTTCTGGAAAAATACCAAGAGACTAAAGGAAATACTGACGAGCTATGACCGGCGGGAAAACATAAACTTCTCGGATAATGGGAAGAAAAAAGGGTAAAAATACCTTGAGAGGCCCGATCTGAGCCAAATTTTAACATATGCCAAGGACAAGGAAGGGTTGTCAGATGCTTAAAAAGATTAACTGATAGAAGGGTCAAAATCGACGTTATTAATATAAAAAAAATTTGCAACTGAGATTCTTTTTTTTTCTTTTCTTTAAATAAATAGATCAGATATCCCAAAAGAGCAAAATAAAAAACCATGATAAAAATCACACCGCCTTTATGAATAATCTTTTCAAAGAAAAAATTATTTCTAAAAATCCAACCATTTTGCGAGTGATAAAAAAAAGAGGCAATGAATTCATCAAGGCCACTTTCGTGGGAAATAATAATTATAAAAAAAAGAAAAATCGACCAACTAAAAAATATAAAATTGTCGGGGCGTTTTAAAGTCAGACCATGCATCATTGTCTCTTTATTATTTATACAAAATAACTTTACTACTGATTTAAAATAAGTCAAACCTATCTCAAACCCAAAAAGGAAGAGGGTCGTTATGAATAGCAATATGCAAATCAAAATCAAAGGGATGTCATGTGCTTCTTGTGTAAATAAGATTGAAAAAAAACTTCTTAAAACTTCTGGAGTTCTTTGCGCACAAGTAAACCTAGTGACAGAAAAAGCAAATATTAAATTTGATGATTCATTGATTACACAGACAGAAATTATTAAACAGGTTCATGCACTGGGATATCAGACAAGTGTTACCCATGCTTCAAGTCAAAAAGAAAATGAATTAAAAAAAGAAAAAAATATTATTATTATTTCTGCCCTACTCACCTCTCCTCTTCTTTTTCCTATGGTCTTACAACCTTTTGGACTTCATTTTGTATTACCCTATTGGCAACAATTAATGTTCGCTACCCCCGTGCAATTTATTATTGGAGCAAAATTTTATAAATCAGCATTTAAAGCAATCAAAAATGCCTCATTTAATATGGAAGTTTTAGTTTCACTCGGAACTTCTGCAGCATATCTGCTTAGCCTTTATTTAATATTCAAAAACTCACAGAATCAAAATCACCATCAACCTCATCTTTATTTTGAAAGCTCCGCAGTAGTTATCACCCTCGTATTGCTGGGAAAATACCTCGAATCCAAAGCAAAAAAACAAACAACTGAAGCGATTTTGGCCTTACAACATCTCAGACCAACTACCGCCAGAATAAAAAAAAATGATGTTGAAATGGAAGTAAATATTGAACAACTTGCAATCGACGATATTGTCATTATTCGTCCAGGAGAAAGAATCCCCACAGATGGCAAAATAATAAAAGGAGTTACCCACGCTGATGAAGCTTTAATTACAGGCGAATCTTTGCCAGTAGAAAAAAACAAGGATGATAAAGTGATCGGCGGCTCTATGAACTGTGAGGGACTAATTGAAATAAAAGTGACCACACTTGAAAATGAAAGTATGTTGTCAAAAATAATTCGCTCAGTAGAAGAGGCCCAGATGAACAAGGCCCCTGTTCAAAGATTAGTAGATAAAATAAGCGGGATTTTTGTTCCCGTAGTTCTGATGATTGCTGTCGGCACAGTGATCCTGACTTATTTATTATCTCATAATTTAGAGATCGCCATTATTAATGCCGTTTCTGTTTTGGTCATCGCCTGCCCCTGCGCTTTGGGATTAGCAACACCCACCTCCATTATGGTAGGAACCGGAGTTGCCGCCAAGGCGGGTATTTTAATCAAAGATGCTGAAGCACTTGAGTTGGCACAATCAGTAACTTTGGTGGCCTTTGATAAAACAGGAACCCTAACGAATGGCCAACCTGAGCTGTGCAAACTTGTTAACTTAAGTACACTTGATGAATCTGAAATTCTCACTCTTCTTGGAGCGATACAAAATGGCAGTCAACACCCTCTATCTTTAAGTACCATGAGAGAGTTGAAGAAAAAAAATATGGCGCTTATTGAAGCGCAAAACATTAAAGTTATTTCCGGGAGAGGAATTGAAGGGGAACTCAATGGGAAACTTTATACCGTCGCAAATCTACCTTATTTAAAAGAATTTAAGTTAGACAGTGAAAATATAAAACAGATAGTCAATGAAAGCGAGTTACGAGGAGAGACGGTCTCCTTTTTAATCGCCCAAAAATCGCAAGTTCTGGCAATGGTGACTTTTAAAGATTCGATCAAAAAAAATGCCAAAGCAACTATTATTGCACTCAAAAATTTAGGCATAAAAACACTTATGATTTCCGGAGACAATAAAGGCGCCGCTTTGGAAGTGGCCAAATTTTTAGGACTTGATGATTTTAAAGCGCAAATTCTTCCAGATGATAAAAAAGCGATCATTGAATCGCTTAAAAGAAGCGGCGAAATTGTCGCGATGGTAGGAGATGGAATCAACGATGCGCCAGCACTGGCAGCAGCAAATATTGGCATTGCTATGGGCACAGGAACTGATGTGGCAATGGAATCTGCTGGCATCACTTTAATGAGGGGGGATCCTCTGCTTATTCCTCAGGCCATTTTTATTTCCCAAAAAACTTATTCCAAAATAAAAGAAAATCTTTTTTGGGCCTTTATCTACAATATCATCGGCATCCCGCTGGCCGCCTTTGGATATTTAGGGCCGGTCATTGCCGGCCTTGCTATGGCATTTAGTTCAGTCAGCGTAGTTTTTAATGCTTTATTATTAAATTCATCAGGTGCGAGTTTTCCGGCAAAGAAAATATAATTGGGAGATTTTATGAGTCATATGCAAGCACTACTTTCCAGAGCTCAAAATCAGTGTGAATTATGCGGCAGCACCAATCATTTATCGATCTATGGGGTGAAAGGCCCGCATCTCACAGACGAAGACTCCGCACTTATTATTTGTTCAAATTGCAAACTACAAATTGAAAATCCCTCAAAAATAAAACTAGGCCATTGGCAATGTTTGCTCACCACCATTTGGAGTGAGTATGGGCCAGTTAAAATTATGTGTTACCGTATTTTAGAATATTTAAAAAAAGAAACTTGGGCATCTGAACTTCTTGAACAACTCTATCTCTCAGATGAAGAATTAATTATTGCCAAAGTAGAACCTCTAAAAAATCCAAATGACAATCAGACGGTCGCCGATGATGCGTCTACAATCGACGCCAATGGAACAAAATTATTAGAAGGGGATTCCGTCACTCTAATCAAAGACTTAAATGTCAAAGGTGCAGGATTTACGGCAAAACGGGGAACAATCGTTAAAAATATTCACTTGACCAATAACCCTGAACATATAGAAGGCAAAGTTAATGGAACCGCCATCGTTATCATCGCTGAATTTGTCAAAAAATCGATATAAAAACTGTTTGATGATGATTTTTTGAATGTAAAAAAAACAATA
>JAHEZZ010000014.1 GCA_023250815.1 Bdellovibrionales bacterium
AATGAAATGAGTCAAAAAATGAGAATAGATTGTTTACAATTTGCTAAAGAGAATTCGTGGCCTAAGTATTTTGAAAAAATTGAGAGGGAATATCGGAGACTCTAAAAAAATCTAAAAGTAAATCTACTTCGATAAGACGAAGAAGCTTACCATTGTCCCAGACTAATTCTACTCCCTGACAAGCTTTGGATTCCACAATTTAATTGACACCGGATAAAATCAACTGCTAATTAAAAAAGAGGAGATTTTTGCTATGAACAAAACTAATTTCGCTGCCTCCCTGCTGCTTTTTATTTTGTGCCACAATTCACCCAAGGCCTCGCTGATTGCCCCACAAAAAATCTATTGCACTCACCCTCAAGTTTGCAATTTAGCAAAATCAATTCTGCCTTTATCGGGCGACGTTCCAGAGCTTATTTTGGCCTACAAACCTCACGGCGATATTCACGAGGCCACCCCCACCGCCAGCGAAATGAAAAACTTGGCGAGCAGCGAATATCTCATTATTGGGCCAAGTGAACTTCACCCCTGGAGCAAAAAACTTTTAGATCTCAGAAAAAATAAAATGGGTTCAACTCTTATTCTCAAAATACAAAAAGAAAAATTGGAAAACTACCCAAACTACAAAGATGCCCCGATGACAAGTCTAGCGCATTTTTGGCTTTACCCAGAAATCGCCATGGAATTGCAAAAAAATTTAGCGCAAGAATTTGCCAATCGCTTTGGCCTTCAGGCCAGCGAAGAACCAAGTGGCCTTCTTTTTTTTAGAGAAACGCAACATAATTTAAATTCAAAATTATCAAAACTTAAAGGCGCCTTAGTCATTGTCACCCACAATGCTCTCGTTCCTCTCTTAAAGGAAAATGGGGCCTTAGTATTTTCCCTTAAGGCCAATGAACAGGGAGAAGTTCCCCCTTTGATTTTAAAAAAGCTAGAAGAAAATTTGAAAAAGGCCGCTGAAGAAAAAACTATTTGGATTTTAGAAAAAAATATCTCAGTGTCCTCGCAAATTCAAAAGCTGATAAAACCCACTCATAAAAAAATTGAAGTGATGATCGAAGGATCGATGAATGAAAAACTAGAATCCCCTCTCACCCATTTATTTGAAAAGATTGAGGCCCTAAAATAATATGTCAATTTCAGTTTGCAATCTCAATTTTAATCGAGACATCCCTATTTTAAAAAATATTTCGTTTGAATTAAAAGACGGCGAATCTCTGGGTATTATAGGGCCTAACGGCGGAGGAAAATCAACCCTGCTTAATTTACTGACAGGAAATCTTCTCCCTTCTTCCGGCGAAATTATTATCGATGGCCAAAAAATTACAGATCGCCGACATTTTCCCTATCACAAAATATCCT
Source organism: Bdellovibrionales bacterium (assembly GCA_023250815.1). GTDB lineage: Bacteria > Bdellovibrionota > Bacteriovoracia > Bacteriovoracales > Bacteriovoracaceae > JAHEZZ01. Next base: position 1,363 of record JAHEZZ010000014.1, read on the forward strand.
ACGTTCCTCAGCATACAGAAATTGATTGCATTTTGCCGATCAATGTTTATGACTTCGTTCATTTTGGCCTCCTCGGAAAAAAAAATAACAGTACCTCAAAAATCCAAGAGGTTTTAGAACTCACCGGGATTGATCAAAAAAAAGAAGCTCTTTTAAATGAACTCTCCGGAGGAGAATTGCAACGAGTGCTTTTATCCAAGGCCTTAATCTCTAATCCCAAAATTCTGATTTTGGATGAACCCACCACCGGACTTGATAGCACTGGAGAAGATCAACTTCTAAGTTTATTAGATGACGTCCAAAAAAATATCAAAACGACTTTGGTGGTGGTCGATCACAATATCGCTCAAGTCATTAATTTCTGCGATAAAATTTTATGCTTGAATAAAACTCACCATTGGCATCAGAATAAGGGCCTCCTCACCACCTCTGTTTTAGGCAGCATTTATCACTGTGAGTTTGAACATTTAGTGCTTCACCAAACATCCCCCAAAGACAAACATAGTCACCATGGCCATCATCTGTGTGTTGATAGCGATCACCACCACATTGAACACAATCTGGCCCCACCAAAGCACCTAAAGAAGGATCAATGAGTTTTTTTAGCGACTTCTTTCATTATGATTTTTTACAAATGGCCTTGGTTGGCACATTTTTTTTATCGGTTATTTGCGGCATACTTTCTCCTCTGGTCATCGCCAAACGTTTTGCCTTTTTAGGCTCCGCCGTCAGTCACTCCACACTTCTTGGCCTGGCCTTGGCCAATTTATTTTTACTGCCAGAGAACACCGCCGGAATTTTTCTTATCACCTTAAGTGTCACCTTAATTTTGGCCATCATCTTGGCGTTCTTGGGCCAAGCAAAAAATATTCCCACCGATTCCACGATTGGAATTTTTCTCACCTCCACCATGGGCCTTGGCATGATTATTCTCTCCAAATCGACATCCACAAATACCGAACTGGCCAATTTTTTATTCGGAAATATTTTTCTCTCTTCCTCCTCTGATATCGCCCTTACTTTTTTTATTTTACTCTTGGTTCTATTCTCCATTTTTATTCCCTTTAAATATTGGGCCTATATCAGCAGTGACCAAAAGGGCGCCAAAAACTCCGGCATCAACGTCTCTCTCTTTCACGCATTTTTTGTTTTTATTCTCACATTAACTATTGTCACGGGGCTTAAGATGGCCGGTTCTTTGGCAATTAACAGTTGGCTTATTGCCCCTGGCCTTTTTGGAACCCGTCTGGGGCGAACCCTAAAAATGTCTTTTCTCTACTCACTCATTTTTTCTATTGTGGTTTCCCTACTGGGACTTTTTATCGCCAACTTTTTTGATTGGCCAACTGGTGCGACCTTTTGCCTACTTCATTTTCTAGGACTCATTCCGCTTTTTTTAAATCGAACACTCTAGACAATTTTGCCCACTTAAAAATTGCTGATTACTGGCCACATTGAGAGGTTGAGAAAGTTTGCAGCCATTGCGGTAAACGGCGATACATTTAATCATCATCCGAAAGGCCTTAAGATAAATTTCAGAAATTTCTTCCACTGTCGTGTCTTTAGGCAAATTTATTGTTTTAGAAATTCCCCCAGAAATAAACGGCTGCATCGCCGCCACCATTAAAAGGTGGCCATCTGGAGAGACCGCCCTCGCTGGAAAATTCTCCGGCGCCATCGCCCCGTCAAAAACCTGGTAATCTTTAGGCGCTAAATAAGGGGCCCCGACAACCGTATTTTTCTTTAAAATATAATTGTTAATCTCCGTTATTTGAGTATCTTTGTAACCCAAAACTTTAAGGCCTCGAGATACCGATTGATTGACAATCGTAATGTTCCCGGCACCCACCATGGTTTTAAATTTAACTAAGGAAAAATCCGGCTCAATTCCCGTGACGTCACAATCCATCAATAGCCCAATAGTTCCAGTTGGAGCAATCGCCGTGACTTGAGCATTTCTGAGTCCAAATTTTGTGGCAAGTAAAATGGCCTCTTCCCAAAGCTCATGAGTATAATCCACCAAAACTTGCGGAAGAATTGTTAAATTAAAATCCAAAGGCCTAACAGTAAGGCCTTCAAAGTCTCCCAGCTTTTTGCGTGCCAACTTCCCCATCGAACGATAGTGATTTTTTAAAACCCGCAAATGATTTTGGCGATTTTCCCTAAAGCGCGGATAAGGGCCAAGCTTCAAGGCCAGAAGTGCGCTGCTTTTATAACTTTGAGCTGTAAGTAATGAAGCGATTAAAGCGGCAAAACTTCGCCCCATCTCGCTTTCATAAGCAATCCCCTGACTCATTAAAAACCCGCCCAAATTGCAAATGCCAAGACCTAGGGTGCGATACTGATAACTTCGAAGGGCCATTTCAGAAGATGGAAATTGCGCCATGGAAACCGAAATATCTAAAACCTTAATCCACACATCAATTGCCGAAATAAATTCCCCTAATTTAAAATAAGGGGCCGCTCCCTTTTCACTTATTTCCAAAAAATTCGCCAAATTAAGGGAGGCCAAATTACAAGCGGTATCATCTAAAAATAAATATTCGGCGCAAGGATTAGAAGAGCGAATATTTCCATCTTTTTGACAAGTATGCCATTCATTTATGTTGTCAAAAAAAAAGAGTCCAGGGTCAGCGCAAGTCCATGCCGCCAAACTTATTTTATGCCACAAACTTTCCGCTGAAATTTTTTTAACTACCTTTTTATCGACACGAGAAAGCAAACTAAAACGACTTTTGCTATTTAGCGCCTTGATAAATTTTTTGCTAATGCTGATCGAATTATTAGAATTCTGCCCGCTAACTGTACGGTAAGCTTCCCCTTCAAAACTGGTGTCCATTTTTTTGATATAAGAAAAAAGATCAGGGTTATGGGCCTGTGCCTCTTCTTGCCCTGAAAGCAGCATTTGCACTTTCACTTCTTCAAATGCTTTCCATAAAATGAATTCCTCAATTTCTGGGTGATCAATATCTAAAACCACCATCTTCGCCGCTCGTCGATTAGATCCTCCCGATTTAATGGCACCTGCTGCTTGATCACCCACTTTTAAAAAGGCCATTACCCCGGCAGATTCTCCTCCTGTACTAAGAGGCGCTCCTTTTTCTCTTAGATTTGAAAAATTTGTGCCACTGCCAGATCCGAATTTAAAAAGCCGGGCCTCTTTTTCCCACAAACGCATAATGCCCCGATCCCCGAGCAGTTGATCATCTACCGATTGAATAAAACAGGCATGGGGCTGAGGCCTTTCAAATGAATTTTTACTCTCTAAAACTTTTTTCTTTTTTTCATTAAAATAAAAATGCCCTTGAGGCGCCCCTTTTATTTTTGTTTTTAAATAAACTCCAGTGTTAAACCACTGAGGAGAATTGGGCGAGGCCATTTGAAAAACTAAATGATAAAAAAGGGTCTCGCTAAAATCTTTTACTTCCTCTTTTGAAAGTTGGCGAGAAATAAGCCCCCAACATACCCAACTGTCAATTAAACGTTCTGCCATTTCTTTCAGTGAAGTTTCGTATTTGTTGGAATTTAATTTTCGAGCGTATTTTTCTCCCAAAATTTTAGCAGCAGTATCCGACCAAAAAGAAGGCACTTCAATAAAATACCTCTTGCCGCATCTGATGATTTGATGTTTGTGCCATCGAATTTTGCTAGTAGCAGTTGTTTTTGTCATGACCTTTATTATATGCTTGATCTAGCTCCACTCTCAAAGGCAAATTTTTTTGTGTCAAAAAAATATTTTCTGATTGTTTTAGTCGGATTACTCTTCGCTCAAAAATCAATCAGCGAAGTTGTATCTAAAGTAGACCCCTTCTTAGAAGATACCTGCCCGGAAAATTCCAGATGTAGCAAAGCAGGTGCTGAGGCCTTTCGCATCTGGACCTCGACATTAAAAAATAAGGCCCTCAAAGACATTAACGATAAAATTTTAAAAGAACTCACCCACAAATGGGGTATGCCGATAAATTTTTGGTCCTCTAAAATGACAAATGAAAAAGAGCAAAACAATCTTTCAATCCTGACTTGGGATTCTTCTTGCCCCAACCATCAAAAAGAGGGCAAAGAAATAGCAATCAGCACACTTTTTCTCTCTGATTTTTCCCCAAGGGTGCTCAAAAAATTGGAGCATCAGGGTTATCTTACTGACACTGCAATTATCAAAATATCGACCAAAAAATTTGTAGAATGGAAAATCCCCAGAAATCAAACCCCCCTTTATTTAGATCATCAGGGAGGATTATTTATCAGTGACCTGGAAGGAATTTATTTTTATTATCACCTTTCTAAACAAAGTATTCGTATTTCATCTGCGGCCCACAAACTGCCCACTATTTCCCCCGCAATCACTCTTCCGTGCTCAGAAGATTTAATTAAATTCTACCAGGGCCTGCCTCAACAAGAGGCCCTTTTCACCAGCTCATTTTGTAAATCTATTTGGGATATCGACGCCAAGGTTTATCGAGATGTTCTCTTTACCAAGGCATGCCTATGAAAAACTTCAATAAAAAAAAATTAAAAATATGCACATTTAATTTGGAAAATCTTTTTATCACAAATGCCAAAGAACCTGCTCATCATTTAGAAAAATCACAAGAAAAAATTCGCGCACTGGCAGAAGTGATTAAAGAAATTAATGCCGATATTTATTTTTTATGTGAAGTTGGCGGTGAGGCCTCTCTCACCGCCTTTGCTGAATATTATTTAAATGGGAAATATAAAGGCAGTTTAATTGTCGGAAATTCCGACCGAGGAATTGAAATTGCTTACCTCATCAAATCAGACCTGAATTTTCGTTTTGAACATTTTGGCCATCGCCATAGGCCAATTGATTACTGGAACAAAGTTGAAATGGAAGAAAATAAAATTCGATTATCAAATAAGACTGCGCTCATTCCTTCTCATAAATTTTCCAGAGACGTCGCCGAACTGCGCCTCTTTGATCCAAAATCCCCAACCCCCACCATTCCTTTTTTAACTTTGATGGGCGTCCATTTAAAATCCAAACTGGATACTGATGGACTTGATTTTGAAGGGCGAGGAAAAAGAGAGGCAGAAGTAAAAATACTGACAAAAATCAGCAAAACGATGTTTCTTTATTGGGAGAAAAAATGCCCCATAATTATTTTAGGGGACTTTAATGGGCCCGCACTAAGAGAATCTCCCGACCCGGAATTCACTTCTCTATGGGCCAAAAACAAACTCTTAGGTAATCGGGACCTTTTAGAAATAATCGGAATGAAAATCGAAGATCGAACCACCTTTATTTCCGTGGCACACCCAAGCAAAAATATTCCCGCCTGGAAACAACAACTAGACTATATGCTGCTCTCCCAAGATCTGCATAAAAATATCGACATCAAAGAGAGCGGACTTTACCGATTTAAATCGGCGGGTGTCACCCTTCCCTACCCAACAACTCTCCAAGAAAAATATTCTCTGCCTTCGGATCACTACCCGATCTATGTCACCCTCAATTTAGACCAATAAATGTAAGAGAAGGATATTTTTGTTTATTTGACTCTTTCAAAATAAAGGGGCCCAATTATATTTACACTTGAAGAGGTCAATATGAAAAAAATTTTAAACTCACTTTTTATCAGCTATCTGCTCTCTGTCACCGTTTGGGGTAGAGCTCCAGCTCTCTCTTCCGCCCCCTCAAAATCAGTCGCAAAAATCGGTGTCTATATTTTTGATCAAGACAAAAAATGGGCCAACATTGTGCGCTCACAACCAGAACTAATCCTCGATCATATGGGCAAATTTGGATACGAAGTTTATGGGCCAGCGGGACTAGAGGAATGGTTAAAAGAAAGCAATATTCCCTACACTTTAGTTTATCACTACCTAAAAGAAGAACAAAATAAAGGCACAGATAATCTTGGCGGTTATCCAAGTTATGCAGAATGGAGCGAAGAGCTTCGAAAACTGGCCACTGACAACCCCCATATTTTGCAACTTTCAAGTATCGGCGCTACAGAACAAGGAAGAGAGATATTGGCCGTTAAGATCTCCGACAATCCTCAGTCTGACGAAAATGAACCGGAATTTAAATATATCGCCAATATGCATGGAGATGAAATTGTCGGCCGTGAACTTATGTTAAGAACGATTAGAGACATGGTCAGTGCTTACAATAATCACGATCCAGAAATAAGCAACTTAATCGATAAAACCGAAATTTTTATTATTCCTTCCATGAATCCAGACGGAGCGGAACTGCGACGGCGGGCCAATTCTAATTTTGTCGATTTGAACCGCAATTTTCCGGATTTCACCACAGGCGATAATCGAGATGAAATTTTGCAAAGAGCAAAGGAAACAGCAGCAGTAATGCGTTTTCAAAAATCCAGAAACTTTGCCCTTTCGGCCAACTTTCACGGCGGAGCAGAAGTTGTCAACTACCCCTGGGATACAACGCCTGACCTCTTTCCATTTGATCAAATGATTAAGGGGATCTCCCAAGAATATGCCGCCAGGGTCCCTGGGATGTATGACTCCTCAGAATTTCCCCGTGGAGTGACTAATGGCCACGCATGGTACGAAGTTGATGGAGGAATGCAAGACTGGAGTTATTTTTGGCACCAAGATTTGCAAGTTACGATTGAACTTTCAAATACTAAATGGCCAAGTTTTGATTCTGTATCAAACTTTTATAATAATAATAAAGTTTCAATTATCGAATTTATTAAAAAGATCCATCAAGGCGGAGGGATCAAATACACCGATGGCCGTGATGGAGAAGTAAAAATCTTAAGCGGCAATAAAGATTTAGGAACTTATTATCTTCGCCACGGAGAATTTTATAAAGTTCTCCCTCCCGGTGATTATACTTTTGTCATTAATAGTCGCGGAGTTGAAAACCGTGTGGCGATAAAAGTCCCAACAAGTTTTGAGGCCCTCAATAACCCACAACTCCAATCATATATAGTCCTTAATGATTGATTTTTACGTCAGTAAAAATACAAACAACATCTGGTATCCCCGAAGCGGGATATAGTCCTTAATGATTGATTTTTACGTCAGTAAAAATACAAACAATGTCTGGTATCCCCGAAGCGGGATATAGTCCTTAATGATTGATTTTTACGTCAGTAAAAATACAAACCACAATGAAAATTTAGGGAAAAATTTTCTACAACCTCCGCTCTCCATCCACTAAAAAAACAAAAAACCGATAGGCCTCTAGCAAGCGGAGGCCCTATGAATCAAAAAAATAAAAAGCTAGTTTATTTTCTAATCAATGCTCTTTTTTTTGGCTGCACTCAAAAATATATGGGGCCAGAATCATTTCAAGAAAAAATGTCCCGCTTTCAAGGCCGGGAAAAAGAATATTTAGAAATTCCCGAACTTCCAGTTTTTAATCCCGCTGCCCAAAAAATAGAGGAGCTAAGTTCCGCCAAAGAAAAAGGTCGAACTCCGGCATCCATTTCAAAGATGGTGAGCAGTGAAGATACCGACCTCAGCAACAAGAGGCTTTATTTTCTTACTCTTTATTCACAATTTAGGGAACTTTCACAGTGGAGCGATAATCATTATGAAAATATAAATCATTGCCCACACTTTCACTCCACGATCCTGGGTGGAAAAAACATGGCCAATATTGAATACAATCAAAAATCTAAAATGATGGATAAAGCGACAAGTAGTGATATTAGTAAAAATAACCTTCCCCTTTTTCCAGAAGTAATGCTTCCAGCGATAAAGGGCCCAGAAATGACCAGTGTTTATAAAATTTGGGGGGAAGAAAAAATTTCTTCTAAAGATAAAAAATCTAAAATTTTAAAACAAGCATTCAATTGGCATCTGCAAAAAATAGAATCTGAAATAAAAGATCTATGTAGCAACGGCAGCAGTGACAATTTTTATATTTTTGAAAATCTGATGACTCACTTTGGATCAGACAGTATCAAGCAGATTAAACCCAGTGCTGGCAATATTGGAATTTTACTTCGAACTAATATCTATAGCAATATGGCCTTAATTACAATCCTGCGTGATAAAAAATCCATTGGGCCATCTGACTATCCAATGTCTCAAGTGTACCGCAGAATTGGCACCAATTGGATGGGAGAATATTATACTTCAATAAAAGAAGAACGCTCCCATCAATAGGGATGGGAACTACTTAAATACATAAAGACGATTTCGAGAGGTCAAAACAGCAAGATGTTTTCCGTCAGATTCCATTCCAGAAGTCAGCGAGGAAAATTCATGGCCAAAATCAAACTCTTTAACTTCATTTAAATTTTCATCTCTAATGGAAAGACTTTTTGAAATGGTACCAATAATCCAATAGTGCTCCGATTTTCCTGTCCCTCTTTTTGGCGCCCAATAAACTAAATCAGTAATTGCTTCATCTCCCATTTTCTGAGTTTTAACCGCCTTAAGTGAACTATCTAACCAGATAAGATCGCCAAAAATATTTCCAACAATAATATCGGCCTTAAAATCAGGGGTCTTCTCTAAAAATATTCGCGACATTTGAGTATCATATTGGGCCAAAATACTTCCAGTCGCAGAATCGAGCAAATAAACATTGCCTCCCTGGGGCCCTACTAAGATTTTTTTGTCGTATAAAATCGGTCTCATATCGACATCCATAAACTTAGAAGCTGTGGATATTTTTTGCTCCCAAATGAGCGAACCATCTTCAATCGAATAGGCCACCACATTTCCATCTGCATGACCGATAATCACTCTTGAACCATCAACCAGAGGAGATGATGCCTTTTGCAAAGTAGTAAGAAAGGGAACAGAACGTTTATGCCCCCATAAAATTTTTCCAGTTTCCGCATCCAAACAAAAAATTTGATGGTTGCGCAGCTGAAAGAGCACTCTTCCTTTACTGACCACTCCTTCAGATTCAATAGAATCTCCAACATCTACTTCGTATTTAAGCTCACCTGTTAAATAATGCCTGGAAAAAATTCGCCCTTCCGTCGTCCCATAGATAATATAATCTTTGAAGGAAACTGGTTTGCCATGAAATGTTCCCGGAGATTTTTGAAACCAAGCAAGTCGCCCCTTCTCAATCTCATAGGCCGCCATTCCTTTTTCCGGAAATCCGACATAGAGAAAATTTTCATAAAGGAGGGGAGTTTGCAGGGCCACTGGTAAATTTCCGCTATTATAAACCGGGTCTAAATTCTGTGACCAAACCATTTGCATGATATCCAAATCTGGATTTGATTGCCTTGGAAGAAAAAGCTTTTCAAAGAAATTAAGTTCCTTCTCCTCTACTTTTGCCCATAAAGACCCAGGGAATACTGAAAAAATAACAAATAAAATAACAACTTTTTTTTGCATAAAATTTATTTTTTTGAAATCTGACCTTTATATAATCTTGCTAATTTCACTAAATCAGCTTGGGCGGTATTATCGATGACAAACTGAAATTGTTTCAAGGCCTTTTCTTTATCGGCCTTTTTAAGATAAAGCCGGCCTAAATCCAAAACTGTTTTAGTCTCCATTATTTTTAAAGAAGAGGATCGCAACTTCTCAAGTTGGGCAATCGCCTCATCATTTTTATCCAGGTCTTCAAGCAAAGTTGCAATACGCACTCCAATTAAATATTCCGCCGTCGGTTCTAATTTTACTCCACCAATTCCCCAGTTTTGCAAAAGACCAAGGGCCTCTTTCTTGTTTCCTCTTTTTGCCAATTCATCACTCGTCTCAATTAAAGGAAGAAATAGTATTCTTTCTCCTTTCATCGAAGTGGCCATAAGTTCAAATTGTTTTTTTAATTCCCCATCGTCAATTTTTTTATCCATATAGTCCTTGAAACTCCCAGTCCTAAACTGGAAAATTTGCCCAGACCATTGGTTTATTTTTTCTCCATGCCAATAAACGTACCCACCATAACCAATTAAGGACAGCATCAAAAGGGAAACAAAGGCCAATACCGCAGTTTTGTACTTGAGAAGAAATTCTCCCAACTCAGTTTCCTGAAGAACTTCAAAGACCTTATTTTTTTGTTGATTATTTAAATTGGCAGTCGTTTGTTCCATAAATTTACCCTTTTTGTTTCCAAGAAATATTTTGAGTCTAAAGTCGTCTGCTAAAGTTGTCAAAAATGACTCGGCCAGGTAGTATTGAGTTGTCAGACAAATAATTTAGTACAAAGGATGTTTCATGTTGCTCTACCGCAATTTTTTTAGATTCGCCGGAGTTTTTCTTATTTTCTTTTGTGCTCCCTCTTGGGGATTAGATCAAATCGGAAGATTGGGAATAGGTGTCACTCAGCAATTAAAGAACGATTTGCCGGGAATATCTTTTAAATTACAAAAATCAGAAAGCTTTGCCATGGGTGGAATTTTGGGTCTCAGCACCAGCGATAATAATGGCGGCTATGGTGCCGGCCTAAAATTTTATCGCAATATGTTCGAAGAACCCCAGCTTAATTTTTATTCGGCAGTCATGGGCGCCTTAATCAAGAAAAAAAGCAAAACAACAAATGAATCAGGATTCCAATTTGATTTAACCCTCGGTTCAGAATTTTCTTTCTCTGGTCTGCACTCCTTGGGATTTAGCTTTGAATTTGGAATTTCTCTGAATAAGCTAAATGATTTTATAGTGGAGACAGTTGGCTACCAATTTGTAGTTGCCGCAGTTCACTTCTACCTCTAAAATTTATTAATGAAGTTATTCTTCACTCTTTTTTTTAATCTGCTTTTTCTCGCTCATTTAGCGCTGATGACCGCCCATGGACAAGAGCAAGATTTTGGAGAAGTTGACGACGATGATTTGGGAAGCGGACAAGATATTTTTTCCGATTTTAATGAAGATTTAGAAAATAACCAAGTGATGGAAGACGAGCGCTTTTATCGTTACGGCAGATTTTTTTCTTTTCAAGTCGGAGTAGGCATGACCGCCTTTAACGGCAACCGCGGAACCGCTTATGATAATGACCACCCTTCATACGGTCTTGGCATCAATTATTTCCCCAACTTTCAAGATTCATTTGGCCTGGGTTTTGAATTTTCCAAACACCATATGTTCCAAGATTACAAGTCCGTAGGTTTTAAAAATAAACCAGGCTTTATTGATGTCAGTATGCTGAGAGTTTATTTCAGCTATCGCTATTATATTGACACCTCCAATTTAGGGACTGCTATCACTTTTTCTAACCCCTATTTCACCTTAAGGATGGAATACTGGTATTCCACTGTTAAATATATTGACCAAAGCTCGGAGCCAAATGACACCGGTGGCGGATTGGGTTTTGGTTTCGGGGGGGGTTTTGAATTTCCCATAAAACTTCGAGAAAGTTATATCAACACTCAACTTCTCATTCACAATGTTAACTTTCACGACAAACACACGCAAAAATATAAGGCCGATACACCAGGCGGGCCGGGTTATGACGACATGACGGGGAATGCTTTTTCTCTTATGGTCGCCTACGTTATGAGTTGGTAATCTGCTGCTCTTTTTCCATGATAATTTTTTTACCTACTTTTTTCATCCGTAATGCCAAGTCATTTCCTGTCCTAAAAATAAGGTGAATAGGAGTATTAATTAATTTAAACTGCTGGCGAATTCCTCTCTTTAAATATTTCTTATACTGCTCGGGAATGCCTTTTGATTTATTCACAAACAAAAGAAAAGTTGGTGGATCAGTTTTAACCTGAGAAGAATATTTTACCTTTAACCTCGCCGCTCTAGAATTATCGACATTAATGGAATTCTTTTCCACCAAATCATAGATGGCCTTATTTAACTGAGAAGTAGGAACACGGCGATGACGAACAAAAATAGTTTTAATTAAAGAATCTTTAATTCGCTGCAAGGAATGTCCAAATTTTGCGGAAACAGGAATAAGATGACAGTACTCAAGCCACGGAACTTGCGCCCTGATGTCTAGCATCCATTCTTTTTTATCTCTAGGATCCTTTAATTTTTTTGCCAATAAATCCATTTTATTAAAAACGACAATAACAGATTTCCCTTTTTCAAGAGCAATATCGATTAAGCGCCGATCTTGATGAGATAAACCTTTAGTGGCATCCACAATGTAAAGAATGATATCTGACTCGGTAATACATTTTAGGGCCCGATAAACTGATTCTGATTCAATGGCACTACCGACTTGTGATTGCTTTCGAATCCCGGCGGTGTCGATCAAATGAACACTTCGCCAAAAACTTCCGCTCACTTTTTCTTTGACGACTTCTTCCTCGACTTCCTCCACAAATGTTTCCATTTCCTCTTTTTCATCTTCTAAAAAAAGCTCTTGCATTTTAAAATCAAGTTCTTCTTCCGGTATTTCATGCTCAATTTCACGCGGGCCCATCTCCAGTTCATCGGTATCAATTTCACCACCCAAATGTTCATCTAATTGCTCTAGCACATGATCAATGGCAACCGTTTCGTCACCGCCAATTTCCCCCACCTGCTCTACTTCATAACTCACAGTCATGGCATGATGAATTTCAGGATTACTGTCTCTAAAACGATGATACTCTTGCAATAAAAGTTCATTATTTCTAGGCCCCAAATCTTTTTGATCTAGTAGATGAGCATCCTCTCCAATAAAAAGATCAAAGAAACCCTGAATCGGATCAACGGTTGTCCCAGGAATATCACTGACCAAGGCCCGTTCTCCACCTACCAAATGATTAAGCAAAGTTGATTTTCCGGCATTTGGTGCTCCAATAATGGCCACCTTCGCCACTACATTTTCTCTGGGAGAAACACCCAAATCCAGACGAGAATGGCCCTCGATATACTTTTCAAAAGTTAAAATTTCTTGATGAATTCTGCGTTTTAATAAATTTATCCCCTGATTATGAGCGGCGGAAATAGGTTGTAATTGCTCTTCATCAATTCCTAAAGCATAAAACTCATTTTCTAGCCCCATTTGTTTATCTGAGTCACTTTTATTCGCCAAAACCCAAAATGGCCGCTTCATTTCTCTAATTGTTTTAGCAATCGCCAAATCATATGGAAGAAGGCCCTCTCTAATATCAACGACAAATAAAACTAAATCAGATTCTCGAATCGCCACCTTGGCATGATCACTCATGATGGAAAAAAACTTTTTAAAATTATCGGTTCCTGGATCGGCCCCAAAACCGCCATTTTCATTTTTATCTAAAAAATTAACCGAAGCCTCTAGGGAATCCGGATAAAATCCACCGGTATCAACTAAAATACAATCCACTTCTTTTTGCCCATCAATTTCATCAAATTTAGCAAGGCCATAATGCCGATCCCTAGTCACTCCAGGAGCATCATGAGTGATGGCAATATTTTTATTCATCAAACGATTATAAATGGTACTTTTTCCGACATTGGGTCGTCCAATAACTGATATGACCATGGATCTTTGATTTTTCATTGCTGTCTCCAAACCCGATGAGAATCAGGGGCCCTGGGTATTCCAATTTCTTCCAAGATAAAATTATTTTTAAACCAGTGAGGAGAAACTTTAACATGCAGATTAAGTTGCACTTGCCCGCCCACCATGGCCTCAATCTTTCGGCGAGCACGGGTGCCAATTTCTTTAATCATTCTCCCCTGAGTTCCCACAGCAATCGCTCGCTGAGATGGTCGATTGACATGAATCGTAGCGGAAATCATCGAGGCCATTTTGCTCTTTTTATTTTTATCTTGCAGATCTTTATATTCATCGATGGTCACTGCAATTTCATAGGGAACTTCATCTTTTAAAAGCAAAAATGCCTGCTCTCTAATATACTCACAGGCAAAAAATCTCTCTGGTTTGTCAGAAATTTCCCCACCTGGAAATAAGTGGGGGCCAGGAATCGCTTTATCAGCAAGAGCACCGTTTAAAAGGTGAATATTCTCCCCCTCTTTGGCACTGATAACAAAATATTTTTCCAGAGAAGGCAGAAGCTCTTTGCCAAAATTAAACACTTTCTCAAATGGTATTTCGCTATACCCTGGCAACAAATCGGCTTTGCTAAAAAGCATCCAAGTCGGCCCCAATTCAATTTCAAAAGTTTCTTTAAAATCTTTTATCTGAGCAAGCAAATCCTTAGTGATGTCAATCAAAAGCAAATTGAGATCGGCCCCGTTAGTGCCTTCTCGGGCCTGTTGATTATAACGCAAATTAATTTCTTTTGATGAACGGTGCACGCCAGGAGTATCAACCAAAATAATTTCGCTATGATCTATTGTAAAAATACATTTAATTTTATTTCGCGTAGTTTGCGGAAGATGAGTGACAACCGATAAATCCATTCCTAAAAGATTATTAATCAAAGAACTTTTGCCGACGTTTGGCGCCCCTAATACCGCCACAGTCAAAGATCGGTTATGCAGGTTTTGATGTTCAATTAGCATGGGTCGCCTTTTTCGCTGTGATCAGCAAAGTTTGTTTTTTTTTCGTCTTCTAATATATTTAAATAATCTGCTGCCAATTTCATTTGCCCCTTTTTTTTAGAAGAAGCAATGGCTTCTGAAATTTTTTGATTGTTAAAATAGAGTTCTGTCAAAAAAAGGACATAGGGGCGTTCTTGAATCATGCTCGATCGATATTCTGGTAATGTCTTTAACTCCGCCATGGCCCATTCTTGCAACCTTGTTTTTGCATCAAATTGAATAAGTTTTTTAAGATCAAAAAAATTTTCTCTAAAGGTCAGTTTATATTGGGCCAAACAATAATCCAAAAAAAGATGACAGGCCGACAAATTTCGTTGAGTCTTTAAATAAATCACTGCCAAAATAGATTCAAAGCAATCTGCCAAAATACTTTGGTGCTCCTCTTTTGTTTCCAGTTCACTTTTTCCCACAAGGACAAAGTCGTTTAATTTTAATGCCAGGCCAATCTGCCGAAGCTCAGTGGTATTGACCAAGCTTGCGCGAAACTTAGAGATTTGTCCTTCGTTAAACTGGGGGTGTAAATTGATAATTTTTTCAGTGATTAAAAGATTAAGCACAGTATCGCCCAAGATCTCTAATCTTTCATAATCTTTGCTGAAAAGATCGGGATATTGCGCCCGCATACTTTTATGAACAAAGGCCTCTAACAAATCTTGAAAATCGATATTTATAATTGCCTGCAAGGGATAAAACCATTCGGAAATTGCCTTTTCGACTTCAGCTAATATTATTTTAGTGGGGCCTTGATTAATGATATTGTGAACGTGTCTTGATAAAGAATAGTGATAGTAAAAAGGAGATAATTCTCTCCCTGAGATTTTGTCTTTTTCTCTCTGGGATTCAGAGAGAGAGGTCGTCTGCATAAAATTCTCATCAAAAAGTTAACCTGGCAGTAGCATTTTTTAAAAGGCCTAGCAACAATTTGCAGCAATTTTTAATTTTAAGTACTTTTTTGCAGATGGGTCATTTTTTGCCCTTGGCCAACAAAGTTCAATAGACGCACTAAGGTATTATTATTTCATGGACAAAGCGGGCCTTCCTCAGCATTATTTTCTACGTCTTCAATAAAAATTTCAACCCCTAAAGGCCTTGGTTTATGACAGAATTACAAAGTGAATTTGCCCCATCGACAGAAGAACTCAAAACAGCAGAAGCGAGACTCCCTGTAGAACTCATCGGACTACAAGAAGAGTTCTTTAGAAGACTCGGCTCTATGGGACGTAGTCGCAATACCCTTAAAAATTATCGCACTGATTTGGATTGTTTTAACCACTACCTAAGAGAAACTCAAAAGCGCATGGACATTTCTCATTTTGGACAAAGTGAAATCCTAGAGTACGGAAGTTACCTTCAAGTAAAATATACCTCTGACAACTCTCGAAGAAGAAGAGTACAAGCGCTTCGAATTTTCTTTGATTACTTGGTTGAAAAAAGTCTTTTTCCTTCCAATCCAGTCAGAAAATTAACAACATCTCCTAAGTTTTTAGATATCCCAAGACCCACACCATTGGTGGACGTTAAAACTCTATGGAATTATCTTTTAAACGAAGCAAAAAACAGCTCTGATATGAGCAAACTTTTGGCCTATCGAAACTTAGTGACTCTTCTTCTTATATACGGAGGAGGGTTGAAAGTTTCTGACCTCACCAATTTAAAAACAGAGCATATTACCCTCACCATGCCTCCGAGAGTAATGGTTCTCGCCGATCGTCGTGATCCCTATTCTGTAGAACTTCCAAATGTTTTTACATCGGTATTTTCTGACTATAGAAAACTATTAGAAGAGATGAAATCAAAATCGCAAATGGAATTTGACCATTTACTTTTTAATGCCAACCCCTACCGCATTCTTTCTGGTGGACTTTCTGCTCGCGGTTTGGAAATTATCTTTGAAGAATTCAGAAAAAAATTAATTATCACTCTAACTCCAAAATCTTTAAGACAAGCATGTATTTTTAAATGGATTCATCAAGGTAAAAATGATGCCCTTATTAAAGAATGGATGGGAGTTGCTCCCTCCTACGGCATGAAACTTTATAAAGAACATGCTGATAAACATCTCTATAGCGAAGATTTTTTAGAAGAAATGTATTCTGAAATTTTAGGTGCTAGAAATTAAGTCTGTATCTTTTTTTCTCAGTCGTTTTTAGGGCCTGGGGTCTCTCTCCCACAGGTAAACCTATGTCTCTATCACTTGCCCAGCGGTCAAGTTCGTTGTCGTTTTTTTCTACTCGATAAAATTCCATATCACCATCTAAGACATCCAGCCGAAACATCAGTTCTTTTTGTAAATTGATTTGATCTTTTTTCTTTGTAATCAATGATTCAAGGGCCTTTTGTTTTTCTTGCCTAATTTCTTCCATTTTTTTGTCATAATCACTAGCAGTAATCACCCTCTGTTGATCATAAGACCACAAAAAATGATTGATCTCATTAAGTTGTTTAAAAAAATCCTGTCGCCGTTTTAATAAAACAACGCGGTAAAGACTGGCATCCCGTACCCTTTTTGCCAAAACATCGGCCTTAAAATTGAGAATCGTTCCCCGCTTAAAATAATCATTATTTTTCCAGCAAGGATAAAGATCTTTAATAAAAATTGTCACATAATCAACTTCTACTCCGCGCACATAAGAACCGCAAAATTCAGAATCTTTGTTTTCGCCAATTTTAAATAATAAATAATCACCGGCCTTTAAAAATTTAACATTGAGATCTTCAGAGCGAACTTTAAAAATATTTCCAGAACTATCGCGATCGCTTACTCTTCCCTGAAAAACGCTATAATCAGTTTTAGGATCGTAAAAAGAGTCAAGCTCTACGTAGCTCTTCCTTTTGGTAATATCTCTAATAGCATCTTTGACATCTGCTTCTTCCGCTACTTTGTCTCTAAAATCTTCCTCTTTCGGCAAATAATGGGTGGAAATTTCCTCAGCTGAAATTTTTCTAAAAGAAGAGAAAAAAACCAAAAGAAATAAAAATACAATTCTAAGCATATTAATAATTTTGCACCGAAATAAATTAATTACTAGAGGGGTTTTTTGACTGAATTGTTTTTTTTAGGCAATCTCTAGCTAATATACTCGAGAAAAGGGGTCTGCTATGGAATTTTTCTTAGATACAGGGCTAATTGAAGAAATAAAAGAAGCGGCAAAATGGGGAATAATTGACGGTGTTACAACTAACCCAACTTTAATAGCAAAAACCGGACGAAAACAACAAGATGTAATTAAAGAAATTTGCGCTATTATCGATGGGCCAATTTCTGCTGAGGTGATTGCTACCGACGTAGACGGCATGATCAGTGAAGGCAAGGAACTTGCCAAAATTCACCCTAATGTAGTGATCAAACTTCCTATGACGATCGCCGGGATTACCGCTTTAAAATGGTTTTCAGATAACAAGATTAAAACCAATCTCACTTTGGTCTTTTCTTCTAATCAGGCCCTGTTGGCCGCTAAAAATGGTGCCACTTATGTCTCTCCATTTATCGGAAGGCTGGACGATATTGGCCATGATGGAATGGCCTTGATCGATGAAATTCGCAGGGTATTCGATAATTATGGATTTCAAACTAAAATTTTAGCAGCATCAATTAGACACTCGACCCACGTACGAGATGCAGCACTCGCAGGCGCCGATGTGTCGACAATGCCTATATCTGTGGTTAAGGCGCTTTTCATGCACCCACTCACAGATAAAGGATTAGCAAGCTTTCTTGCTGATCACGCCAAATCCCAATTGAAATAATAGAGATTACCGTTTAGGGGAAATATTTTCCTCTAATTGATCGCACCCCTTCTTTGATCACTTTCAATCGTTAATTTTACGAAAAGTGATTAACAGGAGGGCCCCATGCTCAAAATTCATAGTGGCCATTTTCTTTTTATTTTTCTTCTCATTTTTACCGGCATTTCTTGTCAAAAGCAGGAAGAGGTTCAAACACTTCTGCCCAAAAATTTCCCCGGTGGTTCCGTTTATAATCCCAACGATACAACTCCCATCTCGTGGAATCCTGATAATATTAAAAGTTCACCACTAAATATTGCTGTTTCATCCGAATTTGACGGCGACATTGTCAGTGGTATTCACCCGGTTATTAATATGATGACGATTTGGAACAATTCTATTTCAATAAATTTTTTTAATCTACACCCTTCTTTTGTGGTCAACAAAGATCTCAATGATCTGAGTGATTATCAAGACAACGAAATGGGAATTTATAAATCTCATAAATGGTTTTCCGATGTCACTTCAAATGCACTAGCGGTTACCCAATATTTTGCCTACAGAAAAAATTCACCTTACGGCGGAACATATTATGAAATGTCTCATGCCGATATTGTGCTTAACTACAGAGACTTCAGTTTTTCCTCCCCCCCACTCGGCCTCAATCAATTTGACCTGCGTTCAGTTTTAATTCACGAGATGGGGCATATGCTCGGACTACAGCACAACTCCTCTGCTCCTGGTGCAATCATGTATCCCTATTTAGATGATCAAGAAGTTAGAATAACTCCTTCCCAAGATGATAAAAATAAACTTTCCCTATTATATAATGGACATCTTTCTGCACTTTCCTCACCCAGTGGCATGGCCTCTTATTCAGAAGAAGAAAATATCCCCTGGCCACCCAGCATAAGAGTCATTGTGGAGATGGATGCCGATCATAGATGCCGCCACTTCATCAACAATAAAATAATTTATGAGCACCCTTGGTAAAAAAAAAGAGGGATAAAAATCCCTCCCTTTTTTAAATTTTTGTTACATTCGTATTATTTTAAAGAATTATAGAGCGCTGTGAAACCTTCAAAATCATAAGCTGCCATTTCAGCAAGCATTTTTCTATTGATCAAAAGTCCTTTTTTCTTAAGGGATCCCATGAATTTTGAATATGAAGTTCCAAGAGTTTTTGAAGCGGCACCAATTCTCACGATCCAAAGGGATCGCATATCTCTTTTTAACCTTTTTCTGCCGACATAAGAAAAAGCTAAAGCTCTTCTTACTGTTTGAACTGCTTGGCGGTATTTGTTTCTACGATCGAAACTGAAACCTTTGGCAAGTTTTAAAACTTTGTTCCTTCTTCTTCTGGCCTTAAATCCTCTTCGTACACGTGTCATATATCTCTCCCATCACGATCACAGGGGGCCAAAGGATATCTCTAGCTCTTTTCCCTGTTCTCAATGAACATCTCTTTATAAATTATGGGGAATTGCTCGGCTAATTCGGTAATAATCAGCTTCGTGAAGTAACGTGGCCTTTCCCGCATGCTTCTTAGAACTTGCGCTTCTTTTTTCTAATTTATGTCTAAGCCCGGCCTTTCTTCTTAAAATTTTTCCAGTTCCGGTTACTTTAAAACGTTTAGCAGCTGCCTGCTTAGTTTTCATTTTGGGCATAACTAACTCCAATATAAATAAAATAGCGATTGATTTTTATCAATCTCTTGACCATTCGTAAACCATATTATTACTGACTTTTAGTGATCTTCGCCTCATGTTTTTTTGGCGGAATTTTTTTAGTAGGAGCGACAATACAAATTACCCTATTCCCCATAAACTTTGCATCTGCTTCAATCGCTGCACCATAATCTTCTAAAACTTTAATAATACCCTTAAACTTCTCAAAACCTGCGTCTTTATAGGCCATCTCTCGACCTTTAAATTGCATTACCAACTTGACCTTATCACCATCTTGCAAAAACCCTTCGGCCTTTTTAATTTTAGTATCGAGATCATGTTGTTCGATATTGGGTCGAAATTGGATTTCTTTTAGCTGAACTACCGCTTGCTTTTTCTTCGCTTCGGAAGCTTTTTTTTGCTGTTCGTATTTAAACTTTCCATAATCAATCACTTTAACAACTGGTGGTACGGCATTGGGAGAAACTTCGATAAGATCAAGTCCCAGATCCTCGGCAATTTTTCTCGCCTCAATCATTGGTACTACACCATACTGGTGACCATCCTCTCCAAGCAACCGGCATTCTGTGAGTTTAATTTGATGGTTAATCCTGGGCCCGTGAAATTTTCTCTTGTCTTCAAAATTGCTTTTTCCCGGCGCTTTTCCAAATTCTCTAGCTGGACGTTCAGGTTTTGTGTCAATTACTATAGCGGCAGGTTTCAATTCTCGATACTCTTTTATAAATTCCTCCAAAGAAATTTTAAGTGAATGAGTATATATAACCTTGGAATTGATGCAAATCAATTCCTTATTTAAAAAGTACTTCTTCTAACGCACTTTTTCAAAAAATTGTAATTTAACCTCGTAATAGGCAGAACTTTTTTTATGGGGCCATGGCAATGCAACTCGCCAAGTTTCTGCTAACTCTCCCTTAAAATTTTGACGAAAATTTTGCTCCCCTTGTAAAATCATTTCCCAATTAAAAAGCTCGACGCTCTCAAGTTGAATATTAAGGCCAGAAGTTGGCCCAGAATCAAAATCAATCATTTTACAGGCGCCCTGTTGGCGGTCTTTGAGCATTTCTTTATTCAAAGGGCCTATAACTTCTTGGCCAATCCAACTTTCATAACTGGCAAAACTAGGAGTACTGCTAGGAGCAAAAAAATAAACCCAAAGTAAGGGATTTAGGGCCGTTAAATTGCCGATCCCCTGCATATCTTGCAATACCCTTTGATGAAAAGAATATACATCAAGGGGCAACGATGGGGCCTCTAAATAAAGAAAACGGGTGTTGCCATTAAATTCTCTGTTATTCATCGGCCCTTTAAATTTTTATTAAATTCAAAAGCTCAGTGCGAATTTGAATATTGGTATTAAAAAGACCGCGCATGGAAGAGGTCACCATAACTGAGTTTTGCTTTTCAACACCTCGACAAGTCATGCAAAAATGTTTTGATTCGATAATACAACCGGCCGCTTTGGCGTTTAGATTCTCCATCAAAGAGCTTGTCACCTGGTTCCCCACCCGCTCTTGAATTTGCAGCCTTCTGGCATAAATTTCCACCACTCGAGCAAGTTTAGAGATCCCTACAACCTTGTTAGAAGGGATATAGGCGACGTGGGCCTTTCCCACAAAAGGTAGCAGATGATGTTCGCAAGTTGAATAAAATTCAATGTCTTTTAAAAGTATAATCTGATCATGGGGAATAACATTATCTTCTTCAAAAGTAGTAAAGATTTCTTTAGGATCTTGTAAATAGCCTCCGAACATTCGATCCCAAGACTTTACCACTCGTTCAGAAGTTTCTCGCAATCCTTCCCGTTCTATATTTTCCCCAATATATTTTAAAATTGCCTCGACGCCCTTTTTAGCTTCTTCTCTGTTACCGGGAAATTTTTTAGGTTCAACTTTTTTTTTATCCATAATTTCAAACATTGTAAAAGTTTTGGTTGGTTAAATTTTGTTCATAAGATTTAATATGTAAATCTAAATTGCCTCTATCTAAAACATGATAAGTTCCATCTTTTACTTCCACCAATTTTTGATTCTCTAAAAACATCAGCGCGTTTCTCATTGCCGGAATATTATAACTCTCCGGAAATTTTATAATTCGAGATAACGTTTGCTCGGTTTCAAATACTTCACGGGTTCGCTTTAAATAAACATCCATCTTAAAACCATCTTTAAATTCTAAACTCAAAATTTTAGCAGTAGTCGCACTTATATAATGACCTTCGGTAATAGAGCTACAGCACCGAGTAAAAAATGCCATCTTTTGCGCCAGAAGATAAAGTTCATGATGAGATAAAGTTAAACAATCATCCAAATTATCAATTCGTCTGCCGACACAATAAGAAATAATATTTAAGGCCTTGAAAAAAAATTCTTTGACACTTGGCAAGTAAAATTCATACTTAAGTTGCGCCCTTTGCTCTAAGAATAATTTTTTAAGATCGGAAACTTGATTAATTTCACCTCGAAATAGTGCCAACCAGGCCCGTCCAATAACCCATGGAACCAAAAAATGGTGAAGAATGGTATTTTTAAAATACAGCAACTGCCGTCGATGTTCCGGCCTTACCGAATAAAATGGAGTTCCTCTTCCGCTGCTCATCTCTTGAAGTTTGCCATTCCCCCGGAGCATATCTAAACAACGTTTAAGAGAGGCCTCCATCTTATCTTCATCAAGTGAAGGGGTCATAGGAACTTTAAATTTACGACAAAATGCCAGAAGAGAATTGGCCTTGACTAAAATTTCATCCAAGCTAAGGGCCCCAGATGATGAATCAAGAACCACCATAGATATAATTGATGTAGGAGTGGCCGGCATATTTGCCCCAACTGTTCTAAAACATTCAAAGGCCAGCTGCTGAGTTCTCTCTTTAATATTCTCACGATGAAGATCGGGTAAAATGGGATTCCCCAAATGGATATGAATACTGCCAAAATGTTTTGAAAAAAGATTAAACAACTTTAATAGCTGGGTGGAATTTTCAGCAACTTTTTTCCCCCCTTCTAATTCCCTCGCCAAAGATTTTTGCTCAGGCAAATATTCGTGAATGATACTAACAGGGATAAAAAGCAAAGGTTTTCGTTCTTGTTCAGGAATACACTCATAAGCATCCAATAACATTTGATAGAGGCCAAATCGAGGTGGCAATAATTTTCCAGTTCGCGACCTTCCCCCTTCAAAAAAAAACTCTATCGGGTGGCCTTCTTTGAGTAATGCAAAAAGATAAGACTCTAAAACTAATTTATAAAGAATATCGTTGGCAAAAGTACGGCGAATAAAAAAACACCCACAACGACGAAATAATCCCCCAATGGGAAAAATATTTAAATTAATTCCACCAGCAATACAAACGGGTTCATTGTAACGTCTAAAAATGCTATAGTTAAGAGCAATATAATCAGCGTGAGACTGATGATTCGGAACTAAAACTACACAATTCTCTTTGATCAATTTTTTAAAATCCATTCCAGCAGCAGGAACGAAGTTAATGCCATCATAAAGCTTGAGAAGAGCGACATCTAAAAAACGCTCAAAATTGCGAAGAGCATTTACTGAGGCTTGATCGGATATTTCTTGCAACAATTTAAAGGCCCGATCACTTTCATTTTTTTTCCCTTTGATTCTTTCATGTAGTTTGGGATAGGAAAAAACAGTGCTTTTTCTTTTTTCCGCCAGGTCGTTAAAAAATGAGGGAAACATTAGTTCTGCCCCCTGACCCCATGGGGCCTAGACTCACTCATTCCCGAAGCAGTCATCTCGATAAAAAGTGCACTCTCTACCATCGATTCTATTTTCTCTACACCCAAATAAGTCATGCCGGAG
This sequence comes from Bdellovibrionales bacterium, assembly GCA_023250815.1. Classification (GTDB taxonomy): domain Bacteria; phylum Bdellovibrionota; class Bacteriovoracia; order Bacteriovoracales; family Bacteriovoracaceae; genus JAHEZZ01. Next base: position 24,936 of record JAHEZZ010000014.1, read on the forward strand.
CGAATGCCGCCGGTAATTTCGTGGATAACATTTTCCACACTCCCCTTGCAGGCAACCAAAGTTGACTCACCTTCTGCCGCCATACCTTTAGGAAGTTCTCCTCGCCATGAAACTTGGGCAGATTTGGAGGCCATCCCTCGGTATATTTTTTGTCCGCCTTTCACCTCACCAGGAGTTTCTAAAGTTCCCGAAAGCATGCCTCCAAGCATTACAGTTTGCGCCCCCGCTGATAGAGCTTTTACGATATCGCCAGAAGTTTTAATTCCCCCATCGGCTATCACTGGAATATTGTATTTTTTGGCCTCTTCCACACAAAGTGCAATAGCGGTAAGTTGAGGCAAACCATGGCCCGTGATAATACGAGTTGTACACATTGATCCTGGGCCAATCCCCACTTTCAGGCAATCTGCTCCAGCTTCGATCATTCTTCTTGCTGCATCTCCTGTGGCGATATTTCCAGCGATAATATCAATATGAGAAAATCTTTTTTTAACATAGCTCAAGGTTTCCATCATCATGACAGAATCGCCATGAGCGATATCGATAGTTAAAATATCCACTCCAGCTTCAACTAAAAGATCGGCCCGTTTCATGCCTTCTTCTTTAACCCCTATAGATGCTGCGACAGGCGTTTTCAAATGCTGTTCATGATAAATTTTTTTTAATTTTTTAACTTGATCGACTTGTTCCTCGGCCGACATAAAACGGTGTAAAATTCCCACCCCACCGAGCTTCGCCAAAGTATAGGCCATATCAAATTCGGTAATCGTATCCATATTGGCAGATACAATGGGAATATCAATTTTAAATCTTTGAGTTAATTGAGTCGCCAGACTAGGACTTTTCCTGGAGGAAATTTCAGAGTGTCTGGGCACCAATAAGACATCGTCAAAAGTGAGGCCTTTATTTCGCCGCAAAATTCCACAAGCTTGAAACATTAATTCCATAATTTTCTCCATCAAACCAAAATGCCCTGAGCATAACTTAAGGGTGAGATAATATGCAAGAAACTAATCTGTCCAATGCGCAATTCCAATCGGAATAACAATGTACAAAATAAGATCTCTTATCAAATAAAAAATAAAAAAATAAAGAAAGGCCTTGGGGCCCACTAAAAAAAGTCTTTCTAGTCCCAAAACTCGGGCCTTTTTAGACATCGTCAGCATAAATCTTGTTTTTCCAAAATGGCGCAAAAAAAAGCTCACTGCCCCATCCATTTTTTGATCGACCTTTTTACAAATAAAAACCAACGGGCGAAAAACTTGCCGCCACCAAATATCACTTTTGGCCATCTTTTGAGAGTTACTACTTATTCCCATTCTTTTTATATACCATCGAGTATCAGAACTTTACCAAGCTTTGAGGCCAAATCATTTTAACAATTCTACAATTTGATGACAATTTAATATCACATGAACAGCATAATTGGTGTTTATACTCCTCACGTTTGAGTTTTCCAGTTTGGAAAACTCAATATTACGAGCGGTATAGTAGAAGGAACAATACAGACATGTTGCACAATTTAGGAGTTCTACATTTTCCCGGAGATAGTTCAAAATTAACTGAAAATTTTGGTTCGGATGTATATCAATCTCTATTGCCAATAAGTCAATTTTCTACAGGCGATGGTCTGATCATTAAAACCTGTCAACGCACTCTAGTTATTTATTATTTTGCTTCATCTCAATTATCGCTTAACAAACATAGTTATGAATACTTTAATGGCCCTGATGCTTACCGCTTTTTGCTGGAAGTTTTATGCGGACTTAAAAGCAAAATTATAGGTGAAAACGAAATTACTAACCAATTTAAAATTTGTTATCAAAATTATTTAAAAAACGACAATCGACATCCGCAACTTTTAGAAATTATGGAAAAACTTTTTAAAGATGCTAAAGAAGTTCGCACCGAACATCTTAGGGAAATTGGGCAACATTCTTATGCCGGTATCGCTCGAAAAATTATTCAAAATAGAGAAAATATTCCAACATCTCCTTCTCTTTTACTTTTTGGCTCGGGAATCTTAGCAGAAGAGATCATTTCCCAGTTTAATAAAAAATATCAAATTTTTATTACCGCCAGAAATAATCAACGTGTGCAAAAATTAAAAGAAAAATGGCCAGGCCTTAATATCATTCCCTTTGATCTTAAAAATGAAGAAGTGCTTTCTCATTATTATAAATTTTCGATCATTATTAATACCATTGGCCACGAAAAAACTCTTTTTCATCAATCCTTTTTAGATCAATGGCAAAATCAAAATAAATCAGGTGGCACATTTATTGATTTGGGCCCAGCTTCTGTGATACAAACTTGCTGGAGTAAAAAAGAAGGAATTTACCGTTTGAAAGACTTATTTGACCATGGGGTTATTCTAGATAAAAAGAAAAATGAAAAGATAAAAATGGCGCAAGATAAAGTCTGTGAACTGAGTTTAAACAGATCGATCAGTTTTAGTTTTAACCTTCCCTTCTCATGGGAAGAATTGCAAATGGCCTAACACTTTTTTTAAAAAAATAGCAAAATGATGACGGATAAAAAAAATTATGTGATCGGCACCAGGGGCAGTCTTTTAGCGGTCACCCAGTCCACGCAAACGAAAAGAAAATTAGAGGCCTTAACCGGTGATCATTTTGAATTAAAATTTATAGAAACCTCAGGTGACCAAATTTCTGACATCCCTTTGTGGCAAACTCCGGGAAAAGATTTTTTTACCAAAGAACTAGATCGCGCACTTCTCGCTGGTGAAATTGATTTAGTAATTCATTCCTACAAAGATTTAGGCAGCGAGAGGCCTTCTGGAATTCATCTTGCGGCAGTAACCAAAAGGTACCACAGTCAAGATATTATTTTTATCAAAAAAGAAACAGCAAGAAATATTTCTAAGCTTAAAGAATTTGTCGTCGGGACCAGCGCTCCTAGAAGAACTGTCAATTTGAAAAAAAACCTTCACCTAATTTTACCCCTCTCTGATTCTTCTAAACTTACAATCAAAGTACTCCGAGGCAATATCAACAGTCGTATTAAAAAACTGCAAAAGGGAGAATATCATGCCATCGTTTTGGCGATGGCCGGTGTCGAGCGTTTGTGTGAAGAGGCCATCTTTAATGAAAAAGTAAAAGCCGAGCTTTTAGAAATTTTAGATAACTTAGATTTTTGTATTTTACCCCAAAGTTTGTTTCCCAGCGCTGCTGCTCAAGGATCATTGGCCATCGAATGTTTAAAAAATCGCTCCGACAATAATCAACTGCTTTTAAAAATTGAACTTCTAAATGACCCACAAGCAATGCAAGAAATAGCGAGAGAGCGCAAGGCCTTTATCGAATATGGTGGGGGCTGCCACTTAGCAGTGGGGATTAACGTTAAAAAACTCGATGAAAATTTTGCCCATATTCATCAAGGCGAAAATAATGGAATTATTTCAAAATCATTTCTTGAAAGAAAGATACCTCTTCCCGAAAAAAAGAGCGGAAGAGTTTTCATCGGTTTACCTCCTGGAAAAAAAGATCAAATCATCTTAAAAGATTTTTTAGAAGATCAATTAATCGAAAAAAAATCCTTAATACCTCAAGGTGTAAAATTATCAGGACACCTTTTGTGTGCAGTAGATTATGGAATGGAACATTTAATTTTTGATCGTGATAATACTATCCTTTGGGCGGCAAATATCACCACTATGAAAAAATTAGCGAAACGTGGACATTGGTGCCATGGAGCACTTGATCTGGAGGGTGAAAGAAGTATTGCCGATTTAATTAATGGGCCGCTGTTAAAATATTTGGCGCCAAATGCCGCCTTAAAATATACTTTGCTTTCCCATCAAGAGGCCCAAGCAGTCCATAAAATTGGCGAAGTATTGCCCACTTATCAGCGCTTGATAAATGAACAAATGCTGACAAAAATAAAAGGAAAAATTACTCAAATTGAAATTTTTTATTGGACAAGTTTTTTTCAATACCAAACTTATCTAAAATATTTTCCTGAGATAAAAGATAAAATACACTGCTGTGGTTTGGGAAAGACCTACCAATCATTTAAACATGCCGGCATACAGATTTACCCTTTTATTAATATGCACGAATTTTATCAATGGTTATCTTAAACATTGAGTTGAGGTGAAAATGATCTTATCCAATCAAGAACTATTTGCAAAATCTCTAGAAGTTGTTCCTGGCGGAGTTCACTCACCTGTCCGAAGTTTTAAAGGATTGCCTATTACTCCACGCTTTTTTAAAAGTGCCGAAGGAGCAAAAATCATCGATGTCGAAGGGTGCGAATATATCGATTTTTGTATGAGCTTTGGGCCACTCATTTTAGGGCATAAAAACCCTTTAGTGGAAAAAGCACTACATGAAGCGCTTTCCCGTGGATGGAGTTTTGGTGCTTGTGAACCTTACTCTCTGGAACTGGCAACTTTTTTAAAAGAAAAATTAAAATTTATCGATCAAATTCGCTTTGTTAATTCAGGAACAGAAGCAGTTATGACAGCAGTTCGTTTGGCCCGCGGGTTCACTGGAAAAAATAAAATAATTAAATTTAGCGGATGTTATCACGGCCATATGGACGCCCTCTTAATCAAAGCAGGTTCAGGTCTTGCCGGCACTTCTCTGGCCTCTTCCCTAGGCGTTCCTTCTGGAGTGGCCAATGATACTTTAGTTTTTGAACTCGGCGACGAAATAGGTATTCAAGAAATATTCAAAACTCATGAAAAAGATATCGCAGCTGTTATTATTGAACCTCTTCCCGCCAACAATGGCCTACTGGTACAAGATTTAGCATTTTTAAAGTTTTTACGAGAAATCAGCAAAAAATATTCTTCATTGCTTATTTTTGATGAAGTTATTTCTGGAATGCGAATTGGTTTTGGAGGCATGACTGAGGAAACTGGTATCACTCCCGACATTGTTACCTACGGAAAAATTATCGGCGGCGGTTTGCCAGTTGGGGCAGTGGCAGCAAAAAAAGAAATCATGCAATGCTTGGCCCCAATCGGTGAAGTTTATCAAGCAGGGACGTTGAGCGCCAATCCCCTTGCCATGGTTGGCGGACTTGCCACCTTAAGACAATGCACCCAAAATTTATATCATGACTTAAAAGAAACCACCGAAGAAATTTGCAGTATTTTAGAAATGTGGTTTAAAAATTATAAAGGCGGCCAATTTAAAGATTACAAATTAATAAAAAAAGAATCTCTTTTTTGGCCCATAAAAAGCACATCTAAAATTCAAAATTTAAAACAAATTCCAAAAACGATTAGCGCTGATTTCACTCCCCTTTTTATGGAACTTTTAGAGCTCGGAATTT
>JAHEZZ010000015.1 GCA_023250815.1 Bdellovibrionales bacterium
AAGATGATATAAAAATAAACCTCTACTTAGCAGCGATAAAAAATTATCAAGACGAACAAAAAACAGAATTGCAAAATGGTTATTTAAGTGTTGTTAAAAAAGTCGCCGATTTTGGGGAAACTCAACATGCCCACACTTTGCAATTAGAAGGGCGTGGCTATTTACCACTTAATTTTGAGGCCTACAAAAATGATTCTTTTAGAACCAGATTATACCTCGCCCCCATTTTTACTTTAAATGGCAACGCCTTTGGATTAAACAATTTTAAAATTGTTTTAAAAAGCGCTCTGTCTCGCAATTTTTATCAATACAATGAAAGTAAAGATGGCACAGTTAACACAAGTCAGACGTGGGCCAACTCTGCTTCATTCAATTACAACTTCACTGAAAAATTATCTGCCAGTGCTTATTTTTTGCATCAGACGGCGAGAAATTTTAACCATAAAAGACTTCGAGATCGTTATGAAATGGGACAATCTCTGGCCTATTTATTCTTGCCACAAACCTCTTTTGAAATTGGCCACATTATAGGCGGAAGCACTTATAAATATAATGGTGTGGATAACAATATTAAATTTTTCAATAAAAATGATTCGACGGTTTATAGTTCCCTTAGTTTTAGTTTTTAACATAGGAAATAGTTATGATGAGATTTACCAAATTTATGCAACTAGGCCTCCTCACTTTCGCAGTGCTATTTGTCGGTTGTGCCAAAGAAAGAAATGAAGAAATGGTTCAAGGCCAAGGTGAAAATTTAAATGCTATTTCCGATTATCAAGGAAAGATTTTTGAGATTGAAACTGGAGAGGCCTTAAATAGTTTAGCGGCCTCCCATACTGATGCTCTTAATATTGCCGAAAACTTCACGGCCATCAACAGTTACGACCTTGTGGAGCTAAAAGTATCCCATGAACTTATTAAAGATGTGCCCTTTAGAGGAAAAAAGAATTTTAAATATAAAATTGCCTTTGAAGTTAATGACCAGTTCCTGACAATTTTTAAACTAGCAAAAAAAGAAGATTTACCTTCACAAGAATTAACTTACGCCAAGGCCTATGGTGAAAACTTGCTGGCGGTTCCTCTAGTTGGTTATCCTGTCTCTTTAATAAAAATTGACAATATCCTCGATGGCAATGGCGATAAAACCCATAAAAAATCTGAATTCCAGACTAAGGAGCTTAGTAGCGCAACTCACTTTCGCTACGATCTAGCGGGAAGACAAATTTTCGAATCAATCGCAAAACAAGATGTTTTCCCCGCCGATTTATTTGAAGGCCAATGGTTTTATGCTGCTACAATCGTTTCTGCAAATACCAAATTCTCAACAGACGTCGGACAAAATGTGGGCGTAGATTTTGAGGCAAAAGATGTTTCTCGTATTCGCTTTATAAAAACAAAAGATACCCTAAGAGCGGTTAATCTAAATATCGATTCAAATGTCGATACCTCTGATGATATTAATTTTGAAACGGCCCTAGAACTTCCAGTACAATGGGTCGACTACCGTATAGGCAAAGTAGGAAAAGGTGGCCCCTTAAAAGAAGAAAAATTGACCGACAATCAAAGCGAATCAAAAAATTGGAGTAAAAGAAAATACCTGGAAATTGATTTTGCCAAAGTAAAATCACTAGTGACACAAAATAATTCGGGGAAATTTTATAACTTAGAAATTTCTAACGATTATATCAGTTTTACAATTTATTATCCATCAGAACAAAATCGCATTAAATATTCTCTAAGAAGAGCAAGTCGGCCGCTTAAAGGGCGAGTTTACCGCAAAGTTGATCGCGGTCTTTTTGGTTTTTTTACGACTGAACGGGAGTATATAAAAAATTGGAAATATTACCGCATTGAAAAACAAGAAGAACAAGTTTTTCTCAATCGTTTTTACCCCCAAGACAACAAAATTATTTATCACTTTAGCTCCACCACTCCGCCAAATATGCGCCAGGCGGGAAGACGATCCATTCAAAGTTGGAATGAAGGATTTGCCAAAGCAGGTACTGGCATCCAATTAATCTTAGATGAAAGTAAGGATGTGGCCCTCGGAGATATTCGTTATAATATTATCAATATTATCGATACAAAAAATGGTGCCTCACTTCTGGGATATGGGCCATCAATTGTCGACTCTGAATCAGGAGAAATTATTTCTGCCACTTCAAATATTTATGCCAATCCGTTTAGAGAAGGGCTGATTGGAACCGTCCGCAATTATATTAGATCGGAGCTTGGTTTATTTGCCGGAAAATATCTGAGCACAAATGTAAATCTCAAAGAAAATATTATCCCATCAAATATTACAGCACTTTTTAATAATGCAAATATTTTATCTCAAGATAAAAACAAAGATAAAAAAGAACTCAATAGCAATTTAGAACTTCTGAACCGATCTTTAATTTCCTTTAAAGAAGAAATGAAACGGCCAAATACTGAACATGATTCTTTTGGCGACAAATGCAGTTTTGAAACGACCTACAAAGATGCTGTCACAAAAATCAAGAAAAACTGTCCTGAAATAAACGATTATATAAAAGAACTTAAAACAGCAAATGTAAACCATAATGAAAATGAATTAAAATACGTTGAAGGTTGTGCTGAGAAATTATTAGAAGAACAAGTAGTAGCAACCCTTGTCCATGAGATGGGACACAATTTGGGACTTCGTCATAATTTTGCCGCCAGCAGTGATCCGCAAAATTTTACTTATAAAGAAGAAAATGGAAAACAAATTGCAGTTGCACTGACCTCTTCAGTAATGGATTACCAAACTAATGACGTAGATGAATTACTCGCCCCTGGAAGTTACGATGTTGCCGCCATTAAATTTGGTTATGCCAATAAAGTGGAATTAAATAATAAAACCGATTTTTCTCTCGATATTAATAAATCCGTGGCCTCACAAATCGATATCGAATCACTTCGAAAATACCGTTTTTGTACTGATGAAGATGTCAACAAAAAAGACCCTCTTTGTCAAAGACATGATCAGGGGATTAACCCTAAAGAAATAGTACAAAACTTAATCAATGAATTTAATTCCATCCTTGCCATAAATGGCCATCGTTATGATCGGGCGGAGGGAACTTTCCCCAGCAGAATTAACATGTATATTACTGACAGAATTCTTTTTCCTTTAAAAACTATTTACGATCATTGGCGCTATTATCTAATGGATTTCGTTACTTCTAGAAAGGGGTATTTACATACATTTAATGAAAAACAAATGAATCAAATACTAGAAGAGATGAAACAAGATAAAGGTCGTCATGGAAAACATTATCTTGAATATTATGAGGCCTCCAACCTGGCCTTTCAATTTTTAAAAGAATTAATTCAACTGCCAATTAAATTTTGTATCGTGGAAAAAAATAACGGAGATACAAAACAGATTGAAGCATTAGAATTTGAAGTCCTAAGGAGAGATATTTTTAAAGAGCTAGGTGTGACGATTAACAGCTGCAATCAGACCGAGACGATAAGTTTTCTAACCTCAAATAAAATGACTCTCATAAAAGAAGTTGGAAATTATCATACCGACCAAGTGAAAACTTTGGATATCTCGGGCATTGACGATGCCACAATTATCGGCCGCAGAAAGCTTATCAACTTCGAACATATTGGCCTTGAACAAATAAGATTAAACGCCATGTTGATTTTAACAATAAGAATGCCCACACTAGAATTACACGCACGTGAATATTTTGTGCCAAACTTTATAGATGACCCCCGTTATCGAAATGAAATATTTAATTTTCTAGGGCACAGAACTCTCGATGGCCTATCAGAGCAAAATTTAGGGTTAGAGAAATCACCTGCTGTTGGAAATTCAGCGACAGAAGTTTTAAATGCTGAATCTGCAGCGATTGCCTCAAAAAAAGATAAATATTTCAAAAAATTTCAGGCGGAAAAAGATTTATTAGAAGATTTTATACAATTATTCGTCCATGGCCTTTATGTTCCTGGAAAAATTGAAGCAACCATAGAAAAGAGAAGCGAGATTAGTAAAATTACAACTCAAGACCCAAAAGTCATTCCAGAAGGGTATGCTATTACAAGAATAGATGACAATCTGGTTGCCGCAAATCCCAATCTTTTTATGGGTAAACTTATTGCTCTTCGAAATCAACTTAAAATGTATAAAACATTAAGCGAAAAAAAATTTCCAATTCCTAGCGAAGCAGAAATAAATGAACTCGCTTTTGAACTCAAAATACCAACCTTAGAAAAGGCCCGCAAAATGCCCTTTAAAGATTTTGCAGCAATGATTCAGGGTATTTCGGAACTGGTGGAGAAAAGCTCCCCTGAAATGCAAATATTTCTGGGAAAATTTTTTGAATTAGAATTAAAATTTGCCGAATTTCTTGTGCAAAATCAAAGCAAACTTGAAAACCTTATGGATACAAACACCCAGGAAGCCCTGGCCACTGTTACTCCAAATGCCGATAAAATTATTGAGGCCATTACGGTTGAGGCCATTCCAGCTAAATATAAAGATGCTTCTAAACAAGCAAAAATTCTCAATGATCGCTTGGAAGATTACCGTATTCAGGTGTTAGATTATGAAGCACAGCTAGATTTACTCACTAAAATACTCATCTCACTTTAAACTTTTGGGGTCTCTATGGCCCCAAAAGCATTTAAAATTAATAAAAATCTATTTAGTGAAAGCAATGTTTCTAACCTAATCTTACTGCTGTAAGAAATAACTTTCCCTATTTTAAATCTTCCCTTATATTCCGCCGGCGCTTGTGGGTTTGGTTCCCTTAAAAAGTGCAGAAGCGGGTTTATGGCGGTATTTTCTTTTCTCTTCATTTTACTCACAATTCCTCAGCTATTCGCCGACGTCAGCATTGCCGAAAAACAAACTGCAGCAGTTAAAAAATTTGCCAATAAACTCTCTACAACTTTTGATCTTACCTACAATACCGACAATAAAACCCTGGATCAAAAAGACAAGACATCAAATCTCGACTTTACCTTAACTCCTGCCTACCCCCTCTCCAGGGCCGATAAATTATTACTTGTAATCAGTGGCAATAAAGATCTCAAAGACGAAAGAAAATTCACTTATGCCGATAGCTATCTCGGTTACTCTAAAACCCTCTACAAAAATTCCGATTCCCTAATTTCATTAAGTGGAATCACTCGCATCTATCACCCCACTAGTGAAGAATCTAGCAATCTCAAAACTCTTAGAACTAAATTATTTTTTGCACCTCAATTAATGGTCGATTTTGCCAAAAGAAGTACTATGCCTTTAGCGCTGACCTACAGGCCCTATTATCAACAAAGTTTTCACAAATATAAAACCGCCTTTGATGGCCAAAGTAATGTTCAATACTCCCTCTCACAACGCCTGATCTTTGACTTTACCTTAGGCGAATTATTTGGCATCACTTTGGATAATATTTACGGCCGCTCCTTTACCTACCAAGGAAATAGTAAAGATAATTTTCTTTTTGATCAATCATTCAGCTATTCGGCCAACAAAGATATTCAATTTTCGGTTGGACATAACAATTCAGGAAATGCCCTAAGGGCCAATGGCAGAGATTCAAATGTAGAATTATTTAATAAAAATAAATCGACCTTTTACCTCAACACCAGCATAAGGATTTAATTATGGAATTTACAATTAACAAAAAAAGTTTCTTCGTGGCCTTATCTCTTATCAGCTTACTCTGGGGTTGCGCTAAAGAATTACCTCAAAAAATATCTGACGAGATTCAACAAAATGTCTTCGATAAAAATATTTTTTCCCAAGATTCTTATCTTGTTGTAGGAGAAGAAAATGCCAATGCTCTCCAAGAAGACGGACGGGGTGTAACGTTACTTGAACAAAACCCGGCACAATCAGTACAATTTAAAGGCCCAGGAGAATTGGCGGTTTTTTTCAAAGATTATAAAATCGTGGGGGCCAGGCCAGGGGAGAAAATCCCACTCAAGTTTAAATTACTAAAAAGTTCTATGGTTGTTTTGGCAAAGATGAGTGGTGAAAGAAGTAATATCGAGGCCATCGAAAGTGAAAATGAAAAATTCATTCCACTATTTCAATACCCAATCCTGGCCTACGGAATACTAGAAAAAAGCAAAAACGATTTAGGCGAAGAAACCAGAACAGTTGAATTTAAACAAAAAAATAAAGACGCTTCAACACATGTTAATATATCGACACTCATCTCTGCACGAGAACTTTCTGGAGTTCAAAGTTTAACCAATGAAGAGCAGTCTCATCTTTTTAACAAAAAACAATTCAACAATAAAAGATGGACAGGAAAGGGCCTTAAAAAAATGTTTAAGGGGCCAGAAGAATATCTAAATCTTCTTCAAGATGAAAAGAAATACATAACAAAAATTGAAGGCAGTTATCTTTATATTCTAGAAGAAACACAAGTTGATAATTTAGGCCCCATTGAGAAGGCCCTCTATGCCAATAAAGATCCCAGATTTATTACTTCAAATGAGGACAACAAAATTGTTTACGCTCCTATTTTCTCAACCCAAGTAAATAACGTACAATTTAAAGCAAAACAAAATGAACAAGAAATTACTGCGAAGACAGAACTAGTTAAGGTATCTCCTACTTCTTCTACCTATTTTCAATTAAGTTCTAATGCCCTACTGGCCGAAATTGAATGGTACAAAACCCTCGATCTAAAAAATGAAACGGTCATTGATTTGAGAACAATTGATTTTAATGCAGAATATATTTATGTCCCTTCAACCCTCGGTACACCAAGAGAGGTAACAGTTGCTGATCCTTTTTATCAAGGTGATGAAAAAATTGTAAAACTTAAAAAATCAAAAGAAGGGATTGAAGTCTACGAAGTTGAGAAAGATTCTCGATTTTCCGACAATGACTTAAACAGCAACCCCGTTATGACAATTCCTGGAAGTTATGTTGATCTGACCTGCAGGAGAGACGAAGATAAAGAATGCACCCCTCAACTAAGTACAGTTGATACAACATTTGATAAAAAATCACTTTTTATCGCTAATTTTGAAAATACCAAATTGCTTGAAGTAAACACTCTTAATGTTTTTACTGCCAACGACTCTTGTATTTTTCCCGTCAACAACAAACTCATGAATCACTTCATCGCACCAGGAGTGATCAATTTTGAGTTAGAAAAAACTTATAAATATTCTTCTAATGAAAACTGTATTAGCGATTTATTTTTTGACGACAACCTTAAGGCGGCAAGTTTTAACGTCAAATTTTTCTACTCATTAGTTCGTTTAAATGATTTGGCATCAAAGAATTACACTGCTGTTGAATATCCAACCACCGAAGACAGCGATTTTGGTTTCTTTAAAGATGTTAACAAAGTCTTAGGCGCTGATTTTGACCCTCAAAGAAAAAAAGACATTACCTATCTAAATCGTTTTAACCCTGAAAAAAAAGAGATTCACTACTATCTTTCTGAAACTTATTTTAAAGAAAAAAATAAAACTTTCCTCGATGCCACAATCAAAGCGATGAACGGGATCAATCAATCATTAGAACGAGCGAACGCCGGAATAAGCATAAACCTACATACAAATGAAGCAGAAAATGTTGACAAAAAATCAGGGGATTTAAGAAATAATATGATTGTTCTTATTGATGAGCCTCTATCCAATGGTTTATTAGGATATGCACCAACGGTAAGTAACCCTCGAACTGGAGAAATCCTTCAAGGCCATGTCAATATGTATTCAGGAACAATCTATTCTATCACTCGATCAGTTTATGAAAGTATGGTTGATTTAAGTTACCAACTTGTAGAAAAGGCCACCGATGAAAACTTTAAACACCTAGGCCTAGCAGAGTTTGATGCTTTAAAAAATAATTCATCAAATAAGCTAACAGCATCCGGCAAAACCTTAAGCTCTGCTCTTTATCGTTTTGAACAAGGGGACCTTGAAGTTAGAAAAATAAATGTCAGAGAATTAATCGCCAAATCATCTCAAGCTCGAAAACTAATGGAAGCAAAATCCCACGATAAAATTGATCAAAAACAACTGCTCAAACTTGAGAAAGAGGGCAATATTACTTCTTACGAAAAATTTTTAGAAAGATGTTCCCATAACAATGCCTTTCACGAAGAATTTTTTAACGTAGGAACCCTAGGAAAGACCTACTTCCCAGGAATTAAACAAATTGAAGGGATACTAGACGATAACGGAAAACTAAAACGGTATGACCTTTTAAGTAAAGAGCAAAAAGAAAAAGTTGCAATGATTATTGCTCCAGCCGTTTATACCTCAACCCTGGTTCACGAATTTGGCCATAATCTTGGACTTCGTCACAACTTTATGGGTTCGGCAGATAGAGAAAACTTTTATAATGAACAAGAGGCCCATGATCTAGGATTAAATTCAGCTTCCGCTTACAGTTCAATTATGGATTACTCTTTTTCTGAACTCAATGAACTTTCAGTTTTTGGAAAATACGATGTAGCGGCCCTTCGTTATGCCTATGCCAGAGAGGTACAAACGCTTGATGGTAATTTTCATAAACTAACAACAACCTTAACAGATTTAAAAAATCAACTTAAAAAAGAAGAATCCCAGCTTCCGGAAGATGAAGCAGCAAAGAGAAAGGATTTGAAATTAAAAGATTACCGTTTTTGCACAGATGAAAATGCCGGCCTATCAACTCTTTGCAACCGCTTTGATGAAGGATCTAATTTAGTTGAAATCACAGATCACTATACCGAAAAATACAAAAACTTTTACAAGTATAGAAATTTTAGAGATGGCCGTGAAGATTACACTCAATTTGGCATTTTTGATTATGCTGCTGCCAGATTTTCAGAGTTTAAACGCATCAGAAACATCTTTGAAGACTATGAATTTTTTGCCAGCATTTTTGGCGATAATATTATGTCTCAAGGTTGTGGCCCAATTGAAATGGCCAAATACCCCATCTGCAAAGACATCGAAGATCGCAAAGTCGCAGTAAAAAAAGTTGCTGATTTTTTCTTCGAAGTCCTATCTGCTCCAGATTTTTTGTGTGCAACCGCCGATATAAAAAACCCCACCCAATTTAAAGGTTTCAAAAAGCTTTCTGAAATTTATTCGGAAATAAAATTTAAGATTGATTACATCCCACAAACTTGTTTTGATAATAACGTGAAAGATTTTTTGGCAAAAGACGGATTAATTGTCACTTCTCAAGGTGGAAAATTTCTTAATGATGTAAAAGGAAATGACCCACGGTTTACATATAAAACAGATATCGATGTACGTGGTGTATGGGCAGATAAATTACTGGCAATGAGATCACTTGTAACCAGAGCTTCACTTCAAGGATCATCAGAAGACAGTAGAGGAAGTTTGGCCGACCTCCCCTACGTTTCAGAAAAACTTTCGAATCTTTTGGCCCATTTAACTGTCGGTGAAAATCTAGATAGCAATGTTCCCTTTAGAGATGAAAAAGGTTTATTAGTTAAAGTTCCCTACGAACTAGCACCAACAGAAACTATCCCCGAAATCCCTTATTCACAATTTTTGCGAATGTTTAAACTTCCAAAAGATGGCGGATCAATTCTAACTGAAGAACTACTTAAAGCAGTATCCCTTCATTCGGAAACCAATGACCCAAAATATAAAGAAAAAGGAAGACTCAATAAGCAGTTTGTTTCTGTTATCAAAAAATCAGTGTTTGATACTTTTCCTTCTTCTGCACTCATCATTAAAGATGACGTTTATCTAGCAGGTTCTGATAATACTTTGGCCAAGAAAGTAATTTTAGGCAATCAAGCTTTAAATTTTCTATCTCCACTTGACCCTAAAATAATATCAGCGGCAGTACAAAGAAGACTTCATCCCCCTCTTCCTGATGGATTAAATCAGGACGAGCAAGATGCTTTTTCAATTGAAATAGATCTACTTAAAGAGCTTCTTACTCTTTCTCTTCGAAATGCTGAACTTGATCCAGATCAAATCACAGGAATTTTCGGTGAAGAATTAGGAAAAATTATTTTAAAAACCTATGCATTAGGCAGCGAAACATTAACTAAAATAATAGGAGTTAAAATAACAGCGGCAAGTGCTCCTGCTGATGCAACTGCCGAAATCAAAAAAATATATGCAATTGATTTAGAGACTTTGCAAAAGTTCCTTAAGGGTGAACTACAAGGACAAATTAATTGGGGTATGCAAGTATTGCCAATAATGCCTCAAGCAATCTAATTCAATAGGGATCAGTATATAACCCTAGGCAACTGTATATTTAATAACCTCGACGGGGCAAGCATCGGAAGCTTCTTTGACCCTTAGACCGTTATCTTTAGGATAATCTGGTTTTATAACACAAGTATCGGCGTTTACTTTAAAAACTTCGGGAAAAATATCCTCGCAAGCATTACACACAATACACCCAGGCTCTATCCATACTTTTGAAACAATGAAATTAGCGACAGCAGCAGCTGCACTACCACCTTCTCCGGCAGCACCAGTAGCGGTAAATTCATGAGCAAATTCAGGATTAGTGGCAAGTCTTAAGGCCTTACCATCTTTTGGCATAGGATCGGCAATCATATTTTTTTCTACAGTATGATAATAAACTTTCGTCTCGCCACTTCCGCCAGGTTTCTTATAAAAATCGTCAACCGTAAGTTTCGCCTCTTTTCTCAAATCAAAAAATTTATGGGCCTTCATTTCTTCTTGATGAAACAAACGGTCTTGAACTGCTCCAACTTCAACCACAACAAGTGCACGGTCTGTGCTTTGAGCATTAAGAAGATCTTGAAAACCTGGCCCCATATCTAAATCAATAGCAAAAGATTCTCCTTTCGCCTCAAATTCTTTAAAAACATCAGTTTGAGTTGTACGGCCAAAGGGATTATAAAGCCGAACCCGCACCTGATTAAATCGTCCTGGCTCCTTAGTAGAATCCCAACGCAGTAGAAAGGCAAAACCGTTTACCCCTTTACTTGATTTAAGTAACTCAAACTTTGGTTTTCCAAATAAAAACTCGAAGGTTCCCGATAGTAAATTAAGGGCAAACAGTCCTCCCACAAAACCTAGGCCTATTAAGATTGAAATGGTAAGAGACAAGAGCATAGTGTTCACAGATGTACTCCTCTTCAAAACTAGATAGAATTATATCTGGATTATACCACTAAAATATCTAGTGGTTCTAGTCCCAATGATTTTAATTTTGATCAATCGGCCTAAACCAGTTAAGTACCGGTTTGAGGGCCAAGTATTCTCCAGAAAAAGCAATTTGGCCCAAACCAAGGCATTGGCCATTAGCGTCTCGCACCCACAGATGTTGGCCATCGGAGTAATCAGAAATTGCGAATCTATTAAAAAGATAGGCGCCATGGATAAATTTAACTCTTTCATTTTCATCCAAATTAATTTGGGGAAGTGAAATAATAGAAGAAGGATTAATGGGGAAAATATTGCCGGATTTTATTTCATCAAGTTTAAGTGAATCAGATATATTGAAATTCCCAACTGATAATCTTACTAAGCTTACTAAATGTCCTAAAAGTCCAAATTCTCTACAATAGTCTTCAAATAAAGTTCGCACATAAGTTCCGCTACTCACAGTTACTTTAAATAAAATGTAGGGAGCACGTTCACGCAAAATTTCTAATTGATAAATATTTCTTTTTTGCTTCTCTTTAACAATTGGCCTTCCACTTCTGGCCCAGGCATAAAGACTTTTTCCCTTAAATTTTGCAGCAGAAAAAAGATGAGGCGCCTGCCAATATTCTCCAATCAAATTTTTAACAATAAAATCTTTTTTATCTATTGAACTTGAGAAATATTCTAATATTTTTGCTTGATCAGAAAAATCAGAAATCTCTTCAGTTCTGTCACCTGTCACTGTCTGACCAAGGCAACTTCCAACGGCGAGATATGTTTTTGGCATCTGTAAAACAAAAGAATTAAGTCTTGCGGCCCCGTTATAACCGATTAGCAAAACACCACAGGCCATGGGATCTAAAGTTCCAAAATGCCCAACTTTTAAATAATCTTTTGGTAAGAATTTTTTAATTTTTGTCAAAAAGAAATTAGAACTAATTCCAGGTGGTTTATAAAGATTTAAAATTCCAACATCGGCCACAAGATATACTCCTTACGCTTGAGTTTTCCAACTTGGAAAACTCAATATTACGAGTGGTATGCCCGGACAGTTTACTTGAAAAGTAAACTGGTAGCGGTATACCCATTCCAAATTATTTCTCATTATTCTTCTTTCGAAGGCAGGTTTTTGTACTCGTGCTGAAGTAAATCTTCGATATGTTTTGTCGCTTCAAAGCTGGCATCATATTTAAAAATAAGTGCAGGAACAATTCGCATTTTAATGGCATCGGCCAGATGATGGCGAAGCCGTCCTTTAGCACTTTCAATTCCTGCCTTGGCATCTCCTCTAGTGCCCACATCAAAGGTATCCCAAGAAATCTTTGCAATACTATTGTCTGGAATTAATTCGACTTTAGTAAAACTGACAAACTTAATTCGAGGGTCCTTGATCTCAGTCCTTAAATAAAGATTAAGGGCATAAAGTATTTTTTCTTCTAATTTATCTTTTTTAAACTGGTTTTTTTCTCTCATAAATTATGCACGAGATTCCACAATTGGAGGATTGGCCTTGACTACATCTTCAAGGGTTCTTTTTCTTTCGATGAGAAGATAGGCCTCAAAAATATCGCCAGCTTTAACATCAGTATAGTTTTCAAGTGCAATACCGCACTCAATTCCATTTTTAACTTCTTTAACATCATCTTTAAATCTTCTAAGAGATGACAGTTTCCCATCATGCAAAATTTTACCGTTTCGAAGAAGTCTAATTTTACATCCCTGAGCAATCTTTCCATCAACGACAACAGAGCCAGCAATCATACCAACTTTTGGAATATCAAAAGTTTCTCGAACTTCTGCACGGCCGATAAATTCTTCAGAAAATTCAGGCTCAAGCAATCCTTCCATTGCCAACTTAACGTCATTAATAAGCTCGTAAATAATTGAGTAGTTTTTTATATCAACTCCCTTATCTTCGGCCATTTTACGAGCACTGGTAACTGGTCTCATATTAAAGCCAATCACATAGGCATTACAAGAGGAGGCCAACTGAATATCGCTATCCGTAATTGCCCCAACGCCTCCACTTAAAACACGCACTGAAACTTCAGGATTACTTAGTGCCTCAACAGATTGCTTGATGGCCTCAAATGAACCTTGCACATCACTTCTCACAATAAGATTAAGAATTTTATCTTTCTCATCAGTAGCAGAAACTCCTGCAAAAAAATCTTCCAATGATGCCTTTTTCTTCTCTGGTGCAGATGCCGCTTTTTTTCTTTCTTCAATTCTATTATCGACAATCTTTTTCGCCTCTCTCTCATTTTTAACCACGTTCAAAATATCTCCAGGATTAGGAACATGAACAAGCCCTAAGATTTGAACGGGAACTGAAGGCCCTGCCTCATCTAAATTTTCACCTGCTGAACCCATTAAAGATCTGGCCCGTCCAAAAGTTTCACCAACGATGATACTATCTCCCTTCTTCAGTGTCCCTTTTTGCACGAGTATAGTGGCAACAGGGCCACGGCCTTGTTCAATTTTAGATTCAATAACAACACCCTCAGCTAAGCCTCTATTATCTGCCCGAAGCTCCATAACTTCGGCCTGTAAAGCAATGGCCTCAAGTAGATCGTCAATCCCTGTCCCTTTTAGCGCAGAAATTGGAATGAATGGAGTTTCCCCACCCCAATCTTCAGCAGTGATATTATATTCAGTTAATTGTGTTTTAATTCGATCGGGATTTGCACCTTCTCGATCCATTTTATTAAGAGCGACAATCATTGGAACTTTTACCTGTTGGCAAAAACCAATCGACTCTTTCGTCTGTGGCATAACTCCATCGTCAGCGGCAACAACTAAAACGACAATGTCAGTTACGTTGGCCCCACGCTGTCTCATATTGGCAAAAGCTGCATGCCCAGGAGTATCCAGAAAAGTTAAATATTTATCCTTAACCTTTACAGAATAGGCACCAATATGTTGGGTTATTCCACCGGCCTCACCGGCCGCAACTTTTGCCTTTCTAATGTAATCAAGCAAGCTTGTTTTTCCATGATCTACATGTCCCATGATTGTAATAATTGGGTTTCGAAGAGGCAAAGTTGACTTTTGTTCTTCAGTGAGAATCTTTTTATCAAGCACTTTTTCTTCATCAAAGGCCTTATCTTCAACTCTATAATGATAGAGGGACGCCAGCTCTTGACAGAGTTTTAATCCCAATAAATCTTGAGATCTTAACAACAAATTAAGGTCCAGGGCCTTATCTGCAAACTCTTCAAATTTTTGATTTAATTTTTCTGCAAAATCTTCGGCCCGGCATATTTTATGAATAGAGACGATGCGCTTAGCATCTTTAACTTCAGTAATAAGGGTCGAGTCACTTGGCCCAAAATAACTTTTTTTCTTTTTAACAGGAGTATAAACGGGGCGTCCCAAACCACTCAACGTTGAATAGATTTTTAATTCATCTTCCGCTTTAACTTCGTTCATAATTTGCGATCTAGTTGCTGCCGCTTTTTTGCCAGACATCATGCTCGCAAGCCCTCCCAGGCGTTTTTTACCACTGAGAGAATCTAGATCATCGCGAGTGCCTGGTTTGCTTTTTGTCCCATCAGCATCATCTTCAAATTCTGCCACTTTTGGAATAACTTTAGCTACCCTTGCGACAACTTTTTCCTCTTCTACTTTTTTTTCAGGTATAAAAACAGGAGTAAAACGATGAATTCTTTCTTCTAGATAAATCTTTTTGTCTTTTTTAATTAAGGTAACAGGCCCCTGAGTTTGCGGTTTGGGCTGAGCTTTTTGTACTTCAGGCCTAGAGACAACACGAAGACCTGAGCTTGGATTCTCCGCTGTCTTTATTGTTTCGGCATTTTCACTTACTTCTTCACTTCCCTCTTCCAAAATTTCTTCAGTTGTTGATTCATCTAAAAATTCATCATCTGATGCTTTTAGCGAATCTCTTGCTACATCATCAGTATTATCCAATTTTTCATCTTTCGTTTTCCGTCTGATCACAGTGCGTTTTTTATCTTCATCAGATTCAACAGATTGAGCGACTGGAGCATTAACCGCCGATGCCACAGTTGCAGGAAGACTGGCCTCTTCTTTTTTTAAGACTTTTTTACGAGTTACACTTTTTTTAGAAACCTCACTAGAAGAGGCCGATTTGGGAGCAAGCTTTGCTAAAATTAGTGAGACTTCATCATCAGTCAAACTGGCCATGTGATTTCGAACATTGAACCCATGGGCCTTTAACTCTTCTACTAAATCCAATGGGCCCTTATTCAGTTCTTTCGCCAATTCGAATACTTTTTTTGGCATTTTTACTCCTACCTTAAAAAAACAATACTTCTTTATCCGTTTCTATAACTATTTTAATTTAAATGCTGCCAATTCTTCCCGTAATCTTTTTTCTGCTTCAGAAAATTTATCTTGCCCAGACAGAGCGGCATCTTTGCTGCCCTTCTCAATTGTACCTTTATAAGCAGGAATGGCCGAGGCTGAAATAAAATCAGCTGTCTCTGATGCCGTTAAAGTCAAGGTACCATCATTCACAGCGGCCTTAACTTGAGAAACAAGTGTTTCTGATTCCTGTTCTGAGATTTTTAACATTCTGGTAATATCTTCAGCGGATAAATCACTCAAATCGGCGATACTCATTACCCCTCTTTGAACAAGCATTTGTGCTTTCGGCTCGATCATTCCTGGAACTTGCATTAAATTTTCAACCGCCAGTTTAATTTTTTCTTGTAATTTAGTTTTAGAAATAATATTTATTTTAAAACCAGTTAACATTGCGGCCAAACGCACATTTTGCCCACGTCTCCCAATGGCCAATGACAATTGCCCATCTTCAACCACAACATCCATAGAGTTTTCTTCTTGGTCAATCATGATGTTGGTAATTTCGGCCGGTGATAGTGCGGCACGAGCGAAAGAACTGACGTCATCCGCATATCTTACAATGTCAATTTTTTCACCCTGAAGTTCATTCACAACATTTTGAACACGAGACCCCTTCATTCCCACACAAGCGCCAACTGGATCGATTTCTCGATCAACGGAGGCAACCGCAATTTTTGCTCTCTGCCCTGGTTCTCTCGCTGCAGATTTTACTTCAATCGTGCCATCTTGTATTTCTGGAACTTCCATTTCAAAGAGCTTTACTAAAAATAAAGGGGAAGTTCTGGACAACCTAATTTCAGGGCCACGATTTGTCATAACAACTTCTGACAAATAGGCCTGTATTCTATCGCCCGTTTTAAAATTTTCTCCAGGAATAATTTCTCTCCTGGGAAGAATCGCATCCGATTTCCCAAGGTCGACAATAACATTTCCTCTCTCATAGCGACGGGCAATTCCCGCAACAATCTCACCTTCTCGATGTTTAAATTCGGCGAAAAGAATTTCTCTTTCAGCATCTCTTACTTTTTGCAAAATAATTTGCTTTGCAGTTTGAACATCAACACGTGTAAAATTTGGATTTTCAATTTTAATCCCTAACTGATCGCCAACTTCAGCATCGGCATCTAAATTTTTGGCCTCATTAATAGAGATTTCGACGATCGGATCCCTAACAGAATCAACAACATTCTTATATTGAAAAATCTCGATATCATCGCCCTTATCATTATATTTTGTTTCATATTCACCTTGGATTCCAAATTTCTTTCTGGCAGTCACTAAAAAAGCTTGCTCAATTGCCCTTATAACGACAGCTCGTTCAATTCCACGATCCTTTCCTAACGCTTCAATAACTCTACCTAATTCTGAGAAATTCATAACATTCCTACCTTTATTTAAAATCTATATTGGCCTTTTTAATTATTTCAAAGGGCAATTTTATTTGCGCCTGTTCAACATTTACCACAACACTTTTTGATCCGACTTTGCTAATAATGCCGATAAACTTTGTGTTACCTTTAAGACCTTTTGTAGTTGTTTCATTTTTTTCTAAAATATTCGCCTCACTACATGGAGTGTTTAATATAAACTGGGCCTTCTCCCCTATTGCCTTTTCAAAATGCCACAGAGAATTAAGATGTCTGTAAATCCCAGGCGAAGATACTTCAAGGGTCAAATTTTCTGGTACCCAACTTTCACTTTCAATAAAGGGCGTGAGCATCTGATCTACTTTTATACAGTCTTCAATCACCGCAGAACCTGTTTTTTTATCGAAAATATAAATAGTAAGTTCTCCCGTACTTGTTTTAAAATTAATATCGTAAAGATCAAGTCCAATTTTAGGTAATTCGCTTTCACAAATTGCCTTAAAATTAATTTCTAACTGATTCTTAAATTCTTTTATAATACTCATAGCAACCTAAAAAAAAAGGGGCGGATAAAATCCACCCCTCTTATTATTTATTAATTCGATGAGGTAACGCAAAACCCAGACTAGTTACTGTTTTGCTAATCCACTATGAAAGACCAAAGCCTTTTTAAGCGACTGGCCAATTTGTACCAGTTTTTTTTGTCTTAATCAACTTGTTATATTTTAAGTGTTTTGAACAAAATACTTCATAGCTAGCGCATTTCGCTTGCTGCCATAAAAATCTTTTTTCCTACAAAGAATCTTGTAACCAATTTTATTATAAAGATTGAGGGCCACCGTATTGTTCTCTTCAACCTCTAGATAAAACTCTGAGCGATTTATTTTTTGCAGGTCTTGCATACTTTTTAATAATAATTTTTGACCCCACCCCTGTCTTCTTACTGACGGTGTCATGATCAACTTGAGAAGATGCACTAAAGAACTAGATGGTGGAATGTAATAGAGTGCAAGACCAGTCAACTCATTTTCCGACCCAATGGTAAAGAGCGAATAGTTTTGGGAGTCTTTGGCCAAATCTTGCCAATGTGAATGACCCCATGGCCAGGCAAAATAAAGTCGATCTAACTCTTGGCATTTGGCAAAAGAATGAAAATCATCCTTAAAATAAATTTGTGACTTAAATAAATTAAAATTTGTAGACGTCATGTGAGTATTTTTTGGCAATAGAGTCAAGAATAGTTTGAATACTTCGCCCCATATCTGTTTTTTCTCCTGTGCCCAAAATCTTTTGATAATGCTCATTAATAAAATAATGAAAAGAAATTAGAGACTTGGAATATTTCATCAGATCATTTTTGTAATTTTGACGATTTTGTCCAAGCACTACTTCTAATTTATTTTTGGCAAAACAATCATTAAATTTATTCTCTTCCTCAGGCAACATTTTAAAATTAAAAGACTGTTCACTTTCATATCTTAAAACCTTGCCCAAAAAAAGTAGTTCTCCCATGTCCTGATGATGAATCAATTCACCTATTTCTTTTTCCTTTTTTGGCCAAGAATCAATTTTTAAAATAGTGGGGAACCATTTTTTAATCATACTTTTTTTACCAAGAGTGCAATCGACAATCGGCAAGGCCAAAAATAATGTCATTACATCATTTGAAAAATAGGGAAATTCTTCAATTTTAAAAACGGCAAACTGCGATAATAATAATCTTCGTTGTTCAACATTCTCTTGTGCGGAAGCAAAAGAAGAATAAATAAATAAACTAAATAATAGCAAAAATTTAAAGTTTACCATCAGTGTTATACAGGTGAACTAAGTTCAATGTTGGCAATAGTCTTTTCAACAGAAACCTTCGTCTCTAAATGAAATCTGATTTTAACATTAGGGTTAAAAGTGTAACCATCCTTCCCACGTACAATATACTTTCTTTTGTCATTGCCCTTAGGTTCAATCAATTTTCTTAGGCGACTGACGCTGGTATAGATCAATTTGTCATGAATAAGTGGGTTATATTCATCTTTCCAAATGGACTTGGCCAACTGTTCTTTATCGTAGAAAACTCCGGGATTTTTTGCCAATAAAAAAAGAATTTCGAGTAAAACAAAACGATGTTTAAAATCAATAGTACCCAAATTCCTTTCGTGAATTTTACGATGAGTGCGATCAAGATAAATATCAATACTGCTATCTTTTACATCTTGAATCTCATTCTCCACCAGAAGTGAAAGCCGTTTAAAGTTTTTAATATCCACAGATTCTTTGGCCAACGCAAAATAAATCAAAGCTTTGTCATATTCACCCTGACGTTTAAAACATATCCCCTTTCCAAGAAGAATATAACCGTACAGATTCCACGATTTTTTCTCTTGAAGATAGAGGCAAGCCTCTTGAAAGTGAGCTTCAGATTTATCGTAAATCCCCATTTCCAGAAATACTTTTGCGGAAAAAACATGCATTGAACCAGAAAGATAATTCTTATTAATAATTTTTAAAAGCTGAGATAAATGATTGAGATAATCCATCGCCACTTCGTAGGATTTTGTGTTGTAGGCATTATTAGCGACAGCAAGTAAACATTTAGCTTGAAGATCAGGATCGTTTTCCTCTCTGGCCTTTTTAAGAGCAAGATTAAAATTGTCTTTGGCCAGTGGGAATTCACCCCTATATGTTTTTAAAAGTCCAAGGTTATAGAAATATTCTGCATTTAAAGTCCCAAGAGCAGAGGCCATTTGATCCAAGGTTTGCTCAGTCTTCAAAATAATTTGCTCAGCACATTTTTCGTCCATTTTTTCTGAAGCAATTCGCAGAAGAAAACCCAAAGTCTTGAGAATGCTAAAACCGTCCTTAGGCATTTCGGCAAATTGGAGTGCTAAAGTAAAATGCTTTTCGGCCTCAACCAAATCGGCCTTATCATAATGGAGTTTTCCCAGCTTGTAATAGGATCTTCCAATATCTCTTTCCGCAATTTGATATTTTAATTTTTTTAGTAAATTTTCTTTTTCTAAACTTGCCCAGAATGCATCACCTTCGTAACTTTTAGGTCGCTCGATACTGGATTCTGTATTTTTTAAAGAGTCAATCTCGACCATAAATACCCCCCGGCAATGGCCCACTTCTCATTTTTTTTAGGCCCTTAAATTGATAGAAATTCTACCTTAAAAGGTCATAATTGAAAGCTTCTTAACATTGTTCACGCCACTCGTCAAAACGATTGTAAGAAGGCCGGATCGCAAGATCTATTTAAATTTTTTGGGGCCAAAAATATAAATTCTATAACAGGGAATAAAAACTAATTAAGTATTGAATATTAATGTTTTATTAAAGATATCATCGAGATTAAAAAGAAGGCCGATATTCAATATTATTTATTCTCAAGGTAAGAAGTAAGATCTACGTATCTATAGACTTTAAGTAAAAAAATTGATTGCAAACGAAAAAACTCCATAAGAACACTTTATATTTTCAAGCTGAAAGAGTTACGGCACAATTGCAATTGGCATAATGACTCACTTTCAAACTCAAGGTCCAAATTATGAATTTAAAAAAAATTTCTATTATCAATGCCCTCGATGAAAAGCTGGCAAAAGAGCAATTAGAAATTTATTACAAAAAAGGCCTTATCCCTGCTGAAAAAAAGAATTATTTAAGCAAACTTCGCAGCTCTAGGGGCCCCTTTATGGGGATTGAAAGTGAAGAAGATGAGGACGGCCATTTTATGCTTGATGCTGCTTCACAAATCGCCACCCTCGGGCTGGGATTTAATCCCACTCCTTTTTTTGGTGTTTCACATTTTTTAGAATCATGGACCAATGACAACTCCACTTTTTTATTTAAACATTTGGATTTTGCTTTTCATCAAGTGATCAAAAGATATTTGCAGTTGCCAAATAAAGAAAATATTTTTTTGACATATACAAACTCCGGAGCAGAGGCCAACGAAATCGCACTTGGAGAATGTTTTAGAAAAAGAAAAAAGGCAAAAGCTTCAAAAGTTTTGGCCTTTGAAGGTTCCTTTCACGGACGTATGCTTGTAACTCTGGCGGCAACTTGGAATAAGGCCAAACGAGAACCTTTTGAATGGCCACAATTGCAGGCAGTGTATTGCCCGTACCCTGAACTTAATTTAGATCAAATTGATCAAAAAAGGCCAGAAGGCTGGGCCGAGTTTTGGGAAAATAGTTCGGTCAAAATATTTTCCATTCCCTCTGTATGGGATAATTCAGATAAAGAATTGCAAAAAGAAATCGACTGTTTAATGGCAATTCGCCATGAACTATTAAAAGAAGAAATATACGCTTTAATTATAGAGCCCATGCAATGTGAGGGAGGAGATCGATATGCTTCCGGCCGTTTTTTTGAGGCCCTGTTACAATTATCTAGATCTTTTGATGTGCCTGTTATTTTTGATGAGGTGCAAACGGGATTTCATTTAGGCAGAGAATTTTTTTGGCATAAACAATTCAATTTAAAAGATTCGAATAGTTTAGAACTTAGGCCCGATTACATCGTGTGCGCAAAAAAAGCGCAAGTGGGCATAGTCATTGCTTGGCAAAAATGTATTGCCACCCCCGAATTTCAAGTTGCCTCCGTAATGCGAGGGTATATTCACGCTGTAATGTTGGGACAGTTAACCGATAAAATTTTAGAAATCGAAAATATCACACGAACGAAATGTGAAAAATTAGTAAATAAATATAAAGATTTTTTAGAACGTCCTAGAGCGAAGGGAATTTCATTTGCTCTTGAAGTTAAAACGGCCGAACTAACCAACCTCTTTATCAATAAAAGATTTGAAAGAGGTTTATTATACTATCTAGCGGGTGATAGGACTTTACGTTTTCGACTAAATACCGCCTTCACTAAAAATGAAATTGATTTTCTTTTTGAGCAACTGGATAACCTCTGCCAAGAAATTTTTTTGGGCAACACAGTTCCCAAACCCTTAGGATGTAAAACTAGTGCTCGAAAGATGGAAGAGATTTACAATTGGCATGAATTAATTCTGCAATTGCAACTCAATCAACTGGAATCAAAACCCAACAGTTTTCAAGTCCTTTTAAAACAAGTTTCAACATTTTTTAAAGGCCAAGGGAAACTTGTTTTAGTTACTAAAGACAATTTTAAAGACTATGCAAAACAAATCTTAAAACTACAAAAAAAGATCTACGAACCGGCCCGGCAAACACCTCTGAAATTATTTCAAAAAACAATTAATGCAAAAAATTATGTCGCACTCGTCTTAGAAAAAAAAGGGGCCCTTAAGGCGATTGCCTTCGGTGCACCTCCTGCAGAGTACCCTCTGGAATCGGCCTTAAGGGCCGACCCAGATTTTAATGACCCTCATACTCTTTATATGATTGACCTCACAGTCGATGGATCAGAACAAGAAAAAGGCCTTGGAAAAAATTTGAAATATGCGGTAGCTGCTTTTGCTATTCATAAAGGATTTAAAAAAATCAATGGAAAAAATCGCGATTTGCTCGCCAGACAGATGCTGGCCATTAATCTTTCACTCGGATCAATTGAACAATTTTTTAGAAAAGAGCACTATCTTGACTTTGAAAAATCTCGCGACCTTTTTTATTATACCACTCATTTGCAATTTAATTCTCTTCCGATGAGTCTTTCTGAAATGATCAATATTCCAATCGGAAGCAACTCACTTAATATGCCATTTATAAAAGAACAATTGCCATACCTTGTTAACAAAGTTTGTCTTTCCAACTTTGTGGGAAAACGATTTTTGAAACAGATAGATGAACTATTTGCCATTTTTCCAGAAGGCCTACGCTCTGGTTATACCACTAGTGGATTATCAGAATGTTTAGATAAGGTGGTGAAAAGTATTTGGGTAACAGGGCGAAAAAAAACCAAACTTCTAACCTTTGCTGGCCATTATTTCGGGCAAGGGAGCAATCTTTCTCACTCTTTGAGTAACCCCAGTTTTAATTATTTTAAGGTCGACCGAGTGGCCCATCCTGACAACCTAAACCAAGATGAAGTTTTAGTACAAGTTGAAAATATTTTAAAAGAAGATGAGACCTTAGGAATTTTTTTAGAGCCACTACCGCAAAATATTTTAAAACCAATTCCCCTCTCCTTTTTAAAAAGACTAAAAGCACTTGGAATAAAATATAAAAGCCCAATTGTTTACAATGAAAGTGCTTCACAAAAATTTAACTATTCAAAAAATTTTTATTTTGCTGGAAACAACCTTGAAATTACTCCTGACGCCATGATCTGTTTTTTTGGTGGGCAGGCCGGTCTAGTTGCGGTAAAAAAAGAACTCTTCTTAGAAAAACCATTGATGATGATCAGTACCTGGGATGGTGATGAATTTTCATTCGCTAACTACCACTACTCGATGAATCTTATTTTAGAATCTAAAGTCGAGTATCTAAAATGCAAAGAGATCTTTGAAAAAAACTTAGTTAGATTTGTTAAAAAGTATAATGCAGAGATCGAGATAACAAATGGTGTAGGAACGATCAAAGGCCATCTCCCCTTCTGGCCAAAAAATAATTTAAAAAGTTATGATGGAAAATATTTAGTGCTTCCTTCTTGGGATGCCATGAAATCATTTCTATCTATTGCCAGGTAATTAAAATGTTAAATTCTCATGATTTTCATTTCCCATTGATCCATTATAAAAAAAATAAATCTAATAAGGAATGGGGGCAGGCGCACGGGGAAGAACTTCGAGTTGCTATTTCTGAACTTTATGAGATTCGAAAAGAACTTTTGCTTTCTAAATCACCACACTTAAAAAGTAAGCTTAAAGAATATGGGCTTCTTCAATTTTCAAAGACTCAAAAGATGTCTGCGAACTTGAGTGATGAAATGATGGGAATCGCAAGCGGTTCCAACCTCACCATTCACGACATCGTGCTAATTAATAATTATACAGACTTCAGAGACATTGGAGAAACACAGGACGAAGGTTGTTCGACTGTCCATATTCAAAAAAAAAATAATGTTTTAAGTGGACAAACTTGGGACATGCACCAAACTGCAAAAAATTATCTTGTACTTTTACATGTACCAGAGAGTGAAAATGGTCCAGAGAGTGTTATTCTAACTCTTAGTGGTTGTTTAGGCCTTATGGGTATTAACAATAAATCACTTTTTGTTGGAGTAAATAATATCAATACCAAAGATGCCCAAAATGGAATTGTCTGGCCTGCCCTTGTCAGACAGGCGCTCATTCAAGAAAATTTAGATGAAATGCGAAAGACCTTGTGGAATGCAGAAGTTACTTCTGGGCATAATTATTTAATCTCCGATTACAAATCCGGTGAGCATCATGAAATCACTCCAAAGATAAAGGAGATGGTTTCTCGTCTTTCTCCGAAGGAAGAAGGAGCGATCTATCACACTAATCATTGTCTCGGGCCAAAAGTTTTATTACTGGAAGATAAGAACGCCTTAAGTTCTACAACCCATTGTCGTTTTGATCTGCTAAAGAAAAATATCGACAGCGTTATCGATTCTAAAACATTTTATCAACTGCTCACAAGTCACGAAGAATACCCAAAATCCATTTGCTCCCATTTTATGGCAAAGGCCATTGATCCCTCTATGACCTGCGGTGGAGGGATCGTTGATTTTTCTCACTCTGAAATGAAATTTTGGCGGGGCTGTCCTCATCTTGATAAAAACTATAAAGAGTACAATTTTAAATTAATTGATAATCATTTTATAGGATATTTATGAAATCATTTCCATATTTTTTCACATGGTCCAAACAAAAAAATGCCTCACATTTTTCTCCGGTCAAATCCAAGGGGTCAACAGTTTATACTGAAACTCAAAAAATTTGGGATCTCTCTTCTGTCAGCTTTCAAGCAAGTTTTGGCCATTCACCAGAAACCATTATCACCGCCATCGAAAAACAATTAAAAGAAATGCCCATGGCCTCGGCCAAAGCAACCTATCCTTTAAAAGACCAAACGACAGAACGCCTGATCAATTATATTGGGTCTGATAGTGGAAAAATATTTTACACTGTTTCGGGCGCAGAAAGTGTAGAAAATGCTCTTAAGATTGCCCGCCAATTTAAAAAAAGAAAAATCGTTCTTGCTCGCCAGGTTTCTTATCACGGGGCCACGCTAGGAGCACTTTCGGTAACTGGAGATTGGAGAAATCCACCTCATCTTACCAGTAGCGAATGGACCGTTAGAATACCAGAGCCCAAAGATGATCCAACTCTTTCTAAAACCAGAGAAGTTATTTTAAAAACGGGGCCAGAAAATATTGCCGCACTAATTTTAGAAACGATCACAGGAGGAAATGGCGTAATTATTCCACCGCAACAATGGTGGGATGGCATTCAAAAACTTTGTCAAGAATTTGATATCCTTCTCATTATGGATGAAGTCATTTGTGCCTTTCACCGAACTGGAATTCCTTTTGCCTTTAAACATTTTAATATTAGGCCTGATATCATCACCATGGCCAAGGGGATTTCCGCTGGAATTATTCCTTTTGGTGCAGTTTGGGTCAATGATAAAATCAGCAAGTTTTATGACGATGAAATCCTTTGTTGTGGACTTACAAATTACGCTGCACCTCTTGGAATAGCTGCGCTCAGTGCCGTTTTAGATTTAGTTGAGTCCCCCAAATTTCAAAAAGAATTAAACATTTTAATACAATATTTTCATCAAAGGCTAAATTCATTGGCCTCACTCCCCAATGTGCTGGCCATTCGAAAAATAGGGATGCTGGCGGCGATAGATTTGGAAGAAACTATTTCTTGGGATGTCTTTATTAAAGAAAATATTTACCTTTTAAGTTATGAAAAAAGAATCGTGCTCTCGCCTCCTCTCAATTTTGATTTGGAACAATTTGAAAAAGCAATGGATAAACTTGAGCATGTTTTAAAAAAATTTAAATCAGAGAAATTATGAAAAAAAGTAAAATATATCCAGATGCCCTTACCGCCTTGAGCGATTTTAAAAGTAACATGAGCTTAATGAGCGGAGGATTTGGCCTTTGTGGAATTGCGGAAAACTGCATCGATGCACTTGCACAAATGGACGTCACAAACTTAACAGTTATTTCTAATAATATCGGAAATTCAGGCAGAGGTCTGGTCAAAATCCTTATTCAGCATAAAATTAAAAAGGCCTTCTGTAGCTATGTCGGTGGAAATCCCGATTTAGAAAAACAAATGATGGAAAAAAAAATAGATGTTGAGCTAGTTCCCCAAGGAACTTTTGCCGAAAGGATTCGCGCCGGAGGTATGGGCATTCGCGCTTTTTATACACCGACAGGATATGGCACTCTGGTGGCAGAAGGAAAAGAAGTAAAAAATTTTGATCGACCTTGCATTTTAGAAACAGCACTAACTGCAGACTATGCCATCATCAAAGCACAAAAAGCAGATCCTTATGGAAATCTTTGGTTCAAAGAAACTGCTAGAAATTTTTCTCCTCTTATGGCCATGGCAGCAAAAGTTACAGTTGTAGAAGTTGAAGAACTTGTAAATTTAGGCGACATTCCTCCTGAAGATGTTCACCTGCCAGGGCTTTTTGTGCAAAAAATTTTCTTAGGAAAAAACTATAAAAATGAGATTGAGATTTTAAAACTTAAGGAGAAGGCCAATGAGCTGGACAAATAATCAAATGGCCGACGAAATTATTGCTCTTTTCCCAAAGGGTTCGAGTGTAAATTTGGGAATTGGCATCCCCACTCTTATTGCAGATAGAATTACCCCAGACATGGAGATTATGATCCACTCAGAAAATGGTGTCTTAGGAGTTGATGGCAGACCTTCAGCAAAAACTGTTTCTGCAACACTCATTAATGCGGGAAAAGAAACTATCAGCGTAAGGCCAGGTTGTAGTTTTTTTGACAGTGCTACCAGCTTTGGAATGATTAGAGGCGGACATATTGATTTTTGTGTTTTGGGGGGAATGGAAGTTGATGGACAAAGAAATTTGGCCAATTGGATGATTCCCGGAAAAAAAGTCACTGGAATGGGTGGAGCAATGGATTTAGTACACGGAGCAAAAACGGTCATTGTCATGATGGCCCATAAAAATAAGGAAGGCTCAAGCAAACTTCTAAAGGAGTGCACACTTCCTTTGACTGGAATGAATGTCGTTGATTTAGTAATCACCGAACTTGGAATTTTCAAACCGCAAAATGGAAATTTCACAATAAAAAAACTTGCTCCGGGAATATCGAAAGAGCAGCTATCAAATCAAGCAGAACTTTTTCAAAAATAATACCGTTCAAAATATTAACTGGGGTAAAATTTGGAATTGGTATTAACTTTCTTTTGATTTTAATTTATCGTCATTTTCTTCAATAAATTTTTTAATCTCTTCGCTAATCGCTAAAAGTTTATGCCATTGTTCTTTGTACAAGGTCACCGGAAAACGGCCCATACCATAAACAGATAAAGCACCTTTTTCGCTTACTTTCATGGAAAGTGAACGAGAACTTTTGTTACTTTTAAGAGATTCATTTTCCGCTTTTAATCGGGCAATCTCGGCCTCTAAATCTTTGCTCATAAAAATCCTCCTTAAGCAGTATAAGCAAAAATGCTATACTCAAAGACCTTGCTTTTCAATAGTTCATTGCGCCAGATTTGTACCCCTCTTAAGTACTGAGTATAAGTAATATTTTCACTGATCCAACTCAGTCTTTGGGGTAATCCTTTTTTATGCAATAAGAGATATTTTAAGAGACGGAATAACAATGAATAAATTAGGATTTCAGATTTTTTTTATTTTTATATTGAGTTTTAAAATTTTTGCTTCTGGCAGATTGGCCGATCGTCATATAAATGACTTCCTGGAGGAAAATGGTATTAATGAAGATTATTCCACCTCTTCATTACACCATTTGATAACAACACTTCAAATGATGAAGACAGATCCGCTTTATAAAAAAGATGGCCCACAATTATTTTTGGATTATGCCCTAAAATTAGCAAGCAAAATTGATCGATACAAAAATTCCGAAGACAAAGAGATGGCCTTTACTCTTGCCAAGCGAATTATTTTTACGGTGCGAGCAAATGAAATAAATCAGGGAGGCATACCTCCTTTTAAAGATCTTTTCTCAATCCCTTTCCAATTAAGAAGCTCCATCCCTTACCTCAATTTATCAGACAGAAATAATATACTAGGCGATGATGCCGAAAATGAGGCCAATTTTTTAACTAGTCCCTCACTACCTCAAAGATATGTTTCAAAAGATGAGATGAGAAAAATGAGCGCTTGGCAAATTTCAAAACTGGACGTCAAAATGGGACACCCTGCTTGGCGATCAAAGATTGAAATGTCCCATGATAAAAGTGATTATTGGAAAAAACTAGAGAATTGGAATGAAAATGAAATTTGGCGTAATTA
Organism: Bdellovibrionales bacterium; assembly: GCA_023250815.1. Classification (GTDB taxonomy): domain Bacteria; phylum Bdellovibrionota; class Bacteriovoracia; order Bacteriovoracales; family Bacteriovoracaceae; genus JAHEZZ01. The sequence goes on from JAHEZZ010000015.1 coordinate 28,178, forward strand.
TAAAAATAAAGATGGCCAAAATGTTGAAAAATACAAGATTGAAAAATACAAGATTGAAAAAGCAAGACGAGTGTTAATGATCGATAAAATAAAAGATTCAGCGACAGCGCCAAAGATTACAGCAGTTGATAGTTACGGTGAAAAATGGAAAGTGAAGTGGGGGCTTGAAATTCAAACGACTGCTCTTGCCTCGAGATTATATATAAAACTTGGAGGACGTTACGCTGATTTATCTTATGCCAACTCAAAGGGACGCAATCAATTAATTTTAGTTTTGGAGGATCCCAAGAAGACCGGTAATTGTGAAGCAATAAACAGTTACTCTTTGCTACGCCATTGTCTTTTAATATCACATTATAAATTTGATATTGAATACTATACCCTTGAAAAAGGTTTGATTACAGAAAATAATTTTAATGAGGTTCTTTTTAATCTTGCTCAAAGCGGATCAAAAAATTTTTCTAAAAAATCTCTTATCGGAAGAACTTATTTAGTTTTCAAGGAATCATTGGTCGAATTACAATCTAAAAATACTCAGGAACGGGGTGGCCCAAGTAGTACTGATGTTATCGGAGCAACTCGAGATAGAGTGGCCCGCTCAATGATGTTATTTGATATGTGGATCTGGAATTATGATGCGAAAGATGACAACAACCGAAGTGCGATTGTTCACAATTTTTATCCAGGAGTGGAAAAATATTTCGTAGAATACCCACATGATCTTGGTGCATCTCTAGGCAGTTTAGGAAAATCAGGACTCATTAATTATCTGAAGGAAGGAGAAAGATTTGCCAGATATAGCAAAATCAAGCATTCAAAAATAATTTTTAAACAATTAGTCCTTTACCGCCCAAAGGCCTGGGCCAAAATTACTTACGCTGATGGACTTTGGATGGCAGAAAAGATCGCCGGGATTTCTAATCGTGATTTAAGAATTATTGCCCAGGAAAGTCACTGGCCTGACTTTTTACAAGAAGCATTTATCCGAAAAATGGCAGTTCGCCGTGACCAAATTGCCACTCTTTTTAATTTACATATTGAAGATCCTAAAAAAGACTATATTAAAAATTTTGGCGTCGACTTAAGCACCTCACAACTCAGAGAAAAATGGGCCACCCATTATCAAATTAATCCTCAAACATTAGAAAATATTTTGCTTAAAAATAAAAAAATTAATTCTCAAGGATCAAAAAAATATATCGATTGGCCTATGATTGAAGGTAAAATATCAAGTTGCAAAGAATCAGTAATAATCAATCTTATTGAAAAAACCTCTATCCCAACTGGAATTTCAAGAAGAGTGACACGTATGAAAGATGATACAGGTTTGCCCCCATGCCTATTTAAAGGTATTTAGGACTCCCCCTGTAAAGCTTGCCTCCCCTATATTGACCGTTCTTTTTTTGCAGGTATAACCAGGCCCCATGAAACGTCCTTTGGAGGGTATGATGAAAAGACATTTATTTTTTGCTTTAACTTTATCTTTAGGCATTTTAGTGAGTATGTCCGAGGCCCGTGCTAAAACTTACCTTTTGGCCACTGTGACCTCCCAAGAAGAAGAAGACAATACTACTAAATTTATCCTGACAACCCAAGGCCCCGACGATGATATTTTGACATTCACACAAAAAAAGTTTGTCACAAAAAATCCCCAGAAGATACTGACAAACCAAGTATTTAATTTGCAAAATTATCAATCAGATAGCAATTTAGTTTTAGAAAAACGACAGGGCCATGTGGTTGTGCAAATGAGAAGTTCAAACTTTGCCGCTCATAACGGTGGAAACTTACTAGTCGATTTTCTCTATAATGGGGCCACTGGATCTCGTAAA
>JAHEZZ010000253.1 GCA_023250815.1 Bdellovibrionales bacterium
CCTCGAGCGGCCGCACCAGTTATTTTCATCATTGGTATGAGTTTGTGTTTTTTTAAAAAACTTTCTGAAACTAACAAAACTAGTGAGGCACCGTCATTCATCGGAGAAGAGTTTCCAGCAGTAACTGTTCCATCTTTTTTAAATACGGTGGGAAGTTTTGCGAGCTTTTCTAGAGTCGTATCTTCTCTTGGGCATTCATCTTTATCGATGCTGATAAAATCTTTTTTTGAGGCCACCGTTAATGGCAGAATTTCATCTTTAAAAAGATTTTGGCGATAGGCCTGGATTGCCTTTTGATGAGAGGAGTAGGCAAATTGATCTTGATCAATTCGTGAAATTTGATGTTTCATTTGAATTTCTTCGGCGGTTTGTCCCATTCCAAGGAGTGGGAAGAGATCTTTCATTTTATTATTTTCAAAGCGCCAACCAAAAGTCGAGTCAACCATTTTTTGATTTCGATCATAGGGGCCTTCTGGTTTGGAAAGAACATAAGGTGCTCTTGACATACTTTCTGCACCTCCAACGGCGATACAATCACATAGTCCAGAGATAATTTTGGCGTGGGCATCAAAGAGTGCCTCAAGTGAAGATCCACAAAGACGATTGACGGTTGCACCTGGAACGTCATAGGGAAATCCTGCCAAGAGGGTACTCATGCGAGCGAGGTTTCTATTGTCTTCACCCGCTTGATTTGCACAACCAATAATGACATCGTCAATTTCACTGGGGTCAAAAGTAATATATTTTTTTAAATCAGTAAGTAGGTAGGCCAGCATATCATCAACTCGGACACCGGCGAGAATTCCCCCTAATTTTCCCATGGCAGTTCTTTTTGCATAAACAATATAACTCATATCTGCTCCGAAATTTCGTCCGCCATTTGATAGCGGGTAGTCTTTTTATGTTTGCCTAAAAATTGAAGTAAATAGGCCAAGGCCTCAAGTGATGATTTATTTTTCCATTCATCTGGGCCCAAGGGATAGTTTACTCCAAATTTAAGGGCCTGATCAATGTCAGAGGTGGTCGCCAACTTTTCTTCTTTACTAAAAAAATATTCGTTAATTAACATTGCTCCGATTCTCGGCAATATAAATGAATAATTTAATTGATCATTTACAAAATAAGTTTTGAAATCAAGTTTTGACAAAAACTCTTGGGAGATCTTTTGATTTTCGTTTGCATTATTGGGATTTACCCAAACTTCATATGTTGAAGTTGGAGAAAAAAAAGCAGAGGGAAAAAGGGCCTTTATATTTTTGTTTGTGCTTAAAGTATTTTTTAAAAAGCCGGTGGTAGCATCGGCAATTATTGGCCCGGGAAACCCCTCCAAATCATCAAGTCGATCTTCAAAACTTAAAATGCGAAGATCAACTAAAATATGATCTTTAGGGCAAGAAGTAGGACTAGGCCCTCGGGGTATTTTATTTTTAATTATTAATTCTTTTAGTGGATGATTTTCTTCAATCACCACATAAAAACTACTCATAAAGGTAGAACCCCTTTTTGCTTTTTTTTCCGAAATGTTTATTTCTCACCTTTTCCTCTTGCAGAAGATGAGGTTTAAAGCGTTCTGCTTGATTAAAGGCGTTCCATACTGAAGTTGTGACATCTAGATTAATGTCAATGCCTATCAAGTCCATCAAGGCAAAGGGGCCCATCTTAAATCCACCACAAGTCATGAGAGTTTGATCTATATATTTAAAACTGTCTTCTGTGGCTTCTAATTCTTCTGAAATTCTTAAAGATTCACCGTAAAAATGGCGTGCTAATCGGTTAACAACAAAACCGGGAGAGTCTATACAGACTATTGGAATTTTTTCTTTATTATTAAAAAATGTCTTTAATTCCTCTACTAATTCTTCGGCCGTTTTTGGTGCTTTTATAATTTCAACTAATTTCATCAGCACTGGGGGATTAAAAAAATGCAGTCCCACAAAATAGGGATGACGATAGGCGGGGAGTTTTTCCTGTATGTCTTTCATTAAAAAGCTGCTGGTGTTAGAGGCCAAAATACAATCTTTAGCAACTAATTTATCTAGAGAGGAGAACAGTTGTTGTTTTAAATTTAAGTCTTCAAAAATGGCCTCAATCACGAGATCTACTTGAGGGATTTGATCTAGAAGGCCACCATCTAAAATATTTTTAAATAGAATGATATTTTGTTCTTGGAATTTCCCTTTTTTTAAAAGTTCATCCCAAGAGCTATGAATTCTTTTTTTTGTCGATTCAACGGTGGCCAAATTTTTATCAATTAGAAAAACTGCAATATTTTGCTGACAAAACCATTGTGCTATTCCACTTCCCATTGTGCCGGAGCCAATCACCGCAACTTTTTTTAGTGTTAACATTAGCGGCCCTTAAATTCCGGAGTTCGTTTTTCAAAAAAGGCCTTAAGTCCTTCTTGATAATCCAAGCTATTGCCCAAATATCTTTGGGTGACAGTTTCCCTCTCCATGGATTGAGAGAATGTGATATCCGCTGCAGATAGGACGTTTTTTTTAATTGCCCTTAGTGAAAGTGGCGCCATCTTG
>JAHEZZ010000016.1 GCA_023250815.1 Bdellovibrionales bacterium
CCCACAGGAGCAAAAAGCTGCCAAAAAAAAAGGCGGAGCTTGGGGCAAAAACTACTTCTAACTCATTGACTTCGCGGCCCTGATGAATTAAAAATCTTCTACTTATTGAATTTTTTGAGGAGAAATTTCCATGGTTAAGATCCGTTTTTCACGAGGTGGTAGAAAGAACCTTCCCGATTTTACAATTGTAGCAACTGATCACAGACGCCCAAGAGACAGCCAGTTTCTTGAAAAACTTGGCAAATATGATCCGCGCAAAGAAAAAGATAAAATAAAAGATATCAATGTCGCTCGAATAAAAGAATGGGTCGCAAATGGTGCCCATTTGTCGGATTCAGTTCGCACAATTCTTATTGCAAGTGGCGTGAAGTTTTAAATTTTTTTAATCTAAGAACAGGTGTCTTTTTATGAGTGAATTAAAAGATCTAATTTTATTTGTCAGTAAGGCCTTAGTTGATGTTCCTCAGAGTGTTGAGGTTAATGAAATAATGGGCGAACAGACTACTGTTATTGAACTTAAAGTCGACAAAACAGATTTGGGTAAAGTCATTGGCAAGCAGGGCCGCACTGCCCGTGCTCTTCGAACGATACTTAACGCTGCTTCAACTAAAATTAAGAAGCGTTCAGTTTTAGAGATTTTGGAATAAAAATTCCCGCAAGTTGATTATTCTTTATGACTTTTTTCTTTGCTCTAATTTGGTATTTTCGTCTTCGTCGTCATTTAGCCCCGATTTAAAGTTAACGACTGCTTTTCCCATTGCCTTTCCTAGTTCTGGAAGTTTGCGGCCCCCGAAAAAAAGTACAAAAACTAAAACTAATAAAACAATTTCGCCAAAACCCAATCCCATATTTTTCTCCTAATAAACTCTAGAAATTTTAGTTGAATATTTTCCAGGGGCATAGTTTGCCATTCGATAATCACTGAGCTCTTTATATTTTTTACCATGATTAGAGGCCTGGGCGTAAGGAAAAATGGCAATTCCCCCACGGGGTGTGAATTCTCCCACCACTTCCAGATACCTCGGTTTAATAAGTTTATTGAGGTCTGAGCAAATTTTTGCTACACAATCTTCGTGAAAGTCGCCGTGATTTCGGAAGCTAAAAAGATAAAGTTTGAGAGATTTTGATTCCACTATTTTTTTGTCGGCAATATAGTTGATAAAAATTTTGGCAAAATCCGGTTGATTAGTTTTTGGGCAAAGCGAAGTAAATTCCGTGCATATGAACGTCGTCCAAGCATCGATTTGGGGGTTTTTGTTGAGGATTGATTCCAATTGTTCCGGAGAATAAGTTGTTGGGTAGAGGGTGTGATTCGTGCCCAGTTTAAGTTTTGCTAATTCTTTTTTACTTCGCAGCTGTTTCATTCTTTTTTCCTTGGACAAGTCTCCTCACTCTCTCTAATCTAGCGCAGTCTATGTCAAAATGACTTCCCTAATCAAGGGCAAAATAGCAGTGGGCCTAACTTCAACTAAGATAATTTTTGTTCAACTGGGTTCTCCTCGATCTCCCAAGATTAAAGATGTTCGTATTTTTTTAAAGGAGTTTTTAGGTGATCCTCGAGTGGTCGATTTGCCGTACTTCTTTTGGAATATTATTCTTTATCTTTTTGTGTTGCCCTTTCGTCCCTATCGTTCTGCAAAGGCCTATGCTCGAATATGGAATGGGCGCTCTTTTCCTTTAATATTTAATACTCAAAAATTTACACGGGCAATTGCCTCTTCTTTTAAATTAAAATTAGGTGTGGAGGTCGATTATCTTTTTTTGCTTTCAAGGCCGAGATTTCGCCATCTCTTTGATCGTTATGAACGAAGTTTAAAATCTAAAGAATTTTCTCCCTGGCCTAAAAAATGGTTGATCGTACCTTTGTTTCCTCAGTATTCTGAAAGTACTACTGCTTCAGTGTTTGATTTATTTGCCAAAGAAGCAAAAAAGCGAGTGGCCCTTCCCCATTTTCAATTTATCAATAGTTTTTATAAATCCCAGGCCTTTATCGATAATAGTGTTTCTATAATTATTCAAAATATGGGTGAGGATTTCAAAAAACCTGGAGTTGTTTTAGTTATTTCTTTCCATGGTATTCCGAAGCGACGAGTGATTATAAAAAATGATCCTTATTACCGTCAATGTTATGAAACCTTCGTGCTTTTAAAGCGCCAACTAAAAATTTCTGATGATCGAATTTTATTTTGCTTTCAATCGCGTTTTGGAAGTGAAGAGTGGCTTACTCCTTACACTGAAGAGGTGGTTCATTCTTTGGTTGTAAAAAAAATTTCTAAGGCCTATGTTTATTGCCCTAGTTTTGTCGCCGATTGCTTAGAGACGATTGATGAAATTGGCACGGAGCTTAAACTGGAGGTAAAAAAAGAGGGAGTTGATCTGATTCAAATTCCGTGTCTTAATGACAACCTCAAATGGTCTCAAGATTTTGCCCATTATTTAATAACGGTATCAGATTTTCCCGAGAAAATCAGTGAACTAGAATATGCCTCAACCCCTAAGGAGATGTCTTTTATGCCCGAACAAATTTTGCAAAGTGAACCGCTCTCGCCGAAAGCAAAAAGCACCATTAAAATAATGTTTCTCACTCTCTTTTTAGATTTGGTGGGGTTCTCCATTATTTTTCCTTTATTTCCCACCTTGGCAAAATATTATTTAACCATTGATAGCAATAATTTTTTCTTGCGTCTTATTTTTGACACAATTACTAAAATGACAACTGGGACTCATGAGTTAAACGGACAAACTTTAGTTCTCTTTGGTGGGGCCCTGGGAGCTATTTATTCTTTGTTGCAATTTATTGCTGCTCCGATGTGGGGGAGTTTGTCGGATCGAATTGGCAGAAGGCCAGTTCTAATGATTTCTATTTTTGGACTTTTTATTTCTTATATCATGTGGTTTTTTTCTGGATCATTTACCATCTTAATTTTGGCCCGTTTTGTGGGGGGAATTATGGGGGGTAATATTTCTACGGCAACTGCGGTTGTCGCCGATGTGACTTCGGCAAATAATCGATCTAAAGGAATGGCCTTTATTGGAATTGCTTTTGCTTTAGGTTTTATTATTGGGCCAGCGATCGGTGGTATTCTTTCACTTTATGATTTAAGCGCTCACTTTCCATCACTCGCAAGGTGGGGCGTAAATCCTTTTTCAATGCCCGCTTTGCTTGCCGGAGTACTTTCATTTTTTAATTTGATTTATTTAAAATTAAAATTTGAGGAAACACTGCCTGTCGAAAAGAGGGGAAAATCTACTCATGCTCGGAGTTCCAATCCCTTTGTTATTTTTAAACCGCTTCCTTACAAAGGTTTGAATCAAACTAATTATGGTCATTTCTTTTTTCTTTCCGCCTTTTCTGGCATGGAATTTACTTTAACTTTTTTGGCCCATGAAAGACTCAATATGAGTGCACTTGATAATGGTATGATGTTCATTTATATCGGAGTTATTTTGGCCTTAGTTCAAGGTGGGTATGTTAGGCGTAAGGCCCACATTGTGGGAGAGAGAAAAATGGCAATGCGTGGTCTGGTCTCAATTATTCCGGGGCTTTTGATTATTGCTTATGCCTCAACTAAGGCCATGCTCTATGGTGGGTTATTTTTCTTGGCCTGTGGTTCTGCTATGGCCATTCCTTGTTTAACTGCACTGGCCTCACTTTATTCTCCATCTTCAGAGCAGGGAAGGTCACTCGGGGTTTTTAGATCTTTGGGGGCGCTGGCAAGAGTAGTGGGCCCAATCTTCGCTTCTTTGATGTATTGGAAATGGGGGGCCTCAAGTGCTTATATTTCAGGTGCGATCTTTTTAATATTGCCGGTCATGATAGTGGCATCACTGCCACCAATCGCGAAAATTGCAGAAAATTAATGAGTAGAACAGTTCACTGCTTCAGTTGTTAAATTTTTTACGAAACAGCTGTAGGCGACTTTTCCAGCTCCGCCAGAATTTCTGCAAATTATTTTTTCTTTGTCAGAAGCGGTGTCGACAATTTTGCAACGGATTCCTCTTGAGCTTAAACCGTTATGGGTATATTTCACTAATTCCATCATGGCATCATTGGAATAAAAGGCCCATTTAAAATCGCTGGCATTAAGTTGCACGATTAACTGATCAGCAATAACAGCGCTATTTAATGAAGTATAAAAAGTAGTGGAGATCCCACATCTTTCTCCATGTTGAAAAATTTCTTCGGGTTTACTTTTATAAAAAGAGGCGAGATTCCAGGTTACACCTTCAAGTTTAGAGCGGCGGATAATTTCTTGTCCTTGTTCAAATTTTTGCGACAAGAGCTCGTTCATTTCAGAAGGGGTTAAGCAGCTAGCAAGTGAGGTTTTAGAAAAAACCAGCAGAGAAAATAAGATAATTTTTTTCATAAATAACTCCTCAAAATATTACCCATCTTAACGCAGTGTGGCTTTTTGAACAAATCACTTGAAATTATTTCAAATAGTGAAAAATTACATAAAGAAATCAAATAATTAGGATCGAATAAAGGGATTGTGTTTTTTTTCATGGCCGATTTGGGTGGATGGGCCGTGGCCGGTTACCACCAGGGTTTCATCGGGAAGTGTATAAAGGCGGGATTTGATAGAGGTAGCAATTGTCGCAAAATCTCCACCGGGAAGATCAGTACGTCCAATAGATTGGCGAAAGAGGGTGTCACCAGCGAGTAGCAGGGGAGAAGCAAATATTTCGCAGAAAAAGGAGCAGGAGCCAGGCGTGTGGCCAGGAGTATGGCAGGCCTTGAGGATCAAAGAGTTTTCAATTTTAAATTCTTCTTCGTGGGAAATAAAATGGTCGATATTTTTAGGAGTGCCGACATTTTCTCCAAAAAATAGTCCTTGCTGTTTTAATGCTTGGTAAAGAAAAAGGTCTTCTTTATGTAAATGTAGGGTGGCCTTTGTTTCTTCTGCCAGTTCACTGGATTTTCCGATATGGTCGAAATGGGCGTGAGTATGAATGAGCTTCATCACTTTGAGATTTTTCTCGGCGATTATTTTTTTTATTGCCTTGAGATCGTTGCCCGGATCAATAATGAGAGCAGACTTATCTTTCTTTGAATAAATGAGGGTACAGTTGCAAGCATAGCTTCCCACTGGAAACGTTTCAGCGATAAAATCATGGTTTTCAAAAAGCTGCATCGTTTATGAGGGAAATTTTTGTGGGTCCATTTGCGATTGGAGGTAATTTTCCAGGCCTACTTTTTGTACAAGTCCTTCTTGGGTTTCCAACCAGTCGACGTGATGTTCTTCGCTTTTTAAAATCTCCGCCAGAAGATCTCGAGTTCCAAAATCCGCTTCTTTTTCACATAGCTGAATGGACTTTTTAAGATAAGGAATTGCCTGATTTTCAACTTTCAGATCGGCAGTCAAAATTTCTTTGACATTTTGGCCCACCATGATTCGTTCAAGTTTTTGCAAATTAGGAAGGCCTTCTAGAAAAAGAATTCTTTTGATCACCATATCAGCATGTTTCATTTCATCGATGGCCGCCTCATATTCTAACTTTCCAAGGTGGGCCAAGCCCCAATTTTGCAGCATACGAGCGTGGAGGAAATATTGGTTAATAGCAGTTAGTTCTTTGCATAAAACACCATTTAAAACTTCAATTATTTTTGCACTACCTTTCATTTATAACCTCATTTTTGATAATTATACTTTCAAAATGCGATGAATATAAAAGGAATTATGCACTGGGGGAGGTAAAGCAGCTATCAAAATTTTATTTTTTATTGGAGCAATTATTTTTTGAAGGGGTATGTGAATTTGCCGAACCACTTGGCCCAGGGCATTTGAGACATTCGATGGCATGGCCAATGCAAGTCCCACAATCTGTTCCAATACCTAATTTTTTCATAATTTCGTTAATAGAACGCCCAGACTTTAGCGCCACTTTGGCCTTTTCTTCTGTTATAGCTTTGCATACGCAGATATACATAAATAGTTTTCCTTCTTATCATTATGCTAAAAGCAAAAGTTGGACACGTCAAACAGCTGTTCGGCTTTTTAAAGAAAATTATCAAGCATCATCCAAAGTATTAATAATTTGATCTGAAATAGAGGAGAGTGTGAGTTTTTGAAGTTCTTGAAAACTTGCAGAAGCATTGCATTCAATCAATCTTACGCCGCTTTTTTTATCCCAAAAAAGATCTACTCCGAGATAGTGAGCAGGGCATTTTCCAGCAATGGCAGTTGCTAATTTTACAATCTCTTGGGGAATTTTAGGGGGACTTATTTTTTTCCATTTATTGTTTTTTAAAATTCTGTTGGCATTTTGGCGAAAATCTTTTAGCTCGATATGGGCCTCGCCTTTTTTGGCGCAAATAAAAATATCACCTCTAATAATAAAAAGTCTAAATTCACTGATCTTTGATAAATAGGGTTGAATAATAAATCTTTCGTCCCGTAAGGCATTGATGGTTTCCCAAAGAGAACTTAGCGAGTCAAGGCCATTAACTTTAAAAGTGCCAATCCCTCCATGACCTCGCTCTGTCTTAAGTACAAATGATGAAGAAGAGAATTTATTGTCGTCACACCAGTTGGAAAAATGGTTATGATTAAATTTTCCCCTTAAAAAATAAGTGGGGATGATGGGCAGATGGTGAGAGTTGAAAAAAAGCGCTTGTTCTGCTTTGTTTCGCAGAATTTTGATGGTGGCAATTGGGTTGATAATTTTACTTCCAAGAGAAGAGAAATACTCGGACACTCTCAAGTCGAAGTCGTCAAAGAAAGGCCCGAGGGAACGGTGAAACAGGTAATCGGGTGGAGTACTCTTCATCGGTATTTCAAGGGCGAAGTTTTTGGGGTCAATGATGGTGATTTTAAATCTTTTTGTGGCCAGCGATTGAATTAAGGCCTTTTGAGAAAAAGTTTTATTTTTGCTACAGAGGATTACGGCATTTTTTTTATTCATAAAAAACTTCAAAGGATTTATAAATTGCCCCCATAAAAAATTACCAGTAAAATATTAAGGAATGAATAGAATTGTTTTTTTTAATGTCTTAGTTTTTTGTACTTCTATAATTTCGCTTGATGTCGAAGCTTCGCTATTAGCGGCGGAACCTAAAGAAGATCAGAAAGCGGTAATTGAATCATATTGTCAAAAGATCGACAAAGAGTTTGAACGTTATTCGTGGGGTAAGTCCAATTGTTTAGATACCAAATGGATTTTTGTTCGTCACTCGATTAAGGGGCACCCACTCATTTGGGCGACATTTGGAATTGACCCTGAAGTTCCCAGCAAAGAAAAAGATATTACTATGATTATGTGTGGAGTTCATGGAGATGAAATCACTCCGCCTAAATTTTGTTTTGATATTATAAAAAATGCCCAGGCCAACAACCAAAATTATATTCAGCAAAATCGCATTGTGATTGTTGCACCACTGGTAAATCCAGATTCATTTATTAATGCCAATCCCTCACGAACAAATGCTCATGGAGTAGATGTCAATCGCAATTTTCCCACCAAAGATTGGGGCGCCCGGGCCCTAAAAGTTTGGAAAAATGTCAATAATAAAGACCCTCGTCGCTATCCCGGAGATAAATCGTTTAGCGAGCCGGAGACCGTTTTTCAGGTAAATTTAATTAAGCGCTATTTGCCGGATAAAATAATTTCAGTGCATGCGCCTCTTACTTTACTCGATTATGATGGGCCGATTAATTCAAAACAAAAATTTACCGACACAATTGGAAATAAGGCCAATAGTTTGTTGATTGAAATGGGCCACAAGGCCAATGGCTACAAAATAAAAGATTTTCCTTTTTTTCCCGGTAGTTTGGGGAATTGGGCCGGCAATGAAAGAAAAATTCCAACCTATACTTTAGAATTACCTTCTAGTGATCCTAGTAAAAGTCAGCAGTACTGGGAACTTTTTAAGGAGGCGATAGAGTTGGCAATTACCAGCAATTTGAGATTGCCCAGCGAAGAGGTGGTGGAAGGTGATTCAAAAAATTCTATAAAAGTTGGCGAAAAATCTCCTCCTGCCAAATCATCAATTTCAAAAAAGACTACTCACCCTAACTAGAAAAGCAAAAAAGTCGGGAAAAATGCGCCACTATTTTTAGGCAGCTTCTCACTTTTTTTATAAAGACGCCGATATTGTTGGCGAATATTTGCCTAGCCTAGGGCCGATTCTTTTCGGGAGTATTAATATGTTGAGAAGTTTTTCAGAATTTAAATTTTATCAGTCATTCAGAGTTCCAGTTGAGGCGGCAGATGACTTGAGGTTTTTAGTTGAAAAAAAAGATAACCTGGGAAAAGAAACATATATAGGCGACGCTAAGCTAGTTGATATTAGTGTTACAGGGCTGGGTTTTAAAACGAAAGAACGCATTTCGGTGGGTGATGAAATGCATATATCTTTACAATTTAAAAAAGGGCAGGCCGATATTACAGGCCATATTGTACGGGCATTCACTGACACTGTTGATGATAATGATATTATTTATGGGGTTGAAATAGAGGAAGATAAAAAACTAAATAAATTAATTGAGGCCTATGTTACAAGCTTTTCTTTAGAAAGGCTTAAAGACTGTATGATTCAGTCTGCTCTGCGGGAAACTTATACTAAGGCAAGTGATGGCCTTGAAATGTTTTCGCTTCTTTTAAGTCTTTTTAAAGATATCACTAATTTTGGAGATAAAGATGGATTTTTAGATAATATGTTAGACGAGGTAGTGCGTATTATGAATGCCACTCGCGCTTCTTTGTTTTTAATTAATCCTGAAACGAATGAATTAGAAGCAGTCTGTGCCCTCGGAGTGCCCAAAGAGCAATTAAAATTTGATTATAGATTAGGCATTGCCGGAAGTGTTTTTACCACTGGTGTTGCTCTTAATATTGACACCATTAATGATCGAACAAGATTTAATGATAATTTTGACAAGGTCTTCGGGTTTGAAACTAAATCTATTATTTGTCATCCCATTCATAATCGTGAAGATAAAATTATTGGGGTGATTGAAATTATCAATAAAAGAAATCAAGATCGCTTTTCTATTGAAGATGAAAAGACCATGAAAGTTATATCGCTGGTTTTTTCGTCAGTCTTTTATCGTTATAACCCCATTTCGGAGACATCTTTAATAAGAAGATTTAGTACTCCCTTTGATCGTGATTATGCCATTATTGGAAAAACTCCCCATGTTGCATCACTTCGAAATTCAATTATTAAAACAAAAGATTTAGAATTTTCGATGCTAATTGAAGGTGAATCTGGCGTAGGAAAATCTCTTTATGCAAAAATTATTCATATAGAAGGACAAAGGGGACTCAAAAAATTTGAAACGGTGGATTGTCAGGATTCTAATAAGCAGAAGGTGGCAGATGAGTTGTGGGGAAATGATGAATCTAGCAAATTAGTGAAAGCACAAGGTGGTATTGTTTATCTCAGAGAAATTGGCCATCTCCCTTACGAATTACAAGAAAAACTTTTTCAAGTCTTAGTAGATCGAAGAGTTCCTGGAAGTAAATTGGCACTCGATAATCGAATAATTTGTTCAACTTCGATGGATTTAGGAAAGATGGTAGATGAGGGAAAATTTCATCGAAATCTTCTAGAAACTATTTCCAAAGCTTATATTTTTATTGAGCCGTTAAGAAGGCGCTTAGATGACTTAAATTTATTAATGGAATATTTTTTAAAAATAGAATGTAAAAATCATGGGCTTTTGATGAAACAATTTGAAGTATCTGTGATTAAGAAAATGTGTGAATATGATTGGCCGGGAAATGTTTCAGAACTAAAGAAATGTGTAGAGCGTGCAGTTTTATACAATCCCAAAACACATATGATCACTGATGTGGAAATGGATTCAACGGCAGCTCCAATTTTGGATTTGTCGGCGAAAAAAAGAATGTTTGGGGACATCCCTTTTGTTACTGATTTTCATATCCCTCTAAAAGATAGGGTAACTCTGGTTGAAATCGAAATGATAAAATCAGAAATTAAAAGAAATAATGGCAATAAATCAAAAGCCGCCAAAGAAATGGGTATCAGTCGTGAGGCCTTGAGAAAAAAAATGCACGCTGGCCGTGCGGTATTAGAAGAGTTGCAAAAAGGCAATACCGGAAATAAAGAAATGGTTAAACACTATGAAGCACTTAAAAAAGAAATTGATATTGTGACAGGGGTGGAAGCTGTCAAAGAAGACAAAGAGGCCGCTTAAAAAAAAGATATGACCGGCAAATTGTGCGCTCCTAATATGTGTTGAATTTTTGTCCTAATCATCCGATAAAAAAAAGAAATCGAAAAAAATTTTCAAGAGGAAAAAAGATGGGCCAAATATTTGGAGGGCCGCTTCAATTTGAGTTAAAAGATTTTCTAGATATACTAACAGTGTCTCTGATTTTTTATCAGTTCTTACTTGTTGGGCAGGGAACTCGTGCGGTTCAAATAGTTTTCAGCATGATTGGACTTGGCGTGCTTTATTGGCTTGGACAGGTTTTTGAATACCATTTGCTCAATTGGATTTTAAATCACTTCTTTCAATATTTCTTTGTTATTATGGTGATCCTTTTTCAAGATCAAATTAGATTGGCGATGGCCTCTTTTGGAAGTAAAAAAGGACTATTTGGTGGCTTCTCTCGTCAAAATTTTGAGAGTGAAGTAGACGAAGTTTCTGAACTTTGTTCAGTGTTGTCTCGGGAAAGAATTGGCGCCCTTCTGGCATTTGAAAGAAGTCACGGTTTGCTCAATTATATTAACACAGGTACAAAATTAGATTGTAAAATCAATTCAGATATTCTCTATTCTCTTTTTTTATCTCGTTCTCCACTTCACGATGGTGCAGTTATCCTTTCTCAAGGGCGTTTGGCGGCCGCTGGATGTTTTTTACCTCTTTCAAAAAATATTGATATCGACAAACACATGGGAACTAGACATCGAGCTGGCCTTGGACTTTCTGAGATGACTGATGCGGTGGTGGTGGTGGTTAGTGAGGAGACAGGGCAAATAAATATTTGTATTCAAGGGAGACTATATTTGTGTAAAGACTCATTAGAGGCAAGACAAAAAATTAAATTTGCTCTTATGAACTTAGACCATACTGAAAACAATTTATTAAATTCATCAATAGTTAAGGGAAGCGAATAAAAAAATGACGAAAGAAAATCAAAGGGCGAAAAATTTAAAAGACAGCAGAAGGGGGCGGGTTGTTCTTGGTGGGATCTCTATTTTAGTTTCTTTTTTTTTATGGCTTTATGTTCTTAATTCCGCTCCTGTCGAAGTGGAAAAGAAAATTGGAATTATTTATGTTTTACCCAAAGGATATGCTGCTGGAATAGAACTTCCTAAAGAAATTAAAATTCAAATGAAAGGGCCAAGGGCCTTTTTATCTTCTTCATTTTACGAACACCAAAAAATTTATGTCAATTTTGATTCTCCTGAGTTCAAAGGAAGAAAGTACTTTGATTTTAAAATAGATCCTGAAGATATCCCTCATAATGTGACTGTGGAGATTGTCAAAGTTACTCCAGATGTTATTCGTGTGGCATTGGCCAAAAAAGTTTCAAAAACAGTTCCAGTTGCCGTACGTTTAAATTCAAAATTTGATAAAAATTTTAAGCTTGAAAATACTAAAATAACTCCTTCTGAAGTTGAAATTGAGGGGCCTAAGGAAATGGTGCAATCAATTTTGAAAGTTGAAACAGAAATTTTAGATAGTAAAGATTTAGAGGGAAAAGAAGAGCTCGTTGTAAGGCTTATGCCAGCGGATGGCCGCTTACATCTTTTTGTAAAAGAAAATGAAGGTCATCGGGCGATTGATAGTGTTCAATATCATTATCTTCTAAGGCCTAAGGCCGCCAATCTTATTTTAAAAAATATGGCGATAGATTTTCAAGGGGCAGATGACCTTAAATTTAGGCCCGAAAGAAATTTTGTTTCTCTTTCTGTTTTTACTTCTAAGGGAGCAGAAAAATCCCTGACGAAAGGTGCGGTGAGGGTGGTTGCGGATATTCCTAGCGATGCTCAAGGTGTAGTTAAAGTACATCTACGGGCAGTTCTTCCAGAGGGAGTTCACCTTTTGCGAATTTACCCCGAGTATATTAGTGTGATGGTGGATAAAACTGGCCATCACCAGAGATAGAGGTTTTATATGAGTGATCGAAAACTATTTGGCACTGATGGGATTAGAGGAACGGCAAATCGTTTTCCCATGACTTGTGAAATTGCCATGGCCCTTGGACGAGCGGTTACTCATTATTTTCAAACTACATCAAAAAGAAATAAAAGACCTCTGATTGTCCTCGGAAAAGACACCCGACTTTCTTGTTATATGTTAGAGCAGGCCTTTGCTTCAGGGGTGTGTTCTCAAGGGGGACGAGTGGTTTTAACTGGGCCACTTCCCACGCCTGGAATTGCTTTTGCCACTCAATCAATGCGGGCCAATGCCGGAGTTATGATTTCTGCCAGTCATAATAATTTTGCCGATAACGGAATAAAGATTTTTGATTCAAATGGTTTAAAATTACCGGATTCAGTGGAATTAGAATTAGAAAGGATGGTGCTTGATCGTGAATTGATTCCGATTATTGGTGGGGCAGATTTGGGAAGCGTAAAGCGGTTGGATGAAGTCCTTGGACGTTATATTGTTCAAGTGAAATCGACTTTTAATGCTAGCTACGATTTAGAAGGCATTCGCATTGTCATTGATTGCGCTAATGGCGCCGGCTATAAACTTGCTCCAATGGTTTTTACTGAACTTGGCGCTGAGGTTTTTTCTTTGGCGGTGACTCCTGATGGAACTAATATAAACGACCACTGTGGGTCTCTTCATCCGGAATTTGCCCAAGAGCATGTTCATAAGTTTCGCGCCGATGTTGGTATTTGTCTTGATGGCGATGCTGATCGAATTGCCATTATTGATCAAGAAGGCATGGTTATTGATGGTGATCATTTAATCGGTATTTTCGCCAAAATGATGTTGGATGAAGGGCATATTCTTCCCGGTGAAAAAGTAGTGGGAACGGTGATGTCAAATTTGGGGTTAGAGCATTATGTGAAATCACTGGGACTGGAATTTCACAGGACCAAAGTAGGTGATCGCTACATTATAGAGCACATGAATGAAAGTGGGGCAAAACTTGGAGGTGAACCTTCAGGTCATATTATTTTTAGACAATATTCTACAACGGGCGATGGAACACTGGCGGGGCTTAAGTTTTTAGAGGCGATGAAATTTTATAATAAAACGGCCAAAGAACTAGTGGGGCAATTCGCACTTTTTCCTCAGGTTATTAAGAATATTCATATTATGCATAAAAAAGCATTTGAAGATGTGCCGGCCATTTTAAAAGCAGTTAAAGTTGCGGAGGCAAAATTAAAAAATAAAGGCCGGGTTCTTCTTCGTTATTCTGGTACCGAACCTTTGGTGCGGGTAATGGTTGAAGGTGAAGATAAAAATATCGTCGATCAACTGGCCCATGATCTCTGTGACGTTGTAAAAAAAGAATTAAGTTAATTTTTGAGGGAGTTTTTTCATGACCAGTAATAATAAAAATGTTCCAAGACTAGGTGTCAATATTGATCATGTGGCGACGCTGAGGCAGGCCAGAGGGGAAAATTATCCCAGCCTCATTCAGGCGGCCAATACGTGTTTGGCATCGGGGGCGGATCAACTGACAATACACCTAAGAGAGGATCGAAGACATATTCAAGATACTGATGTTGAGGCGGTTCAACTGGTTACAAAAAAATATGGGAAACCTCTTAATTTGGAAATCGGATGCAACCCTTCTATTGTGGAAATTGCCTTAACAGTTGCTCCCGATTGGATTTGTGTTGTTCCTGAAAATCGCCAGGAGCGTACAACTGAAGGTGGTCTCAATCTTTTGGATCAAGAAAACTTTGATAAAGTCCTTGGTGTTTGTCATAAACTAAAGAGCAATCTTCCAAACACTAAAATTTCTCTTTTTTTAGAGGCCGATGAAAAAATTATCGAAAAAGCATTGGAGCTTAAAAATGCTATCGATGCAGTGGAAATTCACACCGGTGATTATGCTAAAAATTTTTTAGATGGCAATGAAATTTCTCATTTTATGAAGGCCTACGATAGAGCGGCAAAAATACTGCGAAATAATAATATCCATTGTCATGCCGGACATGGTCTGACTAACGAGAGTGTCATTCCTTTGCTTCAGAGCGGGTTATTCGAGGAATATAATATTGGCCATTGGATTATTTCTGAAGCGCTATTTGAAGGATTGGGAAATGTCGTTAAAAAAATGAAAAAATCATTTGTCGATGTTAGCGGAGAAAAGTAATGAGAGTTGTTTCTCCAGCGGAGATGCGCCAAATTGAAGAGCAACTTTTCAAGAAATGGGGCATGGACGAAAATCTGATTATTGAAAATGTCGGCGCTCAAGGGGCCCATTTTATTTTTAAGAAAATTATATCCCGAGTAAATGACAACCCTACGTTTAAAGAAATTGTTTTTTTTGTTGGCCCGGGAAATAATGGAGCTGACGCTTTGGCGATCGCCAGACATTTAGCAAACAAAAATATAAATACTAGAGCTTTTATTCTTTTTCCCGATGATTTAGATAAAAAAAAATCTTTAAGTTTACAACTTCAGTTGGCGAGAAATTATGGTGTAAAAATAAATGAAATAAGAAGTGCCGAGCAAGTCTCGGCTTATTTTTCGGAAACTCAAGAACACTATATTGTCGTTGATGGAATTTATGGAACAGGTTTTAAGCTACCCCTATCGCAATATATTTTTGATATTATAAATTTAATTAATAACTATTCTGATATTACAATATCAATCGACATACCTTCGGGGCTTACCGGAAATAACGGGCAAACAAGTTCTTCTGCCGTTTTCGCTACTCACACATTGGCGATCGGCCTACCTAAAAAAGGGCATTATAGTATTACTGCTTCTTCTTATATTGGTAAGCTTTCAGTTTTAGATGCTCATTTTCCCACTAAACTTTTAAGTGGTGGTGATAAAGTTTTAATGACTGATGAAGTGGTGAAGGGATTATTTTTTAATCGAAATCCCACTGGCCACAAAAATACTTTTGGTCATGTCTTAGTGGTAGGGGGATCGAGTGGGCAAACCGGTGCCCCCTTGATGGCGGCGCTTGCGGCCTTAAAATCTGGGACAGGATTAGTGACTTGCGCTACTTGGCCTCTTTATTATGATGAACTTGTTTGCCGACTGCCACTCGAAATAATGGCAGCAACTATCCCGCTAGGTGATCATGAATTAGATGGAACACTTCGAGATTTAGATCGATTTTCTACTGTGGTTATTGGCCCTGGTTTAGGAAAAACAGCTGAAACACGAAAAATTGTTTTAAGCTTATTGGCCAGCTTTAGTGGTGGAGTAGTTTTGGATGCTGACGCACTTAATGTTTTAGATATTAAAAAAGATCATACTATTTTGGCAGAAAGACTTGGCCCGACAATTCTCACTCCTCATGTTGGTGAGTTTGCCCATCTGCTCAGTGTGGATAACCAGCATGTTTTAAAATATCCGACGAAATGTTTAAAACAGCTTGTGGACTTGATTAATTGTACAGTGATACTCAAAGGCCCCTGCACTTATATTGGTGTGCCAAATGGAACTCTTTATATCAACTATGCGCCGAATGATGGCATGGCCACTGCTGGTTGTGGCGATGTTTTGGCGGGATTAGCTGGAGGAATGTTGGCGCAGATGGGGCAAGGGAAAAATTTGATGATAGAAGAAGCGATGAAGGCGGCGACTTTATCTGTCTATGCTCACTCTCTTGCCGGAAAATTAGCGCAGCAAAGTTTGGGGGCAAGGGCAATGACTGCTACTTCGGTAATAGATTTTTTGGCCGCCAGTTTTATTTCGCTTGAAGAGATGAGTGAGGGCCAATATGAAAAAAATTGAATGTTGGAAAAAAGTTTTGGCAAACGATTTAGATTATATTTCCACTGAAGTTAAAAATTTGACTGTTACACCGGCGGTTATTATTTTATCTGGGCCGGTAGGGGCAGGGAAAACCACTTTTGTTCAGCGTTTTATAAAATCACTTATTGGTGACAAGCAGATTTTTAATAGCCCTACTTACTCACTGATTAATGATTTTGGCCCTATACTTCATGCCGATTTTTACCGGCTGACCTCTAAGGATGAACTTTTACATCTCGAAATTCCGCTTTATATAGAAGGAAAAGAATATTTTTTAGTTGAGTGGGGCAGGCCTTATCTTTTGGAACTTCAAAAAATAATTGAAACACCTTTTAAATTTTATGAGCTTCACCTAGAGATTAACGACGGCCCTTTAAGTGAAAATGGAATTGGGCCTTCTCGAAATTTTTCATTTTATTTGCTTGATTAAAACCAACAGAAACATTCTAGTCGGAAAAGTTTTCCCCTCTAAATCTATGATAAATACTTACATGTTTGGGTGAGTTTTTAACTCCAGAATAGATTAACCTATAGAAATGAGTGAAAAATAGTTCGAGAATAATACCATGATAACTGAGTAATTTTTTTTTGATCCCGGAGTGAATAATTCAAGTTGACGGCGAGAGCTTTTGAAAGTCATACTATCTAGGAGTTGTTTGAAGGGCACTGGCCCCTTCAGGTTTGATCCCGGCATGAGGCCCATTAAAGGATTAAACTGAGGGATAAGGCCTGATCAAATAATCTAATTGGATTTTTTATGGAGGAAGACCAATGAGACTCACATCTAAAGGACGTTACGCAGTTCGTGCTATGTTAGACCTTACCGTTCACAGCAATGGTAATCCGGTCAGGTTACAAGAAATTTCAACTAGGCAGAATATCAGTTTGCACTATCTTGAGCAGCTTTTTAGAAAGCTCAGGAATGGTCAAGCAGTTAAATCTGTGAGAGGCCCAGGGGGCGGTTATGTACTCGCTCGGGCAATGGATCAAATTGCAATCAAGGATGTTCTCGATTGCGTTGGGGAGAATACTAATCCCGCAAAAGACATTGTAGGAAGTGAGGCAGAGTCAGCAGACACAACCGAATTCCACTTGTCTAAAAACTATTTCAGCAATTTAGGCGTTATTATGCGTGACTATTTAGCGACAACTTCTTTAGGTGATTTAGTTCGTAAGTCTAAAGAAACTGATGCTCAAGTTGCAGCAAATCGCGCTGAGGCCAGGCCGGCAGCTGATGCAGTTCCTCAGTCAAATATAAGGACGTCGATTGGCGAGGTTAACCAGTAGACTCTATCTCGATTTTAATTCAACTTCCCCTTTAGCAGAATCTGTCATGGAGTATCTTGCTAGAGGGGATTTTTTTTGGGCCAATCCTTCATCTTCCCATTCTTCGGGAAAGGAATCCAGGAAATTTGTAAACAGCTCAAAAGAAAAAATTAAATCTTTCTTTAAATTGCCCCCTGATTTCGATCTTTTTTTTCATTCTGGAGCAACAGAGGGGATTAATATTTTTGTCAAAGGCTTTGCCACTCTAAACCCCAAATCACATTTTTTTTGGGCCGCCTCAGATCATTCAGCGGTAGTTAATCAAGCAAATTATTTAAAACATTTTGAATGCCCACTTTCTTTTTTGCCGGCATCAAAAGAGGGCCCCATTAATTTTTCTTTAGTGGATGCCAGGGGCCCACTTTTTTTAAATATTACTTGGGTTAATAATGAAACAGGTTTTGTGGTGCCGCTTAATTTTCTTAAAGAATTAAAAAATAAATTTCAGGATAATATTTTTATTCACCTCGACTGTGCTCAGGTGCCTTTTAAAATTGAAGACTGGAATCACATTCCCGAGGAAGTGGATGCCGCAACTTTTTCCGGCCATAAATTTGGAGCGATGAAGGGCTGTGGTTTTTCCCTTTTTAAAAAGAAGCGAATTAATTTGATTGAAGCTTTAATTTCCGGTGGCGGGCAAGAAAATAATATTCGCAGTGGAACGGAAAATCTTATGGGAATTGCCTCGGTGTTGTTGGCGCTAGAAGAAGGGGTTAAAAAATTTAATTCTAAAAAATATCACGAAGTCATATCTTACCGAAATAAAATTGAAAAAATTTTGGAAGAAAAATTAGGCGATAAAATAGGAATTGTTCGCCCTAAAGAGGACCATTTGCGCGCCAGCAATACAATTTTGGTTATTTTCAAGGAAAAAAAATCCGATGAGGTTCTGATACATTTTGATTTGGCGGGCATTGATGTGGGCACCGGCCCGGCCTGTGCTTCTCTTTCTCTCAGGCCTTCTCGGGTGCTGCTCAATATGGGGTTCAGCGAAAGAGAAGCAAAGGGCGCAATTCGCATTAGCTTTGATTACTTTTTGGAGAGTGCCGATTATCTTGCACTAGAGGAAGCTCTTCTAAAAGTGATATTAAAATTGTAGTGATTGATTAAGGGGAAATTTTTCCTAAATCTAAACTTCTATATTCTAATACCAATTCCGGTTCTTTTTATTTTTTCACTGTTCCTTGTTGTCCATTTTTTGAGGAAGCGGCAGGTGTCTCTCCTTCTTTTTGATGGCCTCGAGAGACGCTTCCAACAACAGAAGCTTCGTTAGCACCATTTTGTTCTATAAAATGGGCCAGAAATCCAGCATTACATTGAAGAGAATTGCTGACTTTTTTTAGACAAAGACTTAGACCTGCCGCCTTACTCTTTGTGGTATTTGTTTCTAAACAGCTTAAAAATTTAGAGTCTTCGCTAGCTTTTAGTATTTCCTTGTCAGCACAATAGAGCGCAAGATAGGCCCCTTTTAGATTTAATTTCGAAAAAGCCGTTATACAGTTAGAAAATCCCGTCTCATTTTTATCAATTGCCTGCAATAATTCTGGATCGCTACAGGCGGCCAAACTAACACTAAGTGGGTGTATGTTTTTATGATATTCTTTTAAACATTTGGGAAATGCATTGGCCATATTTTTTTCATATAGCATCTTTAGTGTTTTTACATCGTTACAAGGAAACTCATGATCACCGGTAAATGAATAATTAGCGTTTTTTATTGATTCCAAACATGTTTTAAAACTCGGATAGATACTTGCGTTTAATACTTGTTGATTGGAGCAATTTTTAATTGCATGAGAATTGGTCGGCAATAATGTTGATTGCAAATGAATATTTATACAATTGGGAAATGTAGGTTCTTTAGAAGCTTTTTGCATCTCCTCTTTGGTACATAATATTCCATTTTCTTCTGACTTTTTTATATTTTCTGGAACTTTTTCATCTCCCGTTAGCACTTCAAGGCATGAGATAAATTCATTATTACTCTTAAACAAAACCTCTTTTTGTACTTTTTCATCGCGACAGATCTTGTAAGCATATTGATCCGCCACTGACTTGTTTCTCTTATGGAAATTATGGGTTAACGTATCATGGCATGCGGCTATATCATTGGTCTCTTTTTCTGTAGGATCACCAGAATTGCAATTTGCATTGGGTGAATTGACAGCCAAAATTAATATAATTAATAAATTAATTTTTTTAAAAGTCACTATTTTATCCTTACCCAGTTCTCTGCCTCTTCACTTTACGGATAATTTTTAGAAAACTTAAAAGATTAAAATATTGAGGATTTTTGTTGTCTAACGAAAATTTTAAAGTATTCGATTTACAGATTTTTCACGGAAAGTACGACAAGTTAGCGTGAAGGTTTTAAAGGGGGATCGATGCGATATAATAAGGCCCTGTGGCCGATTTTCATGGCCTATTTTCTTTTAGCAAATATTGCGAGAGCAGGGCTTACAGATGAAGGTTTAGCTGCCCAAGCAGAACACAGGCAGCAGCAAGCAGAAGACAGAGAAGCTAAGGCGAAGGTGAGAGCGGAGCAAATTGAAATAGAGGGGAAGACCTCTCCAGCTCCTCAAGTAACTTTGAGACCTTTTTCTCACCCGCCAGCAGCGCCCGTTGGGATCCATGTCCAAACGGAGATAGTTCATACGGGGTGTGAGAATTCAAAGGATAAAGATTGTATGGCGAAGAGAGAGAAGAAAATAGAAGAAGCAATGAAAAAACATGAATACACCGAAGCTAATAAACTATTTACCTCGGAAAAAACTAAAAAGAATGTGAGGGATAACGTTTACCCTTGTCTTAACTCGTTACAAGCAATTAATAAATTGGCGAATGCAGAAAATTGCAAAGAGAAGCAAGACTGTCCGGTTCCAAATTTTTTTAAATTGTTGGAAAATAAGCAAATTGTTATGAGTAAAAAATTGGCCGATGGTAGGAACAGAAATTATACTTTTGATCAGAATGGTAAGATTTTACCGGAGATTGTGACCAAGAAAGGCGCTACTGTGCCGGGGGCCTATAATATGGGTATTCTTTTTGACGATCTGGTTGAGGCATTTACCTCTCTCAAGTCAAGTGTGGAAAAAGATGGATTTCGATGCCCGCCTGTTGATCAGATCAATTCCATTACTGAGGGATTTGATCAATGTCTAAAAATAGATGATAAAAAGATTAAAGGTAATCTTGGATTTGCAAAGGGCATGAAAGAAATATTTAAAGATAAGCTCGCTATTTGTAAGATTAGCTCCGGCGATGGAACAACTTCTGATAGAATTTATGGCACAAGCACTCCAGTCATTTCAAAATAACTAGGGTGTGGTAATATACTCCTCACGTTTGAGTTTTCCTGTTTGGAAAACTCAATATTACGAGTGGTATAGTTAAAGTATTCCCACCATTTGACCGATTAATGGTAAATTTATGGCGTATGATTTAGCGATTTTACAGAAATTATTGAATTTTTGCGTGGAGAAATCTGTCAGCGATGTGCACCTGAGGGAAGGTGAGGTTCCCTATTTGCGCATGAAAGGTGATCTCAAAAAAATTACCGGAGAAGCGATTACTGCCCAAGATATGAAGCTATTTTGTAGCATATTATTTGGCAATGAAGAGATCATGAAAAAATACGAGACATTAAAGGAGCACGATTGCTCTTATCAGTTTGGAAATCTTTGTCGTGTGCGAGTGAGTTTTTTAAAGTTTCAAAAAAAGTCAGCGCTGATTCTTCGGATTATCAGTATGGTTGTGCCCACTTTAAGTAAATTGGGGCTGCCTGCTGCGGTTACCAAAATGACCAATTCAACTCGAGGTTTGATTTTAATTACTGGAGTTACTGGCTCTGGAAAATCTTCCACTATGGCCGCCATGTTAGAAGAAATAAATTCCACCAGAGAAGAGCATATCCTGACTATTGAAGATCCGGTTGAGTATTTATTTTCCTCTAAAAAATGTCGTATCACTCAAAGAGAAATTGGCGATGATACCAACTCATTTCAACTTGCGCTAAGAGGCGCCCTAAGGCAGGACCCCGACATTATCGTTATCGGAGAACTGCGGGATGCTGAGACTATTCAGATTGCCATCAAGGCAGCGGAGACCGGCCACTTGGTTTTTGGAACGGTTCATACAACCAATGCTCAATCGACAATTAATCGTGTGGTTTCGATGTTTATTCCGGAAGAGCAAAACAATGTTAAATTGCGTTTGGCGGATTGTTTGACTGGCACCATTTCGCAGCGACTACTGCCGACGATGGATGGAAAGGGGCGAGTGTGTGCTCAAGAAATTATGATCAATACTGTGGGAGTAAGACAGGCCATCAGAGGAGAGGAGCCGCTCAGTTCTATTTACACTTCAATTGAATTGGGGAAAAAAGAAGAAATTAGCCAATCCTTTGACCAACATCTTACTGATTTATATTTAAATAAAATTATTTCTTTTGAAGTGGCCATCGACGCCGCTTCTTCTCCTACTAATTTTGAGAAAAATTTAGAGTTTGGCTCCAAGGGTTCCGACGAGAATACTTCAAGGAGAAGATCTCGTTCTGGCGATGATTCTAACGATGATAGCAGTGAAGCGCCGACAGGCACTGGAACTTTGAGTTTAGCACTCGATCACAAAAAAAAATAATTGGTGCCTTCAATTCTTTGACCAGTATATTCGAGTAGGCAGAATAAAATTTTGTCTAAAAAATATCAAACTAAATCAATCTGCATCTTCTCAGTTATAGCAATTAATTACCGATAAATATTCAGGAGTTCAAACTGAATTTTATTAAAAGCAGTCCTCTACTAATCCTGTTATGGGCGTACACTTTTGTTTTTCAACAAAATGCCTGGGCAACGCCCAAATGCCTCACGAGTGATCAGTCCTTAGAAATTGCAGGCGAAGACCTTGCTAAAGTTAGAAGAGAAAATGAAGTCTCGGTTATTGACTCTGATTTTCAAGCTGTTCGCGGACATTTTGGTGACTTTGCCGATCGGTCACTTTCAACCGTTACAAGATGGACTTCTCCTACCGAGTTGATGAAAGAACCTATTTTACAAGAGGCATTTAAACTGGCCCATGATTACGTCGCTAAAGGCCTACCAATTCCTGCAGATCTTTTTAATGATTTGAATAAAAGTTTTCCAGGTTTCACAATTAAAGTGGCCGAGTATCAACCGAAGCTTGGTGTTTTTGCCCTTACTCTTGAATCTGAAAAACCTGTTGGGTATTCCATTTTGAGAGAGTTAAAAGATGGAGAAACAGTTGCTCTTGAAGGAGCAGGCCCAATAGGAAAACCGGTTGTAAAAGGACAATCCGTTGCTACTAATAAAATTCATATTGTTATGGATACTTCTGGAGTTGATGGAAGCTTCAAATTAAAATCGGTATTGGCGGGTGATTACGCTCCTCCAAGTTTGCCAATAGATTTAGCTGAACAAGTTGTGGGCAAATCAAGTGCCCAGGCAAAAAAACTTGCTCATGAATTTTTTCTTTCTCATCCAGAATATCAAAAATATTGGACAGAAGGCGATCTTACGGAATCCGCAGACTATTGGCGAAATCATGTTCTTATAAATTCAAAAGGATTTAATCAGGGTGAGGCCTTAAAAACAGATGAGCAATTTATCTTGGCCACGGTAAAGAGGGCACAGTATCAAAAACAAACTGTGACTTTGCATTTAAAATCTGGTGAGACTCCGACTGGAAAAATTATAATTACAACTGAAGACTCTTTAACTATCGAAGTTGAAGGAAATAAAAAAATAGTTAAATTTTCAGATTTAGACATTGATAAATCTGCCGAGTCAATTAAGCCAGGAGCAATGAGAGAGCGGTATAAAGCTGCCGCCAAAATAAAAGAAAAACAAATAATGAGCGCAAATCAAACTATTCTCATGGAAACTTATAAAGCACGTCTAGATGAATTCGAATCGCTGCATACTCCGGGTGACGAATATAGGGCAAGCGCAATTTTAGACCAAGGAATTCCAGCTGGAGCTAACTCTATTGCCGCAAAACTTCCGGAAGTAGGGAGGGAGCTTGCCGAAGTTAGAAAATCATTTCCCAACACTCAAGAGTTTTACAATGCTTTTAAAGCAAAGAATGGCAGGCCACCAACATTAGGAGAAGTCATTGCATATTCAATAAATCAAAAAAACACTGTACGTAAAAAATTGCTGTCTATGGTGACCAAATATCACGATCAAGCATTTGGCAAAATGATTGAAGACGCTTTGGTAAAAATTGACACCAGTTATGAAAAATTAGAGGAAACCTTTGCCAAGGCCATTAAAAAGGGCGATCTCAATGCACCTTTTGATGGAAGCAATTCCGAGCATTGGAAAATGATTCCACATAGTGATTTAACTGGTGCTATTGGTGAGCTTGAAGTGGCATCTCGTCTTGATAATGTCGGCCCAGTTGGCGAATTGCTCGGCAATGGGAAATTAGCACCAATAATTATTAAACAAGTGGGCGCATTAGACGCCAAAGTAGACCCTGCCGCCTGGGCAAAATTTAAAGAGCAGTATCCTGTAATTGCCGAAAGAATTGGGCCTGGGGCCACTCCTAAAGATTTAGAAAAATGGCTAAATAGCAAAGAGTTTGACATACACCAGTTCTTGCCCGGCAATAGAACAAATTGGGTAGAAGTAAAAAACTATTCAAAACCAATGACCCTTGAAATGATCATGGATGCAAGTAAGGGAAGTAAGGGAAAAAGTATTTTCTCACAGGCACAAGAAGCAAAAGAAATCCGAAGATTTTTAGGCCAGGAAGCTGACGCTAAATTATCACTGGCCTTTCCAAAAGGAATCACCAGAGCAGCGAAAGAAAAATTAAATAGCATTGGAGTCGAAGCAATTGGCCAAGTTGTCGATTAACAATATTCTACCAGAAGCAGGTGTCATTTTGGGATCGAATCTGTTTGGCACCTTCAAGTAATGTCAGAATGAACCACGAGTAGCGTTGTTTTGGAGGAGAGCAACCTTTTTTTAAGGGTTTGTTGAGTGATTGACTCTAATACAGCTGTCTAAATTATTGGCACATAAAGTGCAATAGGTGGATCAAGTGATTGGCCACCAAAGAGAATAAGAAACTTTGGCCCTTTGAAATCGATTATCCCACCATCGGCCAATCTCAATAAACTGGACTTCGAATGAAGGCCATCTCTATCCCACCTCTATTCCCACCACCAAAAGTTCAAAGGGCCAGAGTTCCTTTTTTTTCGTTTAAAGTTTAGACAGTTTAAACAAAATTTCTAAGTCTAAAAGAAGCACTATCATGCAAACTTTATTTGGATATATAATCGCCCAGTCTTTCGCAAAATGAATTGCGATTATTGATAATTATAGTGGAAAGTAAACGATGTTAAGACTAAAAAATAAATTGAGCAGCGTGATGGGTTTTGCACTGACACTCTTTGTGATTAGTCAAAATATTTATGCTCTTGAACAAAATTCTAAAAATAAAATCGTCGATAGTATCGTCAAAACAAGTCGGCCGCTTTTTGAAAAAGAACTTATTTTTTCAGAATATGGAAGTTGGGCGATTACTGAAGAGTACCAAGTCAGCTCCATTCGCCTTAGAGAGGCCTGGGAAAAATTGGGATCTAATACAGAAAAGACCATAAGAAAAAGTGTTTTAGTGGCGGTGATTGATACAGGTATCGATTATAATCACAGTTTTATCAAAAATAATATTGAGATTCCTAGGGGACTTGCTAGTTCAGGAAATTATGGCATGGATTTTTCTAAAGGTACCAAAGATAAAAATAAACCAGAAGATATGCATGGGCACGGTACCCATATTGCCGGAGTTATTAAAAGTGTTATTCCCGATGTAAAAATTCTTCCTCTCAAATATTATAATCCTACGGCCAGTGACAGTGACAATTTGAAGTCGACAGTTCTTGCCATTGAATTTGCCATTGAACAAAATGTCGATATTATCAATTATTCAAGTGGTGGCCCAGGTGCTTCATTAGAGGAATTGCGGGCCTTGAAAAAAGCTGAAGAGAAGGGAATTTTAATAGTAGCAGCGGCAGGTAACAGAAGTTCTAATATCGATGATATAAAAAATGCTTATTATCCTGCAAGTTATGGGCTTTCTAATATTATTACAGTGATTAACCACGATTCGGATGGACGACTTGGCCCAAGTTCTAATTTTGGAAAAACTAAAGCTGATATTTCAGCGCCGGGAACACGTATTCGTTCAACTCTTCCCGGAGGACGAGCGGGATATTTAACGGGAACGAGTCAAGCGACGGCATTTGTCACTGGAGTTGCCGCTCTTCTTAAATCGCAATATAGCACTCTCGATTATAAGCAACTTAAGAAATTAATTATTGATTCGGCAAGAAGTTCAGGGGAGCTTAAAGAAAAATGTGTCGCTGGTGGCATGCTGGATGCCTCACGAGCAGTGGATGAAGCGCAGAGACTTTTGGAAATGAAAAAACTTGAAAGACAAATAGCTCAATCTTTCTAATCCATAGAATCCCAATCGACATCTTTTCCCACCGTCACTCCAGAAAGAGATTTTACCGATTCTTTTTTGATAAAAGGAAAATGAATGACATGGAGATCATCATAATTTTCTTCAAAGGCAATAGTGATGGTTCTTGGAACAAATTCTTTGAGTGATTTTAAATAATAATCTTTGGGTAAAACTGCATTTTGTCCCTGCGATTCCTCGCCCGATTGATCTATGACAGAGTCACTTAGTGGACGGCTTGAAGTATTTTTCACAATGATGGCGGCCTTGACTTTTTCTTTGGAAAGTTCTCTTGTCAAATTCCAGCTGGTGGCATTAAAAAAATCTAAATAAAAAAGCGATTTGTTATAGGCAAATTTTCTGGGGATAAGTAAGGTTTGCATAAATTTTCTAGTGCTGGGATCTTTGGATTTTTTACTCAAACGGTCGGCCAGAAGGCTATCTTCAACTCGCAGAATATAGGCCCCGGGATTTTTGGTGGAACTGAAGAGTAAATATTGAAAGGCAATAGAAAATAATGTGAAAAGTTTATGTTGGTTTAGATGAAGGTGGGGATGATCGCATTCTACTAAAGATTTTACTGATTCATAGAGCTCGTTTTTTGTCAGTTCGCTCATTTATGGGCCCGCTTTTATTTGAAATATATGTTTGAAAGAGGAGGTAAACTACCTGGCCTTTCATTGCCTGTAAATTGTCAATTTAGAGCTCTTAAAAATATTTTCTGAAGCATTTTGTCATGAACAGGTAGTGGCGTAATATTTGATTGACGTATAATTGGGCATTCCTCTACTATGCGAAAGTTTTTATTGATTATGTATTAACTGATTTTTTATTACGAAAGATCAGGATTCTTATTTGGGAGAGCAGTAATGAAACTCATGGCGAAAACCCGCAACATTGGCATCTCGGCACATATTGACTCAGGAAAAACAACTTTGACTGAGCGAATTCTTTTTTATTGTGACAAAATTCACAAAATTGAAGAAGTGAGAGGGGGCGGTGCAGGTGCGACCATGGATCATATGGAGCTAGAAAAAGAAAAAGGGATTACCATTACATCGGCAGCTACCACTGTAAATTGGGCCGGGATTAACGATGAGGGCATCACTTACGCTGAAGGTATAGATAAAGATTGCCGAATTAATATTATCGATACTCCGGGGCACGTGGATTTTACTGTTGAAGTGGAAAGATCACTCAGGGTTCTTGACGGTGCCATCTTAGTCCTTTGTTCAGTGGCGGGAGTTCAATCACAATCTATTACCGTCGATCGTCAAATGCGTCGGTACCGGGTTCCTCGTTTGGCCTTTTTAAATAAAATGGATCGCATGGGGGCCAATGCTTATAAAGGTGTTGCTGCACTTAAAGAAAAACTCAATCACAATGCAGTGATGATGCAAATTCCAATCGGTGCAGAAGATAGCTTTTGTGGAGTCGTCGATCTTATCACTCGCAAAGCCTATTATTTTGATGGGGAGAATGGCGAAAACGTCAGGATTGAGGAATGCCCAGCTGAATTAGTTGATGAGTTGGAAAAACAAAGGGAAGTTCTGCTTGATGCAGCTTCGGCCTTTGATGACTCATTAACGGAAAAACTTTTAGAAGGGATAGAACCAACTGAAGAAGATATTCATGTTGCAGTGAGGGCCGGTGCTCGAAGTTTAAAAATGACTCCCGTTTTTATGGGATCAGCATTTAAAAATAAAGGTGTTCAGTTACTTCTCAATGCTGTTTCAAGATACCTTCCTTCTCCTCTTACCTGTGAGAAACCAAAGGCCATCGACAACGATAAACATGAGAAGATTGATCTCGAGCCAAATAACGATAAATCTTTAGTGTGTATGGCCTTCAAAATTACCGACGAACAATTTGGCCAGCTGACTTATACTCGTATTTATCAAGGAACTTTGAAAAAAGGGGAAAGTATTGTCAACACAAGAACTGGCAAACGCATCCGAGTTGGACGTCTGGTGAGAATGCACGCTAACGATAGGTCTAATATTGACTCTGCAGGTTCTGGGGATATTGTGGCGATGATTGGGGTAGATTGTGCTTCAGGGGACACATTTGTAGCAGAAGATGGAAACACCTCGCTTTCATGTGAAGGGATGCATGTGCCAATTGCCGTGATCGAACTTTCTGTTTCTGTAAAAGATAAAGACCAATTGACAAAAATGTCTAAAGCGCTTTCTCGCTTTATGAAAGAAGATCCTACTTTTCATGTTTACACAGATGAAGAGTCTGCTGAAACTAGAATTGCTGGAATGGGTGAACTCCATCTTGAAATTTATGTTGAAAGAATGAAGAGAGAATACGGTGTTAATTGCATCGTCGGTGCTCCTCAAGTGAACTACCGAGAAACAATTAGAAATAATGCCAAATTTGATTATACCCACAAAAAGCAAACCGGTGGTGCCGGACAATTTGGTAAAGTTGTAGGTTATATCAAGCCACTAGCAGCTGATCGAAAGGAGAGAGAAGATCAGGTTTATCGTTTTGTGAATGAAATTAAAGGTGGATCAATTCCCGGAGAATATATTCAATCATGTGAAAAAGGTTTTAAAGACGTTATGGACAAAGGCCCATTGGCAGCTTTCCCTGTCATTAACGTTGAAGTTTTTTTGCAAGACGGTGCTTACCATGATGTGGATTCATCAGACTTGGCCTTTCGAATTGCCTCAAGAATGGCAATGAGACAGGCGATTAAGGCCTCCAGTCCTGTTATTCTTGAGCCCTTAATGAAAGTGGAAGTGACCACTCCCCAAGAGTACCAAGGTTCCGTCATTGGAGATCTTTCTTCTCGAAGAGGCGTAATCCAAGGATCAGAAACTGATCCAAACGGCGATGGTATTGTGGTAGCAGAGGTTCCCCTTTCTGAAATGTTTGGTTATTCATCTCAACTTCGTTCTATGTCTGCGGGCAAGGCGACTTTTACCATGGAGTTTTCTCGTTATTCTGAAGCGCCAAATAATATTCAAGAAAAGGTGATGAAGGAAAGAGCAGAAAAACTCGCCTTACAAAACGAATAAATTTGAGCTTGGATTTGCTTCGGACTTCGTTGTCGGCCGATACTTCATACTCAGTCACTTATTATTGAGTATAATTTTGATTAGCTTGGGCGATTTTTTCGCTCTTCTTCTCGTTCATGGGCCTTTGATTTTAATGCTCGCCCCTTATCAGGTGTTGGATCTTTAATAATGCCGTAAGATTTTCCGTCATGGCCGTCGGGAAGATATTCAGTGATCGGCATGCCTTCTTTGTTTACGAATAATAAGCAGTGACAGTATTTATAAATTTGCATGTCATCGCAGGGACAAACCCAAGTGCGGTGTTTTATTTCTTCTGTCTTATTGGGATAAAAGCGGCACGGGCAGAGGGGTTTTCCCAGAGTGTCCATATGATGAGCGAGTCCTAGCTCTACACCTTCACTGACAGATGGATCAGGGTGAGTGACAGTTCCCGATTTGTCGCAAAATGTTTGCACCATTTTTTTTATTCTTTTCTGAGATAGTTCGCTTGGAGTGATCATATTTTGCGCCTTGGTTATAATCTTCAATCATACTTTAATAATTTCGGCTTGTGTATTAGTTATGGCCACTATATAAGTAAAAAAGATTTTTAATATTATTTTTGTCTAATACCAATTCCACTAATTAATGCTGGATAGATTTGGTGTTAGTTTTTTCCAGATTGCGTTTTGAAGAGGAGAAAAAACGCAGACGTGCCCTGGGGCA
>JAHEZZ010000254.1 GCA_023250815.1 Bdellovibrionales bacterium
GAAATTGGAAAGTGACTCATGTCTTGACTGATATTGGATCTGGAGCAAAAAAAAGACCTGAGCGAACAAATGTCATAGACCTCTGCCGCAAACGACAAGTTGATCTTGTTTTAGTTTTGAAATTAGACCGCTGGGGTAGATCAGTTTCTGATATTGTCACAACCCTATAAGAGCTGCGCGAGATCAAAAGGCATCAGACTAGGCCGCCCTCCCCTCATTCAAGCAAAACAAAACAAAATGAAATGAAATTCAAAATCTATCGGCCCAGCATAAAAATAAATCTCTTATTGCAAAAAAATTAGGGATTTCTCGCCGATCAGTAACGCGACTAATACCAGAGTAAAAAAATCAAATAAAATCTATTGGCCAGTATTTAACTTTTGGTTTTAAATTAAAATGAAATAGATGACGGAGTTTAAATTAATGAATAGTCGTAAAATTGTTGCAGTAATTACAGACATACTGGGTGATCGAGTGATCATAGGCGAAAGTGAATTAAGACACGCAATAAATGCGCACTTTGAAATCATTCCATCGGACATGCTGCTTGAATTGCTTGAGCGTATTTAAAAAGACCCAACAGTTGTCTATGAAGAGAAATCAACGCATACATATCATTTATTTTATAAATTAGAGAATGGGGTTGGATTTTTTGGCCAATCAGGTGAGTTGCTAGGTGTTATTTTTGACGACGTCCTAAAGAAAAAAGATAATCAAATATTAAATTTTAATAGTCATAGTGTTGAAATTCAAGTGTCCAGAGGAAAAGTTAAAATGGTGAATGTAAAATCGTTAAATAAAACCAAATCAGCTTCTTAAAGCTTGCCCTTCAAAAAAATCCCAACACTCGTGATCATTGCTTATTCCCTGTAGCTGCACTTGTCTTTTTTCACTTAGTAAAGTCTATTTGAATAAATTGTTTGCCAGTGAATTGGAATCTTAGATAATATTTTTTTTTGCGAAGAAGCTACGTGACGAAAAATAAAAGTAATAGGAGAAATCACAATATGAAAATTGGTCGAAATGATCCTTGCCATTGCGGCAGTGGGAAAAAGTATAAAAAGTGTTGTTTAAATAATGGCATTGCCTCACAAGAATTTAGCTGGTCTAAAATGCACAAAAGCAGAAATGAGCTCGTTGACATCATGATGAAGTTTGCTATGACGAAATATGGTAAAGAATCAATTTTTGAAGCATGGGATGAATTTAGTTGCTGGGACGACGATGCACCAGAATTTGATCCGGAGGCACATCAAAATCAAATTTTTATGCCTTGGTTTTTTTATGATTGGACTCCTGATCCTGAAAATACAACAGTGATGGATGATAAATACCATGACATACAGATCGGACGAGCACTGCTTGATTGTAAGATGAACCAGTTATCTTCACTACAAATAGACTATATAGAAAAATGTCTGGAGTCTCCTTTTAGCTTCTTTGAAATAATCAAATGCATAAAGGGAGAAGGTTACCAATTAAAGGATTTATTTACCTTTGAAGAATATAATGTTGTGGAAAAAATGGGATCAAAATCGACGCAGGAAGGTGATATTTTATTTGGAAAACTTGTAACAATTGAAGCGGTAACAACGTTAGAGGCATGCTCTCCCTTTGCCATTCCACCCAGTATGAAACGATTGATTCAAGAATTAAGGAATCATATCAATATTGCATATCCGACGATAAGCAATGATATTTTAAAGAAATATCATTTTGATTTTTTAGACTTATACCATGATTTTCACGACTCTATTTTAAATCCAAAACCTCCAAGAATTTGTAATACCGATGGTGATGATATCATTCCTCAAAAGCTGTTTTACGAAGTGGATTCATTTGATGAGGTCTTTGAAAAACTTCATTGCTTAGATATTATTTCAACAAGAGAGGAGTTGTTGGAAGAAGCGATTTTTGATTCTAACGGGGAACTCAAAGAATTAGAATTTACTTGGTATAAAAAGGGTAACAAAAAACACAAGTCTTGGGATAATACGATATTGGGCCATATTGAATTGAAAGATAAGAAGATAATTGTTTCTGTTAATTCAAATGAAAGAGCACAGAAGATCAAGAAGATTATAAGTAAATCGCTTGGGAAAAAAGCTGTATATAAAAATTCAGTTATTGAAGACTTGACTCAAATGTTTGACAGAAAGGTGAATAGTTTTAAACAGAGTTTAAATAATCAAGATGATTTAATAGATAATCAGGAAGTTCAGGAAAAAATTAAAGAAATGATGAGAGACCACTGGTCAAACTGGGTTAATGAACAAATTCCCGCCTTAGGTGGAAAAACTCCACAGCAGGCCGCCAAGTGAAGAAATTGCCTCTTTGAAAAAAAATCAGAGGAAGTTATATAAAAAAGCAAAAGAACTCTTAAATATAGCATCGAACAGTAAGAACAGCTTTGAAGTGACAGAATCTGGACATGGGAGATTCGAAACGAGGAAGTGTACAAGCAAAAAACTTTCAAATGATTTTTTATCTGAACTCAATGATTACTACG
>JAHEZZ010000119.1 GCA_023250815.1 Bdellovibrionales bacterium
AGGCATTACACTCTCAAAATCAACGTCACCTGCTATTTTGTCGCCAATTTTATTAATGCCAACGTCGATCACAATTTGTTTTTTATCATTTCGAAAAAAATCTTTATTTAAAAAATGAGTTTTTCCAATTGCCGCAATAACAATGTCGGCAGATTTGGTAAGTGATTTTAAATCATTTGTTTTTGAGTGTGCGATGGTGACAGTGGCATCTTGATTAGTGAGCATAAGTGCTAGGGGTTTCCCAACAATCAGGCTGCGACCAACAATTACGATATTTTTACCACTTGTGCTTATTTTATAAAATGCCAGAAGTTTTAAAATCCCACTTGGAGTACAGGGCAAAAGATGGTTTGTATTATTGTTGCTTTCTATCAATGCAGAAAGATTTAAAGGGTGAAATCCGTCAACATCTTTGGTGCATGGAATGATCTGACTGAATTGAACTTTTTCAAGTTGCAATGGAAGAGGGAGTTGGACAAAAAGTCCATGGACCTTTTTATCATTGGCGTGCTGGCGAAGATTATCTAAAAACTCTTTTTCAGAAGTATTTTCTGCAAGATGTATAATTTCACAGGAGGCGCCAATTTTTTCACAGAATTTTTTTTTATTTCTGGTGTAAATAATACTGGCAGGATTTGCGCCGACAAGTATGACCTTCAAGCACGGTGTCACTCCATTTGCTTTGAGCTCGGTACAAAGATTGCTTAAGTGATTTTGGCGTTCGGCCACAATCACGTCTGCTTTCAGAATAGTTGTCATTTTTTTTCCGCTGTTGAGTGGAAAAAGGATAATAGATGTTATATTAAATGGCGAAGAATAAGATAAGAATAAAGGTTATAATTTGGCATATTACGCAGGGCTAGCATTGCAAATTATTGGTTTTTTACTGGTGGGGATTTGTTTAATTACCGGTCTTCTTAGCGGGGATTACTCTAGGCTTGGATTAGCGCAGTTTATTTTGGGAACGGCTTCTTTTTACCTTGGCAATTTTATTCGAAAAAGAGCGATGGGTTAAATTTAAAATTAGACACCGACTTGGTCGAATGATTTAATTTTACAATGATAATATTAGGTATAGATCCAGGTTCGAGATTTACAGGTTTTGGCGTTTTGAGGTGGTCTTCAAAAAAAATTGAATATATCGATTCTGGGGTTCTCAATTTTTCGAGTTACAAAGAATTTTTGCCCAGATTGGGGCCCATTCATTCAGCGGCAAAATTGTTAATTGAAAAATATTCTCCGAATGAAGTTTCAATAGAGTCTCTGATTTACGTTAAAAATGTTTCATCACTGGCCAAGCTCGCTCAGGCGAGAGGAGCGATGCTGGGGGCCATTTTAAATGTTTATCCTGGAAAAATTTATGAATACTCGCCAAATTTAATTAAAAATACAGTTTCCGGACATGGCCACTCTTCAAAAGAGGGGATTGTTAATATGTTGGAAAATTATTTTGGCAAAAAGAATTTCAATACTCATGATGAAAGTGATGGCGTAGCAGTTGCCCTTTGCCATGCCTTGCTTAGAGACAAGTTAAAAATTTTAAACCAAAATTTAAATAATAAAAGAAATGGCAATTCTTTGAGTGGGGCCCTTAAAAATAATAAAAAAGTTTTACAACAATTGAAGGAATTATGATTGCACTCATTTCGGGATTAGTTATTAGTTCTAACGAGCAGAAGGTAATTATTAAAACGAGTTCTGGTTTAGGTTATGAAATTTATGTTTATTTTTTGTTGGGATTAAATCAAGAAGTAGAATTATTTACTTCTCAAATATTTAAAGAAAATGGTCAAGATTTATTTGGCTTTAAAACGTTGGAAGATCGAAATATTTTTGAACAACTTCTTTCGGTGAAGGGAGTTGGCCCAAAATCAGCTTATTCAATGATTAGTGCTCTCGGAGCTTCTGAAGTTGTTCGAGCAATTATTACTGAAGACAAAGAGGCATTAAGAAAAGTTCCGGGGATTGGCCCCAAGGCTTCATCTCAAATCCTTTTAGATCTGACAGAAAAGTTTAAAAAGAATTTTATGGATCTCAAAATCACCAATAACAAAAAGAGAAATGAAATAGAAGCGTTAGACCGTGGCAATTATGAGTTTTTTTCGGATGCTATTTTAATGTGTAAAGAAATGGGTTTTAAAGAAGATGTAGCGATTAAAATTGCCAAAAAAATCCTACAAAATAATGAAATGAAATCCTCTGAAGAACTATTTAAAAAAATTGTTAAGGAGCTCACACTTTGAATACAGAAGAAGCACGTTTACTGTCACCTCAGGTTAACAGTTTAGAATCAAAATCAGAGCAGAGCTTAAGGCCTAAAAAATTATCTGAATTTATTGGACAAAAACCGGTAGTTTCTAATATCGAAGTGATGATTCATTCGGCCCTTAAAAGGTCCTCGGCGCTTGATCATGTTTTACTTTCTGGCCCCCCTGGTCTGGGAAAGACTTCTTTAGCCTATGTAATTGCCCATAACTTAGGCAGTAATATTCATTGTATCTCTGGGCCGGCCCTAGAAAAAAAAGGGGATTTGGCGGCCTTGCTCACTAATCTTTCTGCTCGAGATATTTTATTCATCGATGAAATTCATCGCATGCCCATCGCCATTGAGGAAATTTTATATTCAGCAATGGAAGATTATAGAATTGATATTGTTATTGGCCAAGGTGCGAGTTCAAGGACTATGAGTATTAATTTAGAGCCTTTTACCTTGATCGCTGCAACTACTAGACCTGGAATGTTATCAAATCCATTAAGAGATCGTTTTATTGCTCATCTTCATTTTGATTTTTATGAAGAGCGAGATTTAAAAATAATTTTAAAACACAACGCCATCAAGGTGGGAATTGCTTTGGACGATGATGCGTTGGATATGATGGCCAAGTGCTCAAGAGGGACTCCTCGTATTGCCAATCGCCTTTTGCGTAGGGTGAGAGATTTTTCAATTTACAATGATCGAAATGCTATTTGTCTTGAAGATGTAAATGAAACTTTATTAATGCTTCAAATTGATCAGGCCGGTTTAGATCGCATGGATCGAAAAATTTTAAATGTTATTTTAGATTATTATGGAGGGGGCCCAGTAGGTATTGAGGCCCTTTGCGCCACTCTTTCAGAAGATAGAGAAACGATTGAAGATGTTTATGAACCTTATCTTTTAAAAGAGGGTTATTTAATTAGAACACCTCGGGGGAGAGAATGTTCTACGCGAGGTCGTGAGCATATTCTTCGCTTACAAAATTAAAGATATTTTACAAATTTATTTTTTTCATCAACCAAAATACATTTTGCTTCAATTGGAGTTTCAGAAAAGGCAAATCCGATAATAATAACTTCTTCTTTGGCCTTGATGAGATGGGCAGCAGCTCCGTTTATACAAATTATTCCACTCCCAGGAGGGCCTTTGATAACATAAGTTTCTAGTCTGGCGCCACTTGTGTTGCTAACAACTAAAACTTTTTGGCCAGGCCATAAATTAATTTTTTCTAAAAGGTCATTATCGATAGTGATACTTCCGACGTAGGCAACATTTGCCTCTGTGACCTGGGCCTTATGAATTTTTGATTGAAGTTGTTCTCTAAGCATAAAATTTCCAAAAACACTTTATTTTCCGCAAAGCAAAAAGTAGGATATCCGATCGACTTATGTCATAATTCAGTTAAAGTGTCACAATGACTTTTAGGACACCAAGTGTCTCGATAAGCTTGATGGAGAAAAAATGCTCAATCAGAGAACTATTGCAAAAAAAATAAGTGTTACAGGCATTGGTATACATTCAGGCAAAAAAGTTACTTTAAATTTAAACCCCGCTCCCGCAGATTTTGGAATTCAATTTAAGCGAACTGACCTAGAAGGCGCAGAGATTCTTGTGGCAACTGCTGAAAAAGTTGGGACCACAGAAAATAATACCACGCTTGGAAATGGTGCAAATTCAGTACACACAGTCGAGCACCTACTTTCTGTCCTCTATGGGATTGGAATTAATAATGTGTATTGTGAAATTGACGGCCCAGAAGTTCCGATTATGGATGGTTCTGGAGCTTCATTTGTTTTCTTGTTGAAAGAAACGGGTGTTGCCAATCTTAATAAATCGAAAAAATTTTTGGTAGTATTAAAAACGATAAAAGTTGAGGTCGGTGACAAGTGGGTTAAAATTGAACCTTCAAGTCGATTAGTCATTGATTCAACAATCGTTTTTGCTCATCCCCTAATTAAAACACAGAGAAAAATTTTTGAATTTTCCTGTGAAAATTTTATCGAAGAAATTAGCCGTGCTAGAACTTTTGGTCTTCTTCGCGATGTCGATCATTTAAAACAGAAAGGCCTAATTAAGGGAGGGTCTTTAGATAATGCGGTTGTTTTGGATGATTATAAAGTTTTAAATCCAGAAGGCCTGAGGTTTGCCGATGAATTAATTCGGCATAAAATTTTAGATACCATTGGAGATATAAGTCTACTGGGATATGAAATCGCCGGCAAAATTACCACTTATAAATCGGGACACAATCTGCACAATTTGTTATGTCGTAAATTGCTCCAGGAAGAAGGCGCGTATGAGATTGTTTCATCAAATGCACTTGATAGGCACATACTCCAGACTTTTGAATTGCCACAATCCCTAAGCCCCTCTTTCTACTAAATTTTTTAAAGGTTTAAATATCTATGAAATTAAGCAAGGTCTTATGGCAAACGTTTAAAGAAAATCCAAGTGATGCAGAAATTCCTTCCCATCA
This sequence comes from Bdellovibrionales bacterium, assembly GCA_023250815.1. Taxonomy (GTDB): domain Bacteria; phylum Bdellovibrionota; class Bacteriovoracia; order Bacteriovoracales; family Bacteriovoracaceae; genus JAHEZZ01. The sequence goes on from JAHEZZ010000119.1 coordinate 4,734, forward strand.
ACTCACGATGCGAGCTGGGTTGATTCATAAGGCAGGTTCTGGTCTTTATAATTATATGCCTTTCTTTTTAAGGTCGCTTCGAAAAGTAGAAAAAATTGTACGGGAAGAACTTGATAATATCGGCTGTCAAGAAATCCAAATGACAGTGATTACCCCTGGTGAATTGTGGCAAGAATCAGGCCGTTGGGAAAAAATGGGTGATCTTATGCTCAGGTTTAAAGATAAAAATAAAAAAGATCTTTGCATTAGTCCAACAAACGAAGAAGCAGTGGTTGATATTTTTAGAAGCAGTGTCAAATCATACAAAGATTTACCTCTCGCTTTATATCAAATTAACACTAAGTTTAGAGATGAAATTCGTCCCCGTTTTGGGTTGCTCCGAGGAAGAGAATTTTTAATGAAGGACGCCTATAGTTTTCATAAAGATAAAAAAAGTTTGGATGATTTTTACGACAATATTTATAAAGCATACCAAAATATTATTTCTCGAATTGGCCTTAAATATATAGTGGTTGAAGCGGATGGTGGAGCGATGGCGAGTAGTGATGCCAAGACCCATGAGTTTCAAGTCCTTGCTAAAAATGGCGAAGATACCATTATTCACTGTGAAAAAAGTGGATACGCTGCAAATATTGAAAAAGCAAAAAGCAAAAGATCTCAAAAGGTTGAGCGGCAAACATCGGAACTAAAGGAAGAAGTTGAAACGCCTGGCAAGTCGACGATTGATTCAGTTTGTGCTTTTTTAAATATAGCGGAATCAACTTCTTTAAAATGCTTATTGTATAAATATATTTCAAATAACAAGGATCAGTTTTTAATGGTGGTGACCTTGGGAGACGATACCGTCAACGAAATAAAGTTAGGTACTATTATTAAAGGAGATCATTTGCGAATGGCGAATGATCAGGAAATTGAAACATTAGGATTAATTAAAGGTTATATTGGGCCGCAGGGACTATCGGAAGAAATTAAAATTCTTTTTGACAGCGAGATTTCGATTAAAAATGCCTATGTTGTTGGCGCAAATAAAAGAGATTTTCACATTCTTAATTTGGTACCAGAGCGAGATTGCAAAAAATATTTTCAAGCGGATATCCGTCTAGCGTTATCAAGTGATGTTTCCATTGAGGGATTTCCCATTGAGATTACGAAGGGAATTGAAGTTGGACACATCTTTCAACTGGGGGACAAATACACAAAGAGTCTTAAAGTTAATGTTTTGGGCGAAGATGGCAAAAACTTTATTCCAACAATGGGTTGCTATGGAATTGGGGTGACTCGAATGATTGCTGCTGCAATTGAGCAGTCACATGATGAAAAAGGCATTATTTGGCCCGTTTCAATTGCCCCTTTTCAGATATATTTAGTTTCAATTATTAAAGATGAAAAATATCTCAAAGATGCTGAAGATCTTTATGATAAATTAATCAGCGGGGGCCTTGAAGTTTTATTTGATGACCGACCAAAGTTAGGGCCTGGTCATAAATTTAAAGACGCTGAACTTTTAGGAATCCCTCTTCGGGTAACTTTTGGTGAAAGAGATTTTATTGAAAATGGAACGATTGAAATATCTGTGAGAAGAACTGGGGAGCAAAGAAAAGTAAAGCTAGATTCTGTATTATCAGAATGCCAAGCACTTTATTCTTCGCTTAAATAATTATGAGCAAGCAACTTATTCATGGCCTTCACAGTATTGAGGCGGCGTTATTAAACTCCGGAAGGGAGGACTTTGAAATTTTTGTTACTGATGATTCCCTTAAGGCAATAAAAAATAAGTTGGGCAAAGCGTATGATTGGTCAAGGGTTAAAATTAATCTTCATTCAAATGACCTCTTGCAAAGTAAAGCTCAAAAATATTTTTCCGATAATGATTTTAGACAGCAGAGAATTTCTACTAATATTTTTTTACTTTGTAATTCGTTAGAAAAAAAAGACACTAATGATCTTTTAAAAAAAATAGACAAAAAAGAAATAAAAAAAATAATTGTTTTGGATAATATTACCGATGTTCAAAATGCTGCCGCAATACTTCGCACCTGCGCATTTTACGCTGTTGATGCCGTTATTGTTTCCACCAAGCAAGAGATAGAATTAAATCCGTCTTTTGCCAAAATCGCCTCTGGCGCAATTGAATTTGTACCTATTTTTTATGTTTCTAGTCTGGTGAAAATTATAGATATTTTAGAAGAGAGAAATTTTTCTTGTTTTGCTCTCACTGAGCATGCCGAAGAAAAAGAAAAAATAAATTTTAATTCAAATACATTAAAAGCTTTTTTTCTTGGCTCTGAAGACAAAGGTCTTTCTCATGCCATTCTTAGAAAAATAAAATTTAAAATAAGATTAGTGCCGCTTGGAAAAATTTCAACGCTCAATGTTCACGCTGCAGCAACCGTTGTCATGGACCGTTACTTTTCAAAAGATTTAGATTTGTCTTGATTTTTGCTGTTGATTAAGATTATAAAAGTCTGCTCTAGTGTATGAATTTTGCTGGCTTAGCTCAGTTGGTAGAGCAACGGTTTTGTAAACCGTAGGTCGTAGGTTCGACTCCTATAGCCAGCTCCATTTTTAGTACACAGAGAAAGATGGAGAGATTGCCGAGTGGCCAAAGGCAACAGACTGTAAATCTGTCGGTGTACACCTTCGATGGTTCGAATCCATCTCTCTCCACCACTCAAAATTTGCGGGCGTAACTCAGTTGGTAGAGTGCAACCCTTCCAAGGTTGATGTCGCGTGTTCGATTCACGTCGCCCGCTCCATTTTAGATTTTTGTTGCTCGAGTAGCTCAGTGGTAGAGTACTCCCTTGGTAAGGGAGAGGTCGCGAGTTCAATCCTCGTCTCGAGCTCCATGTTTGTTTTCTAGTGTCCACAGATTTTCAAAAAAAATCCTGTCAAAAGACTGTTGTCAGACGATTTCTCTTCCTACATAATGTTGACTCTTTGGATAGCATCAAGTTATTAAATGCATATTTATTAAAATGCGCCACTGTTTATTATAAGGAGACCGAATCATGGCAAAGGAAAAATTTGACAGAAGCAAACCACATGTGAACGTAGGAACGATAGGGCACGTGGATCATGGTAAGACGACGTTAACGGCGGCGATTTCTACGGTGCTGT
>JAHEZZ010000120.1 GCA_023250815.1 Bdellovibrionales bacterium
TCATACTTTAACTGAGCAAACTAAAAATATATTGCACTCAATGCCCAATGAATTGCAATTTACAATCGCGACTGTGCCAGAAAGTCGTGAGGCCCTAAAGGCCATGGTGGAACTTTATAAATTTGAAAAAAACAATATCGAAACTTTTGAAATTGATATAGCAAGAAGGCCAGACTTAGTGGCCCAATTTGAACTCAATTCGACCGCCGCTTTTATTATTCGCTATCAAGGACATTTGCAAGTCGTTCGGGAACTTACAGAACTTTCCATTGCCAATGCTTTGATTAAGCTATCAAGACCAGAAGAGCTTGTGATCGGTGTCACTCTTGGACATAAAGAAGTCGATTTTTTTACAGACAATAAAGACGGAATGACAAATGTTCGGTCACAGCTTGAGATGTTAGGCTACAAGATTCATCCTCTGCCTTTATTTCAAATGAATGAAATTCCAGCAAATATTAAGGCCCTCATTATTTGGGGGCCAAAATCAGGACTTATTCCGCAAGAAATTAAAATGCTTGATAAATATTTTGAAAGGGGAGGCAATATTCTTTTTGCACTTGATCCTGATGTCGCTGGAGATCCTGCGGGTGCTTTTAGAGAGTGGTTTAAAACTCGAGGGATTGAAATAAAAAATACATTAGTTATTGATGAATTTGCGAATGTAAATGGTTCGAAAGGCTCTATTCCTATTATTACAACATTTTCAAAAAATAGCGAAATTGTAAAAAATTTTGATGGCCAAGTTTTTTTTCCCTATGTTTCAATGGTTGAGGAAAATAGTGAATGGCAAAAGAGAGGTGGGATTTTTAACTCTTTAGCGGAAACTTCGCCCTACCCAAAAAGTTATGCTGAAACTTCTTTGAACGAAATAAAAAGCGGTAAGTTTTCTTTTGGTGAACACGATTTAAAGGGCCCAATTAGTATTGCTGGAGTATTTGAAAGAAATCTTGAAAAGAACAAGAAGCAAAAAATTGTGGTTTTTGGAAATTCATCCTTTGCACTTAACTCATTTAAAAACATTTCAAATAATATAAAACTTTTTATTAATAGTGTAAGTTTTGTAAGTGACGAAGATCGTTTAGTCAGTTTTGATATTCCAACTCTAAAAGATTCGGCAATTTTAATGTCACCTTCTGAGGTTAATATAGCATTTTATTTTTCAATACTGTTTGTACCAATACTTTTAGTTGCTTTAAGTATTACTATTTATCGTTATAAATCGATTGGATAAATAAATGAAAGATGGGAAGAAAAACATTATAAAGACCAATTTGATTCTTTTTTTAGGTCTTTGTGTCTCTTTTGTTGCTACTTACCTTTTTATTGAAAAAAAACAACTTAGAGAAAACGCTCAAAGGGAAAAGGAAAACACTTTATTGCCACAAAAAGAAAAAATAGGCGAATTACAAAAAATTCAAGGAGATCATTTAGAGATTTTGAAGAAGGGGGAGACCTTTTATTTTAAAGATAATAATATTCCTGTCGATCAGCAAAAACTTGATAAATATTTTTATTACTTAACGAAATTAAAAATTAAAGAAGAAATAAGACTAGAAGAAATCACTCTTCCCTTAACCCTCTTTGTGCCTGAAAAAACCCTCAGTCTTGAATTTCAATTTGAAAAAAAAAGGTTGCTTTTTTTAATTGGCAATAAGATAAATTATTCTCAAGACTTTTATTTGCAAGTCAATGAAATTGACCTGGCCAATGATAAAGATATTAAACGCCGACTCTTTATTGTTAAGGATGACGCTCCCTTGGAGGGCATGTATAGTGAAGAAGGCAATGAAAAATCTGATAATAAATATTTGCGTACTAAAGGACTTTTTCTTCTTCCCAGTAATTATTTCTATGACCTACATATTTTACCAAGTCGGTTGCAGAATAAATTGGCCACACTTAAAACTATTGAATTAAAAAGTTATCGCTCCCCCAAATTTTTAATTGATTTTAAAAATCAAAAAACAGCACCTCCACCGATTGGAAAAAGCTCTTATATTACTTCTGTTTTTGTTGATTATAGCAAAGAATTGAAAAATGCCAGGGGGGAAGATCTAATCGAAAGTTTTGATAAAGAAAAGCTCAAAGATAAATTGGCAGAAATGATTATTGTAGATAGTGATGGGGAGACCATTTTAACTCTGTGGAATAAGTATGAAAATTTTTCTGGGCCATTTGTGAATCGTGATAAGGATCACTTTTTAATTAAAATGAAAAAAGATGCGACATTGGTTTTTACCTTACCATTGCAAAGTTTTTGGGATAAATCTCTCGGTCATAATCCAATGCGAATTACTTTGAAAAAAAATGAACAAAGTAAAGAGATTGTCGATTTTTTAATTGAGAATAATAAAGACCATATAAAGAGAACGTTGCTTCGTTACAAAGACCAAAATTTGGAAATTACATCTCCTCATGAAATAAAAAGTGTGGCCCTTGAAAATCTTCTTGATCTGGTTTCAAAAGATGCTGATTATATAAGTGTCGTAGATTTAGATGATAATAAAAATGATTTCAAAAAATTGGCAGAAGTTTTAGTTGATGGAAAAAAATATTATTTAAAGTCTCAAGAGTTAGAGTGGGAGGCCATTTCCCTCGAGGATAAAGTGAAATGGCATTATAGCAAAGGTACTCATCCAAATCTTACATTAAATTTGGAAGAATATCTTAAATAGCGTATTCTCATGTGTGAGGAGTATATTTAGTATATGAAAGAATTGTTCTCTAGCTTTTTTTTAACTTTTATTCATCCTTTTAAAGTTCAAAAAATTTTAGAAGAAGGGCGGGAGAATCCGCTTCTCTATCCGGAAATAAAAAACGATTTATTTTGTTATCAAAATGAATTAATTATATCGGGGTCAAGTCCTACCTCGACGGTGCAAAATATTTTTTATCCATTTAAAAATAAAATGTACTTGCCTAGGCCAACACTTCTGGATTTTGCTATTCTTTCTTGGCCTTTTCTGATGATTAAAGCGCTTTATGGTTTAAGTGCTGTTTCTTTCGGAATTTATATTGTCAAATGGGGGGCAGAGAAGCTTGCTATCCCCACCTCTTTTTTAAAAATTGAAGATATTGCCCATAATAAAATAGTTTTATTTTATCTTTTATTTGAAGTTGCTCTTTTTCCGCTTGGAGTTTTTCTCTATTGTAAGATCTGGGAACTCATCATTCGATTTTTTATTCACTTGTATGAAATTGAAATTAAAAATGAAGAACAGGCGGTAGAGGAAGTGCTTGCTGGTTCACTTAGTTCTCACCTTTTTTTTATTTTTCCTATTTTTGGAGAATTTTTGAAACACATTGCTTCATTAATTTATATTTTTGCGGGGCTCCGATCAGGTCTTGGAATGAGTGTGCTTCAGGCCTCAATGGTGATTATTGCGCCAATTTTTTTAGTACTATTCTCTGTTTTAGTTATAGGTATTTATTTTGTAGTATTGTTCGCCGCAATTTAAAAATATGCGCATATTTTAATGTCAGAGAATCTTAGACAATGACGCTAATTCCGAAGTAGACAAGTAAAATGCCATTTGAAATTATGAGCAATCAAATAATTTTTTTGGGTAGTGGAGGATCTGTGATAGGAAGCATTGAAGTTGTGTGCGGGCCGATGTTTTCAGGGAAAACTGAAGAACTTATCAGAAGAGTGAGAAGGGCCCAGATTGCAAGACAGAAGATTCAAATTTTTAAACCTTCAATTGATAATCGTTATCATGAATCAGATGTAGTAAGTCACAACTCACTAAGCATTGAAGCAATACCAGTTAAAACAGCGATAGAAATTCTTTACCGTGTTTTTGATTCTACTCGTGTTGTCGCTATCGACGAAGTGCAATTTTTTGATTCGATGATTTTAAAAGTTGTCGCTAAACTTGCCAAGCGTGGTATTAGAGTTATTTGTGCAGGTCTTGATCAAGACTATAAGGGCATGCCTTTTGGCCCAATGGCGGAACTATTGGCGATTGCCGACAGTGTGGATAAGGTTCAAGCGGTTTGCACTCTATGTGGCGCTCAGGCCACAAAAACATGTCGTATCTCCAAAGAATTAACCGACCAAGTAATAGTAGGTGAAGCGGATATTTATGAAGCGAGATGCCGATCACATTTTGATTATTATGATGAAGAAGAGGATTTTTTTCAACATGCATTTCCTTTTTTAGAAAGATGGCAGCAAGATAAAATTTCTAGGATGAATCAAAACCCATGACTGAAGATAAAAACTCAACTCGACTAGAGCATCTTTATTCAAAAAATGTTCGTATTATTTCTAGTGCCTATTCGCAAACATTGCTGGCAAAACTATGCCAAGAAAATTGCAAACTTCCTGAAATGAATTTTTTGCTTGAAAAACTTTATGAAATTCTTTTTTATGAAATGAGTTGCGATCTTTTTCCTTTACAAGAAGTTTTAATGGATACCCGAATGAAAAAATACCACAAAGAAGGTGTTTTTAAGGGCAACATTATTAAACAAGATACTCCTTGTGTGGTGGTGGACTTGGCCAGAGCGGGGACCTATCCCAGTCATGTTTGTTTTTTAAATCTTAATTTTCTTAAGGATATCAAAAGCAATCGCCAAGATCATTTTTATATTAATCGAAGAGTAAATGAATTAAATCAAGTGGTGGGAGTGGATGTCTCCGGATCAAAAATTGGTGGAGGACAAGATGGTGCAATTGTTCTCTTTCCTGATCCTATGGGGGCAACTGGTGGCTCGCTTTCTTATTGTCTTGATCATTATAAAAAAAAGGTTGCCGGCAAGGCCTTATGTTATGTTGGAATGCATTTAATCATCACTCCTGAATTTATCAAAAGACTTACTGCTGATCATCCTGATATTTATATTTATACCTTGAGATTGGATCGAGGACTTTCTAATGAAAAAGTATTAGAATCACGACCGGGAACTTATCCTGATTTAGAAATAGGTCTAAATCAAAATCAGTATATTGTACCTGGGGCCGGTGGTGTGGGAGAGCTCCTTAATAATACACTCATCTAAGGAGATTTAATGTCAGTAGAAGTTTATATTCCTGAAGAAAAAATAAAATCTCGAATAAAAGAATTAGGTGAACAAATTACCAAAGATTATAATGGTGAAGAAGTTGTCATCATTGCTGTTTTAAATGGATCATTTGTTTTTTGCTCTGATTTAATTCGCCAAATTAAATGCCCAGTGATTGTAGAGTTTGTTGGTGCTTCTTCCTATGGTGAAGGAGTGGAATCCAGTGGGAACGTTAAAATTACAATGGATTTAAAACGAGATATTCTAGGGAAACATGTTCTTGTTGTAGAAGATATTGTCGATACCGGTTTAACTCTTTCAAATTTGTTAGAAGTATTTAAAAGCAGAAAACCTAAAAGTATTAAACTCGCTAGTTTTTTATTTAAACCGGCCAGGCTTAAACATCCCGTACCAATTAATTATTTAGGATTTGAAATTGAGGATAAATTTGTCATTGGTTATGGACTTGATTATGGCGGAAAATATCGGGAACTTCCCTATGTTGGGGTGTACAAAGGATAAATGACAATGAGAAGCTTGACGTTTGAGGGTAGTGTTCGCGTTGATCTTCTTGGCGGAACAATTGATTTGCCTCCAATAAATCTAGTCATTAACAATGTAGTTACTCTTAATGTTGCAACTTCGCTAAAGGCCAAAGTTATTATATCTGAGAATAATTTTCCTGGAGTGATTTTTAAAAGTTTGGATTATAAAGAAGAAGTATCTTATCCATCAGAAAATTTTTGTGAGGAAGATTTTAGAAAAGGAACTTTTAAACATTTTGAATTTTTGGCGAGAATTTGCAAGTCCTCTGGCATAACTAAAAATATTTCTCTGGAATTGCAGTCTGGTTCCCCTCCTGGTGCTGGACTGGGCGGTTCTTCCGCTATGGGAATTAGTCTTTATCAGGCCCTTCGCATCTGGAAAAATGAGGAAGTAAAATCTGAACTAGAACGTGAGAGCGCTAGGCTTATAGTTCAGGGAATAGAAAGTATTATTTTAGATGCCGGGCCTGCTGGTTATCAAGATTACTATCCGGCCCTTTATGGTGGAATTTTGGCCTTACATGGAAAACCTGAGCGAGTAGATGTCGAACAACTTTATTCCAAAGAATTAAGCAGCTTTCTTGAAGAGCATTTGCTGCTGGTTTATTCTGGGGAAACTCGCAACTCTGGAATCAATAACTGGGAAGTTTACAAAGGTTTTTTTGACAAAAAAAAAGAAATTCGCACCGGACTAAACAATATCGCAAATCTTTCTTATCAAGCTTATCAAAATATTAAAGCAGATAAATTTGAAAATCTTCTTTCTTTGATTGGGCAAGAAGGTGAAGAGAGACAAAAACTTTTTCCTAGTATCACAACTAAATCAATGAGAGATTTGTTTTGCCATTCTTCAAATCTTGGAGTCACTGGTCTTAAGGTCTGCGGTGCCGGTGGCGGAGGTTGTTTTTTATTGACTCTTAAAAATAATCTTGATCGATTTAAAATTGAAGAATTAATTACGAGCAGAGGCATGAAGGTCATGCCTTTTAAAATAAATGCACCCCTCTAATAATATTCAACGAGTCGCTGGCATGAGTATAAAATCAGGAAGAGGCGATGACGTTGCTTTTTCGCTGCTTGAAAATTTGGGAAATAATCGCTGGTTTTTGACTAATCTTTTAAAACCTTCAAATGAGGATGGGGAAAATATTGATAGAGCCTTTCTAGAGTGGCCCAAAAAAATGAACGTCAATCATCTTATTTTAGATGTGCCATTATCCAGGCCTCCTTGCCATTCTTGTTTGTTAAAATGTCCGGGGATTGCCCTTTGTCCCGTTGAAGAAGTTTTGACTGTAAAGGATCAAAGCTTAAAAATCCTGAAAAGTGATCAAGACCTTCTACTTCAGGGGCGAAAGAGTTATGAAGAGAGACGAGTTGATAATAATCAATTGTCTTCTCTTGATATGGATTTTTTTGCACCAAAAAACTCAAAGGTAATGGGGATAAAACAAAGTAATGAAGCACTTTTAAGCAAATCCTATAAACGGAGATTAAAAAAGGATTTTTTGCCTTACTGGAATCGGCCTCTCGATTTTTGGGTGTGGCAAAATTATTATGATCCACTTTTAAATATTTTTAAATTTTCTTATGATTCTTTTGGGCAAACTTCATTCATCTCTTATTCGCGACTTAATTTTTTAAGAAAACATTTAGGTGAGGACATTTTTTTATATGAAAGTAATATTTATATAATTTTTTTAGAAATGCTCAGAAGTAATGTAATTAATCTGTCGGATTTAGAATCTACCACTGATTATATTGTTGGGCCGGAGTCAAAACTTAATCTTATTAAAAAGATTGAAGATCAAATGGGCATTTTTGTTTATGATCAAGATCTAGATATGATTATAAAAGACGCTAAAAGTTTTCAATCATTTATTTTATCATGTGCTGGAGTTGCTTTGGCGAAGGGAACAATTAGGATTCTTCCCAAATGGTGCTCGCCAAACCAGTCGAAATTTATTGCCCCACTGTATTAGCATTTTTATTTTTTCTTAAAAATTTACGTTGCCCCAAAATATTCCAAATAAAGAAGAGGGCCAGCAAGAAAAAAACTAAGGCGAATGTCATTTGATTGTTCATGAGTCCATAGGCCATAAGGAGAGCTGTTGGAGCGGCCATCCAATTAATAATTTTTACATAAATTTGGGCCCATCTTTTTTCACAGTAATAGAACCAATAGATAATGAAATGAATACAAAGATAAGTCACAAGCATTGTTCTTACCCATGTTGTCATAAGATTAAAAAGTCTTAATCTTTCCTCAGATGGAAGGATT
>JAHEZZ010000121.1 GCA_023250815.1 Bdellovibrionales bacterium
CTATATGGATATTGGCGATAAGAAGTTGCTTTTTCTCGCTCGGATTATTAATTTTTGGGCGGGGTTTATGGGTTTTTATTTTGGCCTTAGTTCTCTAAAGAGCGATGAGGAAAATGGCGTTCAACCTATTTTGCTTTCCTTCCCGATCTCTCGCACTCTCTATATCTTTTCGCGACTATTTGGAGCAATTTTAATTGTTTTCTCCTATTATTTGGGAAGTTTAATTATTGCTACGATGTTATTCGCACTTTCTAAAACAGGAGTTAATATTAACCCTGGTTTATTTTTGTCTTTGTTCGGGACTTTGTTAGTGATTACTGGGGCCGCAATTACAGGTTTATTTATCTCCCTTTTTTTTGGCCGAGCAGTTTCTTTAGTCTTGGGTTTTCTTTTTCTTCCGATGATTTCATTAAGTAATACAGTACTTGGCGGGTTAAGTTATAAGGAAATTTTTTCGGGCGTTACCTTTTTAAAAGCAATTGGAATTTTTATTCATACTTTTTTCCCCCGTTTGGGGGTTTGGAGTGTCGTTACCACCGACCTGATACAGGAATCAAAATTAAATGTTCAGTTGGCGCCAGAAGTTGCTCATTTTTTGGGTATTGCAATTTTAATGTTGTGGTCGAGTATTTTTATTTTTAGAAAACGTGGTGTTTAATGCTTTTAAGGGCCCTGATTGTAGATTCGGATGAAAAGTTAGTCGCTCTTATGACGAATAATTTAATCAACGAATTTGAGGCCGGTGTCGCTCATGTTTCAAGCGCCAATGAGGCCCTTTTACTTTTAAAAAATGAACCTCATTTTGATATTATTATTACTCGAGATAAAATTGGCGACGAGAATACCACTCAAATATTGGCGAGTAAATTATATGAGAACAAAAGAAAATATTTTCTTTTTGTTATTGGAAACACGGCAAGCGTTTTTAAAGATTTAGTTATGATCCCTGAAAAGTTTCGCATTGAAGATTTTAATCGGACTTTAATCAAAACTTTGGGTATCACAAAAAATCAAATGAAAACGGCCAAGCTTCCTGATTATCTTGCAATCCCCATTAAAAGTTTTTATTTTATCAATTCTGCGTGTTGCGATATTTACATTAAATTAAAAAGAAAAGAAGAAGATCAATATATCAAAAGGTTATTCGCAGGAGATAATTTTGATCAAAGCACAATTAAAAGATATGAAGAGCAGGGGTTAACTGAACTTTTTATTGAAAAAGAAAATCGCAAAATTTTTTTAAACGTGATGATAAATAGCAGTACCAGATCTGATTCATCATCCACTTCCTCTCCTATTTCAGGATCACAGAAATATGCGCTAAAAAAAGAACTTCTAAATAAATTTGGACTGAGTGAAGAAATAATGGAATTGGCCAATATTTCGATAAAAGAAATGCAGGGGAAGGCGCTCAAAAATAAAAAATTTGGAGCCCTTTTAAAGGAACTACTTAAGAAGGAAGAAAGTTACGCTTATCAAAATGCACAATTAATTTGTTTTTTGTCTGCCTTAGTTTTGCCAAAAGTGGAAATGGGCAAGGGAAAACTTTTTGAAAGTGCTATGGAAAAAATGTGTTATGTCGCATTTTTTCACGATCTGCTTTTAATCAATGATGAGCTTGGGTCTATTAAAAGCAAACTGTCTTTGCATGAAGCAAAGCTTGATGATAAGACCAAAGAGCTTGTTTTAAATCACGCCAATCTTATGGCCACGATGTTTCAGTCTCAAAGCGGATTGCCTCGAGATATTGATCAAATTATAAGACAGCACCATGGGGTTTTTAATGGTGTCGGGTTTTTTGAAATGCCAAATATTAATATTGGGCCTTACGCTATTTTATTTATCGTTTTGGAAGATTTTTCTGAAAAGATACTGCATTTTCAAAGATATAAAAATGGTTTAAAAGAAATTTTTAACCTGCTCTATGAAAAGTATTCAATGCCTTCTTATAAAAAGATTCTCGATGCTCTAAAGTCCGGACTTTCTGAGTCAATTTAATTTTATTTTATTTTGATCTTTCCATCTTCCCAATATTCCCAGTTTCCAATTTTGGAATCATTTTGGTAACGCCCTTTTTGTTCTAAATGTTCCAACATATTAAAGAATTGCCATTCCCCATTTTTTTCATCGCCAATATAAATACCTTTGGCAAATAATTTTCCGTTGGGATAGAAATGTTTCCATTCCCCTTCTCTCTTTTTTTTTTCAAATTGTCCTTGCAGAGCAATTTTGCCATTTTCATAGTGCATTTCAAATGGGCCGGAGGAAACTGGGCGATAATGTTTGCCTGTTAATATTTCTTCAGTTGGAAAAAGCCAATGGCAGGGGGTGATTTCCCGTAAGTCTTGCATTTTTCGCATGTTAACCAGAAGTTTTCGGCGGGCCTCTTTGAACTGGGGGATTGTCACTATCTTAGTGCATTCGATTTCATCCTGATATCTATTAGCATATCTTTTTGGCAATAGATCTTTTAAAAATAATCCCTCTTCTGGCGACAGATAAAATGCCCAAACTAAAATTTTATCAGGAGAAGGAAGCTGATTCAATAAAAGGGCAACTTCGTCTTTTGTTAATTTGAAAAATGATTCAAATGGAGCAATATTTTTTTCAATCCACGAGATGTAGATAGGGTCTTCTAGCCTAGCAAGGAGAAGCACGTTGTTCATCTTTGATTGCTCCATTCCCTCCAGATTATGAGTTAACTTTTTGAATCCTTGATAAGATTTTTTTTTAAATTTTATTAAAAGGCCCATTTGTACAGTCCTTCTTGTTTGATTTTTATGCCAATATCTTTTTGTATCTCTGAATATTTTGTGAGATTCGAAAAACAAATTCCTGACAGCAATTGTATGATTTCTTCTGACAGATATTTGGAAAAGTTTCTTGTAAATTTAAATTTGGCATGTTTTTATTATATACCGTGATTTTTGGTGTTCAAGGAGGATGCTAATATGTTTACTCAATTTACCAGATTTGTACTTTGCCTTTCATTGATGATTTCGCTTTCTGGCCACGCTTTTAGCAAGGGAAGTGTTGGATTTATGCCAGAAAATAATCTACACATCGGGCCTAACGATAAAAATGCCAATACTTCGGTTACCGAGGAAGTTTTTAATAAGGTAATTGATATTGCTGAAAAATATTATATCCCAGTTATCAAAAAAATGGGTGGCGTTTTTAAAGTGAATCGCAATTGGTCAGATGGTACTGTTAATGCTTCTGCTACCAGAAAGGCCAATATCTGGGAAGTTAATATGTATGGAGGACTTGCTAGGCATCCTCGAGTAAATGCCGATGCTTTTGCACTAGTTCTTTGTCACGAAATTGGACATCATATGGGAGGGGCCCCAAAAGTTGCTGGTTTTTTTCAAAGGTGGGCCTCTAATGAAGGCCAGTCGGATTATTATGGAACTACAAAGTGTTTTCGTTTGCTTTATTCTCAAGATAATAACGAAGATATTGTTTCAAGGATGAGTATTCCGGCGATCGTAAAAGATCAGTGCCATAAAGTTTATGCCAATAACGCTGAATCGGCCCTTTGCATGAGAATAAATATGGCAGGTTTATCGCTGGCACAACTTTTAGGTGAATTGGGTGGAAATCCCAATGTCGATTTTACTAAACCAGACATCACAAAAGTGAGTAGAACAAACGATGCACATCCGAAGGCCCAGTGTCGCCTAGATACTTATTTTCAAGGGGCACTTTGCGACCGCCCAATGAATGAATCGCCAAGTAACAGCGATGCTACTCGGGGCTTTTGTACTAGTCGAAGTGGTCATCAAATAGGACTAAGGCCGTTATGTTGGTATTTTCCTAGAGAATAAAAAAATAATTTTAAAAAGGGGCCTGGCCCCTTTTTTTGCCAAAGTATGAGTGAAATTAATTTCATCGATCTTCAATATTTTCAAAAAAAAATTAATGAGATTCAACTCAACCCGCTGCTCATTGTAAAAAAAGAAGTAAATTTAGGTGAGGCCTTGAAATTGATGGCGCAACATAAAGTTGGAGTTATTGCTATTTCAAAAGAGGGAAGTGATTCAAGAATCGAAAATATTGAGGGCATTATTACTGAACGAGATTTTCTAAATAAATCTCCAATTAATCAAAAAAACTGGGAGCAACTTCTAGTAACTGACTTGATGACTAAAAATCCAAGCTTTTTGGATGGAAATTTAGCTCTAGAGCATGCTGTTAAATTAATGATTTTCAAAAAATATAAACAAATTTTTATAAAATCATTGGACGGTGAAATTAAAGTTTTAGGGGCCAGAGAAGTTCTTTTAGATATAGCAAAAGTTTTTAAGAAGGATTTAGATTCAATTGGAATTTTAAAAAACCCAGCATTTGGCATTGAGGGGATAATTGCAGATATCGTTGATGAAAAACCCTGGGAAGGTTTAGAGATTTACAACAAAATGGTTCTTCATGCTGGAGTTTTGCACTATCCAGTAAAAAAACTAATAAATCAAGTGGCCTTGATTTTTGATGAAAATGATAGCACTCTTTCTGTTCTTTCTAAGCTTCGACAAGAAAATTTGGCGGCAGCGGTAATGGTCCGACATGGGACCTTAATTTCTGGAATTGTTACGGAAAGAGATTTTCTCTTTAAAGTTTATGGAAAAGTTTTAGACTTAGATAATACTCCTATTAAAAATATCATGACTAATAATCCTCACTTCTTATTTGATAGAAATAAATTGGGCTATGCTTTAAATAATATATTGACCTTTAATTATAGAAATATATTAGTTTTAGATGAAGAAAAATACCCTCTTTCAATTGTCACTCTCTTGGATATTTTAGATTATCTTTGCCGAAAAGTTTTTGATCATGGAGTAATGATCTCAATTTAACGAACAGATAGTTCAGCACCATGCTCTTTGACAAATGCCATAAGAGGAGCTTTGAAATTGCCATTTTTATATTTCGCCATCATTTTATCAATAATGCCATCTTTTAAGGCCGGGTCAAAATCAGTTTTATAAATTTCGTTGACGAATTCGTGAGCAATAATAAAAGAACATACAAGAGGAGATAATCTTGAAGGATGCAGTTTATTGGGAAATCCTTGGCCTTCACTATTTTCATGGTGCTGCCTAATAATATCTAAAACTTCTGGAGAGGCAAAATCACAATTTGCAAGAATATTTGCAGCTTCAAAAGGGTGGGAGAGGTATTCCTTAATCTCATTTTCGCTATAGTATTTTAAGCGAATATCTGATTGGTCTTGAATCATCGCCATCTCGGGATTTTTTAAAGTCATATCATGAAAAAGGGCCGCCATACAGAGGTTGCGAACTTTCTCGGGGGTATTCCATTTCATCTGTTTTAAGATATCACAACAGACCACAGCTACAAGATAGCTATGGTCATAGATATAATTCATATCTTTTCTCATATTTTTAATAATATCAAAAATTGAAGGCGAAACTTCGCTGAGTTTGATAATTTCGCCGATGCTAACTTCCGCAAGCTCGGCCACCTCTTTTGTAAAACCAAGATTAATGACCATCTTTTGCATCAGCGATTGAGTAATTGCGAGCAGCTCTGCCGTTTCTTCAGGACTTCGGTTTTCGCTGGTATTAACCAAGAAAGGGTTTTTAGAAAAAGAAACATGAAATTTATCAAAGTCATCATTTCTAATATAAAGAAAATCCACAGACTTTTCTAATAATTTATCTACATCACTGCGCAAATAAAGAACATTTTGATTAAATACTTTGATATATTTTCTGTCTGAAAGTTTAATATAAACATTGCAAAGTACTTTATTGAAACGATAAAAGTGCAAAATTCGAATTTTTTTGAAAGCATGTACAACCGCTATAGAAAATCTTGAAGGACACAAAATATTAAGAATTGTTTCTCTAAATGCTACTGGCGAAATAGGTAATTTGATATTGCCATTTTTATCATTGTGGGACTTAAAACCCGAAAGGACAGGGATTTCATCTGGTGATTCTTGGCCTAGTAAAATAAATGGAACTTGCATTAAATTATTTTTTACATAATTATAAATTTCGGACAGCCTGCCATCCTTTAAATTTGAACAAAGTACCAGTGAAAGATTCGGAATTTTTTTTAGCTTTATCAAAGCATTGTTGGTGCTTGACTCATCAAAGACTTCAATATTATCTAAAATATTTTCTAGATATACGGTGTATAGTTGTCTTTGATAATCATTGTCATCTAGATAAAGGATTCTCATTATTCTCCTGTATATATAAAAATTTATTTTACTCACTTAGAGCAATTGTGACAATCTTTTGACTGCTTCTTTCAGGGTTTCTTCTTTCTTAGCGAAGCAAAAACGAATCCATGAATTAAACTGGTTTGAGTAAAGTGAATTTGGGGGAAAAAAGAAATCTAAAGGAATTGTTGCAATTCCTTTTCGACAAAGCTCTTCAGATAGTTGCAGTCCATTTAATTTTTTTCCAGCAATAAGAGCAGAATCCTGGGGTATTTTTGCAAGTACAAAATATGTTCCCTGAACATTTGATGTTATTATTCCTAATTGTTGAATGGCATTTACAAAGAAGTCCATTTTACTTTGATATTCTTTTTTAAATTCTATTAAAAACTGAGATGAAAGAGGTACTATCTCCTCTAGCATTTTTTGAAAAGGGTGTGTGACGCAAAAAAGGGCATACTGATGTACTTGATGTAAGGCCTGGATAATTTCAGGAGTAGAGATACACCAGCCGACTTTTAAACCAGTCATTCCAAACGTTTTTCCTAGACTTGAAATGACCACAAGTTGTTTTTTTATATCCTCGACAGAAAGGAGAGAAAAATGCTCATGTTGGTTATAAGTCATATACTCATAGACTTCATCGCTGACAATAATGGTCTCTTCATTTTGTATTAAAGAGCAGATGAAAAGAATTTCTTCTTTGGTAAAGACTTTTCCAGTAGGATTATGAGGAGTATTGATCAAAATCATTTTAGTTTTTGTGCTAATTGTTTTTTTGGCCAACTGACGATCAAATTCAAAAGTTGGGGGTAATAGGGGAATCTCGCGAATATTTGCTTGGCAAAAATTAAAATTTGCGAGGTAAGAGTCATAACAAGGCGTAAAAACCACCACCTCATCACCGGGATTTAAGAGTGCTCTGGCGGTAAGATAAAGGGCCTCGGTTGCACCATGTGTAATAAGAATTTGAGGAGCGCTGAGATTACATGTTTGTGTTTTTAAATAAGTTTCGCAAATTTTTTCCCGCAGAGTAATTCTTCCCATGCTTGGCGCATATTGATGGTGTGACCAATCACAATTTCTGGCAATGTTTGAAAATGCATTAAGAACAAGTGGAGGAGGAGAATAGTCGGGGAATCCCTGCGCTAAATTGATGGCCTGATATTCATTGGCCATCAAGCTCATTTTTGCAAAAATAGAAGGCCGAATAATACCTAAGTTTTGATTAAATATTTTCATAAAAATCCATGATTGATAATAAAGCTCGGAATTAGAAATAGCAAATTATTCACTCTTAAGAATTTTGTAGAACAATTTTATAATATATTCATCAGGCTTGAGTTTTCCCCTACGGAAAGTTCAGTATAAATAGTGGCATAGGCCTTGAGGGCAAAAAATGAAAATTGATGACTTCGGAAGAAAAATTGCTGATTTAAAAAATGAAAATCAAAAAAAGGTACAGGATCTTAAAGAAGATCAAAATGAAATCGTAGCTCGAAAAGAAGAAAGGCTTAAAAATAAAATTGATTCTCTCAAAAATAATCAAGCGAAAGAAGTTAATACTATTCAAGATAATTTT
>JAHEZZ010000122.1:0-3545 GCA_023250815.1 Bdellovibrionales bacterium
CCCTACGATCCAAATCTTCTCCCCTTTCTGCAAGAAATTTATCAAGGGCAACTTCCAATCGAATTCGAACAATGGGCAAAAGAAATTATCGCCTCAAAACCAAGTGCCGAAAAAGGCCCTGCCATTGCCAAAGAAAAAGTACAAAAAGGAATCGCCAAAGCACTTATTGAATGTGCGGAAGAAGGACACCCAGTAGTTTCTATCACTGCCGATTTAGCGGGCTCCACTGGAGTAGCAGATTTTCAAAAAAAATTCCCCAAAAGAACTTTTGATCTAGGAGTAGCAGAATCAAATATGATTAGTTCCGCCATTGCTTTTTCCATCAATGGATTTATTCCAGTAGTCGATACCTTCGCTCAATTTGCCATTACAAAAGGCAACTTGCCTTTGATCATGGCCGCTCTTTCTCAAGGGCCAGTAATCGGAGTGCTTTCTCACACCGGATTTCAAGATGCCGCTGACGGGGCCAGCCACCAAGCAACGACTTATTTTAGCGCCCTAAGCGCAATCCCCTTTACTCAACTTATTTCACTTTCTTGCTCTAGCGAGGCCCATATTTTAATGAAAAAAGGCGTACAATATTTTTCAGAGTGCCGAAAATTAGGAAAAGTTCCCGACAGCTTGATTTATTTTTTAGGAAGAGAAGATTACCCCGCTGACTTTAATTCTAAAAATTATGAGTGGGGCAAACCGCAAGTTCTAGCGGAGGGAAACGAACTGCTGATTGTGGCAACTGGGCCCACTGTCGAAATGGCCTTGGCGGCAAAAGATCAACTTCTTATTCAAGGAAAAAAAGTCACGGTGATTAATCATGCCTTCGTCAATCGCTGTGATCAAAAAGAGTTTGCCCTCTTACTAGAAAAAAATAAATTTCGATTACTGACAGTTGAAGATCACCAAATTCAAGGAGGAATGGGACAAATGCTGGCCCATGCTATGCTTTCTGCGGGTGTGCACTTTAAGGCGCAAACTCTCGGGATCGATAATCGTTTTGGGCAATCTTCCTATAGTGCAAAACAACTTTATCAAAAACACGGGATTGATACTGACGCAATAGTTAAACATTCCCTTAAAATGATGCTTGCCTGAAAATGATTTTAGAGTTAAAAAACTTCTCTTATTGATTATGAAAAGAAGGATAATTTATGTCACGAGTTTGTGAAGTTACAGGAAAAAGAAGATTAATTGCCAACAAAGTTTCTCATTCCAATATAAAAACGAAAAGAGCAAAACAAATTAATTTAAAAAACAAATGGATATTTGATCCAGCGACAGGAGAAACTGTTCGTCTTAGACTATCGACTGCAGGAATCAGAACACTAGATAAAGTGGGATCTCTTACTAAATTTCTTAAAAAAAAATTCCGTTAAAATATTTTTCTATTGAATCACTTCAATCTCTTCCACCAAGAAGCCCCATTTATTGACGGAACTGTCTGAAGTGAACTGCAATACGAGAGTGTCACCTTCGACGTAGTCAGAAGTATAAGAAGTCCCTTCACCCGTCAGCGATTCAACTTCTCCACCCTCTTTATTTTTAATTTTCAGAAAATCGTAGTTGCCCTCAAGTTCATATTTCACCACCTTTACTCTGAGATATTTGGCACCAGCAACCTTAATCGTTCGAGTGACATTGCCATTATTGACGTAAGGATGAAGTGATTCAAAAGATTCAGTTAATTTCATCACTTTCCAATCAGAGGGATTTGGTTCATTTCGCTCTGGGCGTGTATTGGTCAATAAGTTATAAGCGTTGATTCTGCCGTTTGAAATATTTTTTCTTCTATAACTGGCAACTGGAACTGAAGTTGCCATAAGCCGATCTCTCATTACAGCATGAGGCATACGCCCTTCTTTTGAAAGCAATAGCCCCAGCACCCCAGAAACATGTGGAGTGGCCATAGAGGTTCCAGAATAAACACTATAGCCGCCATTAAGAACAGTGGATAAAATTCTATGCCCTGGAGCGGCCACATGAACCGTCCTTGCTCCAAATGAAGAAAAAGATGCTAACCCGTCAGCGCTAGTGTGTGCTGCTACAGAGACAATATTGGGAAGATTATAATTTGATGGGTAGTGGGCCCCAGAATCGTTATTTGTAGAACTATTCCCTGCCGCTGCTGTAAAAATAATTCCTTTATCTGACGCCGCTCGAATGGCATCTTCAAGTGCCTGAGAAAATCCCCCACCACCCCAAGAATTTGACATAATATCCACATTCATTTTGGTGGCATAATCAATCGCCAAAATGGCCCCTTCGCTTGTTCCCGCACCAGCGGCAGTTAAAAACTTAAGGGGAACTAAAGTCACCTGATTCATCACCCCGGCCACTCCAACACCATTATCGTGAATAGCCCCAATGGTCCCAGCGCAATGAGAACCATGCCCATGATCGTCTAGAGCATCCCCGTCATTATTGGCAAAGTCGTAACCGTGAATATCGTCAATATAACCGTTTCCATCGTCATCTACTCCAGCCTTTCCATTTTTTTCGGCCAAATTTACCCAAACGTTATCTTTCAAATCTGGATGATTGTAATCAATCCCTGTGTCGATGATGGCAATTTTAATTTCCTTTTTACCCTTGGTAATTTCCCACGCCCGAAGTGCGTCGATATCTGCCCCAACCACCCCTGAGGATTCAACTTTATCTGGTCTTGGTTCGTTGTCTCCGGTATTTTTTAGCCCCCAAAGTAGACCGAACTTTGGGTCTCCAGGTGCCTCCTCTCCATTTTCATCAATGACATCAATTGTGTAGATAAAATTTGGTTCTGAATAGGCCACCTCATCAAAGCTTGCCAATTCTTTTTGTACCTCTTCCAATTTTCTAGCAGGATCAATTTTTAAAACGTAAATTGTTCCAAAAGACAGCTTGTGAGAGGCCTTTAAACTCACTCCAGAAATGGCCTTTTGACTAAAAAACTGCGGGCCTATGTTCGCCTTCAATTTGACAATGAGCTCACCCGATACATATTTTGCCGACTCCACTTTTTTCTTTAATTTTAGAGTGGGTTCCACAGAATAAGCGGGAGAAAAAAATACTGGCAATAATGCTAGAAGTGCGAACAATCCATGTTTCATATTTTCTCCAGAATCACTAGATTCACCAAATTGACTTCATGTCAAAATGGATCCAGTTATTTTGCGTATACTTGTAGATTAAAGGAGTAACACGATGCGCATCAAAAATTAATTTTCAAGGGATTTTTTTGCCTATCGCGCTATATTTTGGGGCATATTTTCCCATTTTCAAAGAAACTTTAGGGCCGGCGCACATTGTTATATAATTTTTAAAGTATGATTTACAAAAACTCCCATGACCCTATTTATATAAAAAAAATCAGCGTCAAAGTCTGGTCAGTCCGAGATGAAATCGAAGAAGTTATAAAGCACCGCCTAGATCAAATGACACTAGATGAAGCAGAAAAAGAAATCCCCAAAGAAGAACTTAAAAACATTTTGCACTTTAACGATCTCCACAAAGAATATAACAATAAATACGATCCAGCGGAACTCGCCAGTGCTCTAAGCAATGCAGCACCTCCA
>JAHEZZ010000122.1:3645-7734 GCA_023250815.1 Bdellovibrionales bacterium
CACCTCCAGTTGACCCTATGGAAGCGGAAATGGCCAAGGCCATAAGCGACAGTAATGCAACACCTCCAGTTGATCCTATGGAAGCGGAAATGGCCAAGGCCATAAGTGACAGTAATGCAACACCTCCAGTTGATCCTCTAGAGGCAGAAATGCTTAAAGAAATCAATGAAACAAAAATAAAAGAAGAGGCCAATAAGAGCAAAAAAGAAACCCATCTTTCTCTGGTAGAAACGGATAACCCATCCTTACCCGTAAATCCCGGAGTAAAAAAAGAGGGTGAGTTAATTAAAATCACTCAACGTCATCCTCATATTGACGAAAAACATTTAGCACTCGGCAGGCTCATCTTAGCGGAGATAAATCTAGTGCAAATGAATTTTTTTATCGACAAAAATTTTATTGAAGGCCAAAACATTCGCATTGAACTGATGATCCCTCACCACTTTATTATAAGTGCTCGGGTTAAATACTGTCGAAAATTTAGCATAAAAAGCAAAGTTATCAGGGAAACACGATTAGTATTTCGAATGGTTGCGGAATTTACTTTTGAAAGGGCCGGAGAGCGAACTCTTCTTCGTCAATTTTTAAAATCTATTTCTCCCGAAGTGAGCTCTAATAAAAAAGGCCAAGCAAAAGTTGAAGCAAGCACAACGGCCAATGAGCTTGACGATCTCGATCTCTAGACTATACCAATTCCACTAATTAATGTTGGATAAATTTGGTGTTATTAGTTTTTTTCTTCTGTAGCAACAGCAAAATTTTCTGCGCCGGCCTCTTTTGCAATATCCATTAAATTAATGGCCTCACCAAGTTGCGTTTTTTGATCACCTTCAAAAACTACAGTGGTTCCTCCCGAAGCTTTAAGTGCATCGGCAATGGCAGACTTTAGTTCTTCTTTATTAATCTGTTTTCCGTTTAAGGCGATGAGGCCGGCCTTATCCAAAGAAAGAATGACCTGCTTTTTTTCACCATTAATATTTTGCCCTTTACCCATTTTGGGAAGATCAATATCGAGTCCAGAATCATTTGAAATTTGTGAAGTCACCATAAAAATAATAATCAAAACTAACATAATATCGATGAGCGGAGTCATGTTTATTTCTGCCATAATATTTTCATCGTTGTCATTTTGATTATTCATAGACATAAAATCCCTCTTTGATTAAGTCTAAATAAGATCGTGCAAATCCTGCATGCGATTTTTCAAAAACAAATTAATAGAAGAAAGTCTTGATTGAAAATAATTATAAAACATCACCGCCATAACTGCCACGACAATGCCTGAAGCGGTGGCAACAAGAGCTTCTGATAAATCCCCGGCAACAACCGCAAAACCGCTCTTGCCCGCCTTGGCAATTGAATCAAATGATTTAATAATCCCCAGAACAGTCCCAAAAAGTCCAATAAAAGGTGCGGAAGATCCAATGGTTCCGAGGAGCCATAGATACCTCCGAAGTCCCTGGTTACCTTCATTTAGTCTTCGAGATAATCGTTCGTCATTAGTCTGTCTGCTACCACTGCCTTCAAAAAGACTCATATACGGCCCTTGAATAATAGGATGCACATTGTGTACAAGCCCTTTTGCTTCGCTGATCTTTTTTTCTTTGAGCAAAACTTCTGAACGCTCAAATAAAATTTCTAATTGTGTTCTAATTTGTTTTAAAAAAAATATTTTTTCGATCGCCACTGCCCAAACAATAACGGAACAAGCAAGCAGCGGGTACATAATAAATCCACCCTTAACAAATAAATTATACAACGACATTACTACCTCTTTTTAAGTTGCAAAAGATCTCTATACTTATTATTAGATTGATTTTCAGGCAAGTCAAAATGCAAAGTGAGAAAGGACACGCCCTAGAATGTTTCGCTTGAAAAATGAAACTGTAGCGGTATATTTAGACTGAGGACAAAAAATAACCCGACCATTTTAATCGAAGATAAGTTCTTATGCTAAAAAATTTTTCTATTAATCGAGATAAATTTGGAGTGATATTAATTGTCATTTTTAGTTTTTTATTAATTTTTAGCGCACTCTACGGCATTTTTTTTCAAACCCCGATAGTCGATAACTCGATTGAAAGATATAAAACTCTTTTACGAGAAGAACAAATTGATCTCACTGTTAAGCTGGGAATTAAAAATCGCTTGGGGCAATTTGATTTCGAAAAAAATCACAATTCTTGGCTTATGACTTCTCCTCGAGAATTACCCGCCTCTGAAGAAATGCTCTCTAAAATTTTTCAAGTGTTAAAAGAAATCAGAATCCGAAAGGCCTATGCTCTAGGGGAAGTAGATGCCTCCAGTTTTTCATTAGATAATCCAGTAGTGACTATCAGTCTAAAAGAAAGCACCGGAGAAGAGCTGACTATTTTTGTAGGACTAACCAATCCGATTGACAATTCTTCCTATATTCAATTGGCGGAACAAAAAACTATTTTTCACATTGATTCTTTTGATCGCACCATCGAAGGATTGGACATCATTTCGCTGATTGAAACCAACCCTTTCTTGCTGCAAATTCAAAATGCTGACGCTATCACTTTTAATTTAAATGAAGGAAAAAAGAATTCTAAAACTTATAAAAAAATAAACGGCCAATGGGAGCTGGCAAAAGATCACAGCGACGCCAACAAAATAATAGAAAAATTAAAATCTCTAAAATCTGTGGCACTGCTTGATCAAATCAAGGAATCAAAAAATCTGATCGCCAAAACTTTTAACTCCCCTCTTTTTAATCTCAATTTCCAAGATCTTACGACACAAAAAGAAGTCAATTTCATGGTAACTGGGCCCATTAATCAAAATATTCCAGAATTAAAAATGGATCTTAAACAATTTCATTTGGCCAAAATAACAAAGGCCCCAGAAGAAGGGGCCAAAGATCTTTATTTTGTTTTAAGCAAGGATGTCATCGCCGAGTTAAAGTTACTGGCCCAATAACGTTTGAAAAATAAAAACTAATTATTTTGTTTCTTTATGGGGAGTGTGTTTTCTCTCATAACGGCAGTATTTTTTCAGTTCAAGACGATCCGGATGAGTCTTTTTATTTTTGGTCACGGTATAACGACTAACGCCTGGAATTTCAGATGCCCGACAAGTTGTGCATTCAAGATGAATAATAATGCGTGATCCTTTTTTGGCCACAAATCCTCCAATCAATTTTACAAGAGCGCAGCATACTCAGGGCAAGCAAAGTTGACAAGGGCCTAAAATTAAAATGATGATTGCCCCATGGCCCAAATTAATCAGGAAAATTGGAACTACACCTCCTACTCTTCTAAGCAGCTCCAGGCCTTTATTTCCTTTGCGGCAACTCCCACTGAAGACTTCTCTGATTGTTGTTTTACTTATTGCGTAACAGTGACGAATTTTGACTTTGAAGAAATCTTCCAAAAATCTTTTTTGAAGATCAGCGATGCATTGGAATTCCTCACTAAAAATTATGGCCATTGGGGGTTTTCTCCTAGCAGATCTGGCAAGCAATCAATAGATGGCAGTGGTTGTGGATCCTGTGGGGCCCATTAGGGCGAGTTTTCAAAATGATTGACAAAAGTTACAACTTACGAGAAATTGGCGAACAAATTTAATATCACCTTGAATAAGATCAAGGGCAGAAAAGAGGAACACCATGCAAGAAGGAATCCATCCAGAGTATAAAGAAGTTAATATTAACTGTGTTTGTGGTGCTACTTACCAGACAAGAAGTACAAAAAATTTAACAAAAATCGATATTTGTGCAAACTGCCACCCCTTTTATTCAGGCAAACAAAAAATTCTAGATACCGAAGGAAGAATTGAAAAATTCCGCAAAAAATTCGGTGATGCTTACAAAACTAAAAAATAATTTTTGTTGGCCAGTTATCCCCTTAGACATTCATAATCAAAGTAATGGGTAAAAATACTTTGATATTTCTTGTTGCTGTGCTTTTTATTTTATATTCCCTATTTGGGAATAAGTTTTATTTTCCTTGGGAAAAAAAAATAATCAAAAAAGAATTTAAAGAACTAATCGCACAAAGCAACAGCGGGGCACTTTCCTGTCAAAATAGTCAAAAATGTCTGTTTGTTTACATTGCCCCTTGGTGT
>JAHEZZ010000123.1 GCA_023250815.1 Bdellovibrionales bacterium
GAAAATTAAAAAGAAGAATTTTAGTGAACTCTTCAAGGCCATCAACCCCTAGTAATTGAATAAGTTTATTCGTCCCATGAAATTTTTCATTTCCGGCCAGGTCTGATTCAGTTAGACAGCTTAGAAATTTGTAGAGAAATGATCCAGAGAAATCGATATCTTTTGGAAGGGCAATACTCTTGCAGGCGGAAAGTGCACTATTTCCTTTGAGATAATTTTTTTCTGTTTTAAAAATTTGGTTATCTGATTTGAGACCGCAAGATGAGATTATGATTAATAACAAAGCGAATAGGGGTATAAGAAAATATTTAGATATCAAAGGTCACTCCAAAGAGTATCGCGGCGACTTCGCCCCCCGATTTTGAGCGTCGATGTTGAGTTTTATTTTGGTCAGAAAAATCAGTTTCTAATAAGTGCATATATTTTAAAGCAGCATCAAAAGAAAGGGGTGATACAATAAAGGGTTTAAGGGCCAATCGTTTCCAACTTACTCCAATATTGGCGCCCAACTTATCGCTATCAACGACTGTTAGGTTATTAGTATTTTCATCTACTGCGCTGGTATGAAATTCAATTCCTGTTCTAAGAGTAATTTTATTTTCAAGTTTTTCATAGATGTCAGGTAACTCTGCACCTATCCTGATGCTGTGGGTGTCTCTAAGTTGAATATTGGTGGCCAAGCTTTTTCCTTGATTGAGTGTATCTAAATCTTTTCCAGTGAGAGACATTACTGGTTCCTTGTACTTTGACCAACGTGACCATTCATATGAAAATGAAGGCCTAATTCGTTTGCCTTCTCCTGTGATGCCAATTCCCAAAATTGCAGGATCATAAAAAGCGACGAGTTCAGAGCTCGTGGAGAAGGGCAAGGTTCCTATGCCAACATCAAAATCTAAATCGACATTAATTCTACTTTGCGCCTTTTGTTCCATTCGATAATTTATTCCCAGTGTCGTTTGTTTGTTGAATAAATCAAACTTAAATGCCGATCCAATATAAGGAATAAATTCTGGAAGTAATTCTAAAAATAATCGGGATTCAGCATCGGTCTGGGAGATTCCTAGTTGTAGTGTTCCTTTTGCTTTGAGAGCATAATACAGGCCGGCACCCATGGAAAAATATTGTGAGAATTTGAAACCTGCGGCGGTGTATATTTCAGGGCGTGCTTGGCGATCGTTGTAGTGAAGATAATTTGCTTCATTTTGAGTAAAGGCATGAATTTTTGCTACTGAGTCGCTGGGAAATCGGCCGGCAATTCCAATGGCAAATTGAGGCGACAAAGGCAAGGATAACCCCAAACCAAAATTATTTTGCGGCTTAGTTTGACTGGCCCTTCGGGTGTCTTTTGCGACACCACTTAGAGGAGTGGTGTTAGGTGAAGTCACGTTGGCATCTTGAAGCCAAAAAACTTCCGAGTAACTTTCGATAGAGATTGATTTTTGACTCCAGGGAAGTAGAGCAGGGTTTCCTTTAGCGCTAAAAGAAGATGGATTTGAAATTTGAGAGGCCAGGGCCATCCCGCTATCTTTTGTACTCATTCCGCGTATATCACCAGGGCCTGCCAGTACTATTTTTGGCAGGGAAATAGCGATAATAAAAAGGGAACAAAATATATTTTTTAACACGGCAGGTTGGTTTACCGACCTAGGCCATAACAGTCAACAAATATGACAAAGGGATAGGTATGTTGTGTAAAATTTTATTGAAAATCGCGATCCATCAGAGTTTTTCTCCCCTGAGATTTGGCGTGATCACAGGCCTGATCGGCAATAACTCTGACTATTGCTGAAAGTTTTTCCATGACATCGCCAGAAGTATTTAGGCCGTGTTTATTTTTTACATAATCTTTTAATTTGGAGGCGACAATTAGAATTTCCTGGGCCTCAATTGATTTAGCATTTGAGGGGGCCCCTGAAATCATGATTTTTTTTGCCATCCCTTGTATTCTTTCCCCATCTTTAGGTGGAGCATTTTCTTCTTCTGCCCAAGCGCTTTTATGATTCATCACGGGGACATGATGATCCCAACAATCAACTGAGCAAAAGGCCAATTTATGGCAAGAGGAAACGCTACAGCGTTGGTAAATGCCATTATACAAAATATCTTTTTTGCAACTGCCGCATTTTCTCCAGACGTTGTCTGACATTTTTACCTCTACCTTGAAATGCAATATTGAGGGGCTTCAGT
Source organism: Bdellovibrionales bacterium (assembly GCA_023250815.1). Taxonomy (GTDB): domain Bacteria; phylum Bdellovibrionota; class Bacteriovoracia; order Bacteriovoracales; family Bacteriovoracaceae; genus JAHEZZ01. The sequence goes on from JAHEZZ010000123.1 coordinate 2,188, forward strand.
GCAAGGAAGCCCTTGGATATAAGAATAAAGATCTCTTACTTGGGGAATTAATTCTGGATAATATTTCATGAAAAAACCATTTTTATTCATTTCTTCAATCGCCTGAGTGTCATTTAAATTTTGGTATTTCATTTGGTAATAAGCGGCAAGTCTTCCGGTTCTATGACAACCGCAATCACAACGAAAGGCGATTTTTTTTCCGCTTTTTTGGGCGTTCTCTACCCATTCGTCAAAAAACTGTAAAAATTCTGGAGATAGAGTTGTCTCAGTAGTTTGTTTGATGTTGTAGACCACTTTAAGGCCGGGGCAAAATTCCTTATATTTCCATTCAAAGTTTCCAGCATTTCCACTGAGAATCATCACTTCCTTAATCCCTCTTAAGCATAATTCTTGAACACCTAATTTGCTGGGAAGGCCATAGCGAAAAATTTCAAAACCATTTTCTTTTTTTTCGATGCTGTGAATATTCCAAATGGCAGATAATGAAAAAGCGTTAAAGGATATAAAACAAAGGGCAAGAGTCATAAATTTTTTCATCTAAAATCTCATCTTTTATAAGTGGTATTAGGATTGCTCTAAAGCTTAGCCTGAAAAAAAATTAATTGGCAATTTATACCGCACTCAAAGACTCAAAGGTGAGAAGTCTATCTGCTATGGCCCGTCTTCTCTAAATAAAAACTGTAAGGGCCATCGTAGTTTCTTACACCCCCTTTACTCACTTCGATTACTCTGCTGGCAAGGGAATTGAGAAAAAACCTATCGTGGGAGACAAAGATGACGGTTCCTTGGTACTTTTGCAGCGCCTCAAGGAGCACTTCCCGAGATCTAAGATCAAGGTGATTGGTAGGTTCATCAAGTACAAGTAAATTGTTATTTTCAGCAATTAACCCGGCCAAAATAAGTCTTGATTTTTCCCCGCCGGAAAGGAATTTTACTTTTTTAAAAACATCGTCGCCGCGAAATAAAAAGGCGGCTAAAAGATTTCGAATAAAACCATCGGAGGCCAGCTGTAATCTGGATCTTACTTCATCAAATACGGTTAATTCTGGTTTTAGGACTTCTAGCGTAAATTGGCCGAAGTAGCCTATTTTAACAGAGGGCCCAACAATGGCTTGGCCGCTTGTGGCGTCAGTCATTCCAATTAGAACCTTAAGCAAGGTTGATTTTCCTGCTCCGTTAACTCCCACGACTGCGACTTTATCTAGGCGGTTTATTTGGGCAGTTAAATTTTTAAAGACCGGGTGTTCTTGATTATTTTTTTTCCAAACTTTGCCTAAATCTTTCATGACAACAACATCATTGCCTCCACGGGGAGGAGTTGGGAATTCAAAATCAATTGCTTTTTCTTCTGGTGGCAACTCAACTCTGTCAATTTTATCTAATTTTTTTACCCGCGATTGCACCTGAGCAGCGTGGGAAGCGCGAGCGGCAAAACGGGCAATAAATTCTTCTTCTTTGGCGAGCATATCCTGTTGACGAGAGTGGGCCGCTTCTAGTTGTGTCCGTCTGATATCTCGTTCTTTTAGGTAGTAGTCGTAATTTCCTGAGTAGGTTGTAATCGTGCCATTGGCAATTTCCACAATTTTTTTAATAATATTATTCATGAACACACGGTCGTGGGTGGTAAGTAAAATGGCCCCTTTAAAAACTTTAAGCCATTGCTCTAGCCATTCGATCGTTTCTAAATCTAGATAATTGGTAGGCTCATCCATTAAAATAAGATCGGGTTTTGCAATCAGTACTTTGGCCAAGGCAATTCGCATTTTCCAACCGCCGCTGAATTCTTCAGTTTTTTTAGTGTGATCAGTTGGAGGAATGCCCAGCCCCGTGAGAATTTCGCTTGCGCTACTTTCTAAATCATAACCGCCAATTTTTTCAAATTCTTCTTGAAATTCGCCCAACTGATCGAGAATTTTTTGCATTTCATCGGCATCCATCTTGCCAGCATCTTCTAGTTTGATTTCCAATTCTTTCATTTTTCCTGAGAGTTCAAATGCCCGTTTGTTTCCTTCAAGCACTTCTGCCATGGCCGTTTTTCCTTTCATTTCCCCTACATTTTGGGAAAAGTAGGCCATGCGTACTTTTTCTGGAATAGTGACTGTGCCTTCTTCCAGCGATTCTGTGCCGTTTAAAATTCTAAAAATAGTGGTTTTTCCTGAGCCATTGCTACCGACAAGTCCCACTTTTTCGCCGGCATAAATTTGAAAGCTGGCATTTTTATAAAGCAGTTGATTGCCAAAATGTTTGGTTGCGTTGCTTATGCTAATCATAAAAAATTTATACCCTGTTATGCTAATATTATAAAAAGAATGTCGGACCTTCTTATCTTATTTTTCTCAGTTTGGGTGTAATTTTTAAGATTCATTTGTGCCTATAATTTCGATTAGCGAGAGGGTGGCCTTTTTAAAAACTCCTAAATTATATTTGCGTCGAAGGGCACCTAGCATTTTGTCTTTTTCTCTAAAGTTAAAATTGTTTTCAAAGAGAAGATCGCTAAATCGCATTGCCACAATAAAAATAGCAGAAAGTTGAGAAATACGAGTATGGGGTAACCCCATGGGAAAACCTTTGCCGCTTTGTTCTTCATGATGTTGTTCGATCATCACCAGGGATTCTTTGGAAATCCAATCTTCATTGGCGAGTGCTTGAACAACATTTTGAGGGTGATTATTAATTTTTTCTAGGGATTCTGGTTTTAGGGGGAGAGATTGCGATAAAATTTGGATTTCTTTTATTTGAGCGGAGTTAAGTAAAACATCGCAAAGTAGGGCAGCTAGCGAACATTTTTCTTTGATTGTCTCAGTTCCCCAGTCGAAGGTCTCGATCATGCCCGAGCAAAGATAGCCAATAATGAGAGATTTTTTTAATTCTTCCTCACAGTTCTCGCTAAATTTTTTGAGCAAAGTAAAAACATTTTGTGATTCTTTCACTAGTCTTGTTGATGACTCTGAAATTTTTTTTGCCATATCAATGGTATCTTGATTAAACCCTATTGAAACTAAAGATTCCTTAATCATGGAGTAACATTTTTCAATGATGTCTACTTTGTCTTCAGCAGTGGTTTCTGGATCAAAAAGTTTGTGAGTTAATTGCGCTTTAAAGCCATCGATAATTTTAAGGTAATCTTCTTTTGTCACATAAATATCTTGCACGCCTTTGGTCTCATGGTATCGGACAATAGCGTCTTTAATGGGTTCATTTGAGTGAGAAATTTTTATAATTTTAGAATCTGACAACTTTAAATAAGCATCATAGCCAAATTTATCTCCCAATTTGAGAATTAATTTTACTGGTATTCTGCAATAGGCATTGGCCGTGGTCATTGCTGTCTCATCACAAGAGTAGTTAATATTATGCAGATGGCATTCATATTTGTATACTGGTTCCAGTTGAGTTTTCAAGTGAAGATTAGTTGGAATCTGGCGTGAAAGGACAGTTAAGATTCGCTTGAAAACTCAACTGGGATCAGTATATATAACCACTCTTAAGAAATTGTCCGATTGTTTTGCTCCGGCAATAAATATTTTGACACTCACAAAAGGAGTTTCTAGCATCTAATAAGTAGGCTCAATTTGGAGAGTATTTATAAGGTCGTTATGTATATTTTTTTTAATGCTGGTAAATTTCTATTTTAAGGCCCCACTTCAAGCATCATGTGAACAAAATTTTCCTCAAGATGTAGTAACACTCAGTAATGGAAAAGAGCTTTTATTGCCTTCTAAATCTTCAGATTTTTCTATGATCTCGCTGATCGGTCTGGTTAATTTAAAGCACCTTGAGGAGATACTACTTCCGCTCAAGCTACATCCTATAAAGCTGAATAATCATGGTGTGGCCCTGGTTTCATTTTATGATTACAAGAAAAGTGATATGGGAGTTTTTAGGGAATTTTATATAGTCGTTTTAGCGACTCGAAATCCGACAAATAATTATCAAACATTTTGGCAATTATTAAGATCTATTCGCACTGGAACTAATAATCCGGAAGAAAATATTGTTTTTCACCATTTAATGGCAAGTAGTGACTCAGAATTTGGAAGATTGGCCTCATCGGAAATTTGGGGCATTCCTTCGTATTCTGGAAAAATAGATTTAGTTATAAATCGTGAAATATCGGCCAGCGCCACACTCAGGGTGAATACTGGTGGGATTAATGTTCATTTTGAAAATGATCTTATCTATAATCCGCTTGGTTTAAATTATTATATGTATGCATCGGGATTTAACGGTGTGAAGTTGGTGCGTTCACCGGTGATGGCCTGTGGATCAACATATGGTAGCAGTTGGGGAAAAAATGATATTTTACAAACTAGCGGAGTAATTTCTTCTTTGCTTCAATTTTTAAAATTTCAAACGATTAGAAAAGAAGTGGGTGAGCACTTGCGGGCGGTACAATTTGCCCCGGAAAAGATGATCGGAGTAGTGATGAAATATAAAATAATTGAGCGGGACAGTTTTCAGTGGATTGATGTGGTTGATCCCAGTCACTTAGAAATTGAAGAATTGGCGAAAGAATATAATTTACATGAAACCTCAGTAGAAGATTGCTTAAATCCAGAGCATCTTCCGAAATTTGAGAAGATCGGAAAATATTCTTTTATTGTTCTTCGTGCTTTTGATGAAGCTTCCCACGACGATTCAGATTCAGTACAAGAGTTGACGCGAAAAGTGGCAGTTTTTTATAATGAAAATGTCCTTATTTCAATTCACCGCAAAGATCAGGACTATTTAAAAAAAATTAGGGAAACTTGGAAAATTAAAGTTGATCAAAAAGAAATTAATGAGGTTGAAGCTGGGCCATTATTTTTTCAAGTATTACATGATGTGATTCTTGGAGTTGTTTTATCTTTTGATCGCCCTATTGAAAATTCAATGGATATTTTAGAGAAATTAGAGATGGGGGTTTTTGATGCAAGAGGGGCGAAGCCATTTGCCATTGAAGAAGGTTATTATCTCAAACGCAAGGCCTCAGTGTTTAAAAGAATGCTTCGTTTTACCATGGATATTTTGCCTAAAATAAACTCTCGACCAGATACTGCAACTTTTTTGCAAAATCTCAAAGAAGAGGCAGAAGTTCTTTATATTTATACTGACGACTTAACTGAAAGTATTAATGCTCTACTTAATTTACATATTTCTTTGTCGACGCAAAAAACTACTGAGGCCTCTCATCAAATAAATATGATTATGCGGGTGCTTACAATTTTTTCAGTTTTTCTTTTACCACTTAATTTGATTACTGGAATTTATGGAATGAATTTTGAGTTTATGCCTGAACTTAAATGGAGCTTTGGTTACCCTTTCGCTTTATTTTTTATGGTTTTTATCGAGGGGGCCATTTATCTCTGGTTTAGAAAGCAAGGTTGGCTTTGGGCCAAATCGAAATAAAAAAGCCCCGAGAAGTCAGGGCCTTTTT
>JAHEZZ010000124.1 GCA_023250815.1 Bdellovibrionales bacterium
ATTGAGGCGGGAAAGTCTAATCAGATAGTTTCTGATAGCAATAGCAAAAAAGAAGAAACAAAAATCGAGGGAAAGGCGGAAGGAAAAGTTGAAGGAAAGGTTGAAGGGAAAGCTGAAGGAAAGACGGAACAAAAAGCAGAAATCAAAGATGCTCCAAGGGGAATAAATATTGGAACAACAAAAATGGATGCACCAAAAGTTGATGGGCCTAATAAAGGAGCTGACTCAAATGCTGCAAAAACAGATGCTCCAAAAGGTGACACTTTTAGAGACATCATTCCTCCCGGAGTTCCCAAAGCGAGTTTTACCAACGATGGATCTAGTGCTTCTGCAGCTCTAGGCGGAATCGTAAGCGCATCAACTTTAGCGGCAACTGATAAAGTCGTGGCACATATAGATTCCACCGCCCCTGCTCGTGCACCAGCATCTATGGGCCCAGAATTTACTTCTTTGGCGCCTCCCCCTCCACCTAACGGGATGAATATGACGGCAAATGGGCCGATGCCAGCGAATGGGCCAAACCCAATGAATGGCCCGATGCCCATGAATGGGCCAATGCCAATGAACGGAATGATGCCTCCCCCGATCAATATTTTTGACTTTCAACAACAAGTGAATACGGCAATCACGCAACAACAAATTCAAAACTCTAATACCATTATTCAAAATAATATTGGAACGGCCATAAAATCAGACGTGATATTTAACATAACAACTCAATAACTAGGGATAAAATATGTTTAAACTAAGATATGCTCTTATCACTCTTTTTTTGATTTCGTCTCCCTCTCAAGGGATGGAAAATGACAATCAAAAGATTGCTCAAATCATTATGATAAGAGGTGAAGCTCACGGGAAACTTCCCTCTGGAGAAGTTCTGGCGCTAAAAAAAGAGACATGGCTCTCACAAGGAACAATCGTAAAGACGGCCAACAAAAGTATGCTCAAATTACTTTTTATCGATAAGTCGACTCTCAATTTAGGGCCAGATTCACAAATTGTTATTTCTAAATTTAATTCAGAGAAGGCCGGAGTTATCGATCTTCTTCGAGGATCTATCAGATCAAAAGTATCAAAAGATTATTTACAGATAAAAGAAAAAGATAATTCTAAATTAATTATAAAAACACCATCAGCGGCAATGGGTGTAAGGGGAACCGATTTTACAGTCAGCTTTGAAGAAGACAGTGAAGTCACAAAATTGCAAGTATGGGAAGGAGAAGTTATTTTTATGGAGACATCCAAAGAAATTCTTCAATCTTTTAAAGATCATCTTGATACTTTAATTATCGACCAACAGTTAAATAAAATAGGTCTGGCAGTCAAAGGCGGAGAAGAGGTCAGGGGTGATATAAAAGACAACAAGGGCCCTGATCTTGCCCCTATCCCCGATGAAAAGATGAAAAGATATCAAGATGAAAATAAAAAGCTTGAGGAAAAAAATCATGAAGCTAAAATAATTCGTCAAGTTTTACTGCCTGGTGATATTCCAAAAGAAATTCAACAAAAAAATAAAGAAGAAATTACCCATGAAAAACCAACCGCTGATTTTCGCCATTTACCCCCCACTCCCCATGAGATTGAAAAAATGAAAGAGCAATTTGCTCAGAATCCAGAGTTGGCGACAAAGGGCCTTAATAGTTTACAAAAAGAAGTGCAGCATATGTCGGACAAAGAGATTCAACAAATATCCACTCTCAAATCACAGGAACAAGCAACTATTGAAACCCACAGACAACTCAGCAGCGATCTACAACAACAGCATACAATACTAAAAGATGGCCTTGATACGCAAAGAAGAATAATAGAAATACATACATTAGAAAACATTAAAAAACCGGATATTCCACATAGTCCACCATCAGGAACAAATCAACCACCCTAACTAAAAAGAAAAATTTAAATTACCGTTTATGGCATAATTTAAGAGCAAGCTTTATACTTTAAAATATACTCATCACGCTTGAGTTTTCCAAGTAGTATACCTGCAGCGGTTTACTTGAAAAGCAAAGTGCGAAGGGTATAGAAGTGAATCAAGGAAGATCACATGGCGAGAACGCCAGCAATTCATTTAAGAATGATCTTTGGGATATTATCTCTATTTCTCTCCACCGAACTTTTTGGCAATGATTCACAAAATGAAAATCTTTTGTCTGTCGTTTATAAAAATTTTAAATTAGAACAGTATGAACAAGCTCTTATTAACTTAGAAAAAATTTCTGGCAGTAAAAAGATTGAGGCCGCCAAGGCCTATTTTCAGGGGCTTTGTTATAACCGCTTAAAAAAATACGATATCGGTGTGAAGGCCTATGAAAAAGCAAAATCACTTGGTCACGATGTGGCAGATATCGATTATGAGATGGGACAAGCTTACTATGCCACCAATCATTTAGAAAATGCCATTCTTAGTTTTGAAAAGTCAGTGCAAAAAGGTTTTAAAGTTCAAAGCTCGCTTTACTATCAGGCCTTTTCCTCTCAGCTGCTGGAAGAATATATCAATGCCAAAAACTATTATACACGACTACTGAAAGCTCCTGACCTTGCTCCGGAAATGAATCAGGCGGCCAATATGCAGCTTGGAGAAATATTTTTGGCCATGAGTGAAGAAAAAGAAAATCAACTCTTACTAGTCGAAAAATATGTTGTCCCCCGTTTTGAAATGGCCATCCCCGCTAATAAAAATTCACCTCTAGTTCCAGAAATTGAAAAAAGACTTACAGAAATTAAAAGACGATTTAATCTTGATCCCAATGTAATGTTAAATGATAGAATACTTCCGGAAAAAAGATACACCCTCTCTTTGACACAAAAAATGTCTTATGACTCCAACATAACTCTCTCGACCGGTATGCCAACAGTGCAAACCGCACAAAAAGATGCCTACATTCATGAAAGCACGGCCCAAGGCCGTTACCGATTAAATTTTCTTAGAAAAATAACTCTCACTCCAGACCTAAGAGTTACTTACAAAAAACATAACGATCAAGACAGTTCCACCGTTCATCAAAACGACCAGTTCACTACCACCGGAACCATTTACAATACTTATGAGCACAAATTTTTAGGAAAAATGGCATCATTATTAGTCGACTATGAACATAATTTAACTGATCAAGACCGCACAAAAACACATAAAATAGAATTCTTTTCCTATTACGATCAAGGAACCTTGGGAGAGAAGGCGCAGTTTTTTTCATTTGGTGAAACTGGTTTACGAATAAAGTTTAAACGTTTAAAAACCTATAGTGATACAATCGACGCCAATACCTACACCTTGGCATCTGATCAAGTTGTCATAACTCCATTTGGGCATATGATTTTGGGCCTTCTTCAAATCGACTACACTCGCTTTAGCAATAATATTTCACAAGACACCAACTCCTATATGGCCCGTATCGATTATATTATTCCAGAAATTTATCCAAAATTTATGTTAAACCTGGCCTACTCCCACACTTGGCTTAATCCCATAAATCAAAAGTTAACCAGAGGAGTTGAAATGAGCTATAACCCTTCTTTGCGCCTAACCCGCACAGTAACTTCAAATCTTAAGGCCACTGTAAGCTATAGCTACACTTATAAAAACTCCGATGATGAAGACAATTTTCGCTATGAAAAACACGTCTCTGGCCTGGATCTACGCTATGATTTTTAAGGGAATAAAAAATAATTTATGATGACTAAAATTATTCGCCTATGTGGTATTACATTTTTTATTTCTCTAGCGGCAGTATCAGTTTTTTTTTCACTTGCCGGAAGAGAATTTGATGTCCCACACTTTGCTAAACTGCTCGCCATCCCCTCTTTTTTCGAAGATCGTTTTTACGATCTTCGAATGTTACAAACAATGAATAAAAATGAAATCGATCCACGAATAGTTTTAGCTAAAATTGACGATGAATCATTAGAAAAAATTGGAAGATTTCCTTGGACTCGCACTGTATACGTCAAACTGCTTGATAAACTTCAAAAGTTCGGCGCAAAAGTTGTTGCCTTTGATATTTTTTTTCCTGAATCAGAACTGGCCTGTAATGCCGCCCCCCCTGATCAGGCATTTGGGAATGCGATAAAGCAATTCCAAGAAAAAGGGGGCAAAGTTATCCTGGCCTATTCACTTGATGTTGACGGGGCAAAATCAGAACGAGAATTTAGCGAGCTTCCTGAAGATCTTTATAATTTTGTGATTGATACTAAACAAACCGAAGGCATGAACTTAAAAGCAATGACGGTTTCTCGCGATATTTATCCCAATAAGACCCTTCTTTCATCCGGCCCAGGTCTGTCTCATATTGAAACGACAAGTGATCCTGATGGTATTTTCCGCCATTATAATTTAGTCGGTAATGTAGATACTCTCTATCTCCCCTCTTTCGCTCTTCAAGCTTATCAGTACTATACTGGAAATCCAGTAGTCTTAGAAATGCTAGCAGTGGGGGATGCCAATTTAAAATTGCAAGAAGGCACTGTGAAGTTAAATTCCAGAGGAGAAACGAGAGTTCGCTGGTTTGGCGATGAAAATCAATTTCCCTCAGTTGCTATCCATAAAATATTAAATGCAAAAGATAACGATCCCGAAATGATAAAGACATTTAAAAATAATTCAGTCTTTGTGGCTTCAACTGCTTTTGGCGCCCATGATTTAAGACACACCCCTGTCAATTCCATGATGCCTGGAATTTATTTTCACATGAATATGATGAATATGTTACTTGAGGGAAGATTTTTTAAATCTCAAGCGGACTCCACTTTTTATTCTTGGGTTATATTGCTACTTGGAACAATTACCATGCTCGTGGTACAACTTTTAAAACACCCCGTTTGGGATTTGTTCACTGTCAATTTGTTGGCCTTTGGCCTATTTTATTACGATGTTTATATTCTCATCCCCCAGGGTTATGAAATTAAACTTTTTTTCTGTTTATTTTCTATTATCAGTTGCTATTCATGGAACACCTTTCTCAATTTTTATTTGAGCAATAAAGATAAGGCCTTCTTAAAAAGCGCATTCGGAAATTATATTTCGCCAGAACTTATAGACATTATGTACAAAGGTGGACAAGCGCCAAAACTCGGTGGCGATCAAGGAATGAGAACCGCCTATTTTACCGACATTGCCGGATTCTCTACTTTTTCTGAAAAACTCAATCCAACTCAACTTGTGGAACTGCTAAATGAATATTTAACGGCCATGACTGACATTCTTCTTGAAGAAGGCGGTACCCTAGATAAATATGAAGGGGATGCCATCATCGCTTTTTTTGGCGCACCTATGCCCCTACCTGATCACGCCATTCGCGCTTGCAGGGTGGCAAGTAGAATGCAAAATCGCCTTGGTGAACTTCGAGAGAAATGGAAAAATGAAAAGGATAAGTGGCCTAAAATTGTGCAAGAGATGCGCATGAGAATCGGGATTAATTCTGGAGAAATTGTCACTGGTAATATGGGTTCAAAATCGCGCATGAACTACACCATGATGGGCGACTCGGTGAATTTAGCTGCCAGGCTAGAAGCAGCGGCCAAGCAGTATGGAATCTACACTCAAGTCTCTTCAATGTGCAAAGATATTACCGAAGACAAATTTGAATTTAGAGAAATCGACACCATTCGGGTAATGGGAAAAAGCCAACCCGTCACCACTTTTGATCTTTTGGGAATCAAAGGCGAAACGGCCCCCCACCTACTTGAATTAAAAGAAAAATTTAATAGTGGAATTTCTCTATATAAAGCGCAAAAATGGGATGAGGCAATGGCTCTTTTTACTCTGACTTTAGAATTAGAAAATAAACGCTACCCGGAACTCTCCCATAAAACTAATCCTTCAAAAATTTATATTGAACGTTGTCAAGAATTTAAAAAGATCCCTGCTCCTCCCGATTGGGATGGCGTCTATTCTTTAACTGAAAAATAAAAATTCTAGGGCGTATTCTTATACTGATCCCACTAATCAATTAAAGATTTTAAAAGATAGTTAAATCTTTTGTTGTCTTTGTTTTTTTTTAAGCGAATTAGTTTTATAAGATTTTGAGAAAAAAAGATTACAAAGAAAATTATTTTGCTCCACCAATAACCGTATTTGATACAAACTTTTTTTCGATTTCGTTGAAAATAATAAGTTGTATAAAGAGAATTCCCACCAGTCGTTTTCCTTCCCTGATGAGAGACACAAACACCCTCAAATAAATATATCGGCAACATCTTTTTTTGAACACGCAAAGAATATTCTACGTCCTCAAAATAAATAAAAAGATTTTCATCTAAGAGGCCAACAGTTTCAAGAACACTATGATGAATTAAAAAAGCAGCACCTGGAACATAAAATTTTTGGTAAAACTTTATTTTGCGTGAGGCCACTTTTAAATGCTTTAAACTCCCTGTAAAAAAATTAAGTACCCCGCCCAAAGACTCAACTAATTGATATTTTCGTCCCATCACTTTTACCGCAACCAATCCTGGATGAGGAGGCCTCTCTACAAATTCTAATAACTGAGCATCATTCGACATAATAAAATACCATTGATATTTTTTTTTCATAGCACTTATAAGCCCGCAATTAACTGCTCCTGAAAAACCCAAATTCTTTGGAGTCACAAGATGATTGATCGATGGGAAATCACTTTTTAATTTTTGGATACAACTTTGTTCCGGGCCATCGTGCACTAAGAAAATATCTGAAGGAATAAAATTTTTATCGAGCAAAGACTGAATTGCTCTTGCAGATAACAAAGGGTGATTATAAGAGGGAACAAGGCATGCTACATTCATCAGTCTAAATTATTTCTTTGAAACTGATCTATGTCATCGAATATTGCATTTTTTTAAGTTAGCCTCTAAGCATAATCAAGTAAGGTAGGGAATATGAAAATTGTGGTTTGTGCAGAAATAACAGAAGAAGGCCTGAAATCTCTCGACCATGTGGCCGATTATTGGAAGGAACACCAAGTATCCTCTGCAGAAGTCCATCTGGTTCATATTTTTGAAACTCGAGTTTATAATAATGAATTTGCAGTTTCAGTATATCCCTCTCCTGATCAATATAAAGAAGTCGACGAAGCCGTAGTTCGCATATTAAAAGAAAAGGCCGATGATTTATTCAAGAAAATTACCAAGCCCCAAAAATGCATTTATAAATGTCTTCACTCAACTAACGTCAAAGATGAAATGATGGAATATTTAAAAGCAGTAAACCCCGATCTTGTAGTTGTACCGACACGTGGATTATCTGGAGTCAAAGGGTTTTTCAGCAGTTCATTCGCCGATTTTTTAGTAAGACATAGTCCTTGCAATATTTTGGTTGTAAGGCCTAATCAGCACAAGTAATATTTAACAATTAGTGCTTCCATCAAGGATGAGGGTTTATGAATCGTTTATTATTCGCCGTAGCTATTATCTTTCTAGGCACTTTAGGGCCATCAATTATTTTTGCCAATCAAGAAAAAGAATTGCCGGGAATAACAAAAGAAATTTCCAGAGACGAACCTGATATGAAAATTTCTCTGACAAAAAAAATTCCAGATCACATGATCATGCAAGATGTGTTCAAAAATTTTACAGCGCTCATTCCTTATATGAGCAATCCG
>JAHEZZ010000125.1:0-5567 GCA_023250815.1 Bdellovibrionales bacterium
AAAATTTGGGTGATATTATTCAGCGTATCTTTGACTGCTTTTAATCCGAAATCGGGGCAGCGAGGGTCGTCTAAAGGATTAGTGGTGGGTGTCGGAAAAGGGGCGGCATCACAACCACAGCGAGTCCACACATTTTGTCTGATCGACAAATAATTATTGACACTGCCGCTTGGCAAACAATAATAAGTCCATGTGCCGCCGCCAATGGTACAAGCGGCCACCGAGAGCAGGGCGGAGTTGCTACAATACCCAACAGCAAAATCGGGCGCCGCTTTTTTGCCTTCTTGCAAACAATAATATTCTTTTTTCTGTTTTTCAAAAAGCGCTGTGCTGGTAGCAGAGACATCGGCCAGAGGAGTAGCGCCAGGGGTAGGCCTTAACATATTGGAGCAGACGTAATAGATATTCGGCCAATTGATAAAGTTCATGCTGTTGCTGGCAACATCTGAGGCCGCTTGGGTGTATTGAGCGTTGACACTGGCGGAAGGCCTGAGGCCTCCATCTTTCACGCATTGGCCATCTAAGCAACAATCAAATCCCTTGGCACTACAAGAACTGTTAGAGCAAAGCTCCTGGCCTGATCCGGAATCTGATTCGGGATTTATACGAAGGCCCAGTGAAGTCAAATCAAAAGTTGATTTGGGAACCAGATTAATATCGCTCAAATTAATACCAGCTCCCGTCGATGCATAAAGTTTTATGGCACTGGAGGGAATGATGTTGGTGCAAGTAGAACAAGAAAGCAGCGGAGTGAAGGCCACATCGGTAGCGCTATTTACTAAATCCACTGTCCCGCTACAAATAGATTGGTTATCAGTGAGTGAGGGAAGATCAATTCTTAAAAGCCTCTCTTGAATTCCCGCCACTGATAAATTTGACAAGCTGATGGGCACTGCTCGTGCTCTTAAATCTTTTTTCGCTGCGAGATCATTGAGTCTGACTACTAAACAATACACTTTATCAAAATTAGCAGAGACCTTTAAAAATTTATCAACGCTAGTTCCCCTTATGTAGAGCACTGTCGAAGTATTTTGATTGATGGTAATTGTCCCCGGAACAGAAAGCCCACTATACCAATAAAGACTGGTAGTGTTGGTGCTCGCCACTGTGGTACTTGGGGTTGAATTACCGGGTATCGAAGAATTGCTGAGATTGGCGGTTGAGGTTGTACGACTTCCCCGTGGCGCTTGTGGCACGCAAGAGGTTGTCAAAATAAGTCCGACCAGCAAAATAAACTTAATCATCACACCATCTTATCGGAGGTTTCCCCTCTTATTTTATCGCTAAGTTGGGCCTTTCTTTTAAAAAAATTTGGCAGGCAAAATTTGACTTAAAAAAGGCCATTTCCCTCTGGCAATAGGGCGAATTTGCTGGCCATTTCACTGAGGCCCTAAGTGTTTAATTTTAAGTGGCGACAAATTATGCCTTTTTTTGTCGGCGATGAGGACACGGCCTAGATTGCGGTTAGGTAGGAGCTAGGGGAGCGATACATCCAAGGATTTCCCCCTTGAAAATTAAGTGAAGGGTAGCGTGTGGGGTTCAACCCATAAGGGGTATTTCCAAAGGCGCCGAGATTGTATTGGGGACTGCTGCTGCCGCCGAAATTAAAACCACGATAAGGGGCCGTGCCGTTCCAAAAAGCAAGTTGCTGTTGGAAGATGAGATTTTCTCTATAGTTTTGATCGGCCTGCATATAACCCATTCTGGTGGCATACTCTTCTCGATTGACGGAGGGAAGATATCCCCTAAAAAGCCAACCCAGTCCTCCACCAGAACCATTTAATCCAGTGAGGTCAGTGGGGTCATTTTTTCCCAAACTGCTGGCAATGCCGATGATATAAGGAGTTTCACTTGATCGCTGACTTCCGTTTTCATAATGAGTGTCGTTGTGTTTTTGCCAGTAGTCCACGAAGGTTGGTTTTTCCGCTTGCCTTTGATTGGTATGAGCAATCGTGCAGGTGTGTCCCGCAAGATAAGCAAATTTTCCGACAGTACAGGCATCTGATAATTGTTTTAGCGCCAGGTTTTTGTCTCCCGCCAGGGATTTAGTTGCCGGATCAAGTGCTGAGATAATTTCCCCTGTTTTATTCATTAAAAAATTAATTTTGTTCGCCCCTCCTGACCAAGGGCCTTGCTCGTCAACTCCCTGACATTCAACAATTTCAAAATCTTCATTTTGTTGTCGGCAAATATCATTGGCAAAAATGGCCAGGGCATTCTGCATTTCATTTAGCGTTTGATATTCCCTGCTTTCTTGCAGGTTCTTAATTTGTAAAGTGATGGCGCTAATTTTTTTTCGACTTAAATCCAGCTGTTTTTCTAGATCATCATCTTTAATTGATTTCAAACAAAGGGCCATGCCCTCATCGTTCTCTTTAAAATCTGGGCATGCCATCTTCGCTTCCGCCCCGAGCACTCTATATAAATCGGCCAATCCCATTTTATCAACATCGTAATTTGGCCCAATCACTGCCTTGGGGTTTCTTTCTTTCTCTCGATACTCCATTAATTTTTTTTGCTGATAATATCTGGCCAAAATATTTTTGGTAGTTGTGGGATCGAGATAAGCATTTCCTTTTCTTTTTTCTAAAACCTCAGAGGCCTCTTTGAGGGCCCCAAGTTTTTCATCAAGATTAACTTGATCGACAAATTTTTTATAAAAATCACTTTTTGAAGCGTCTTTCAAATACTGAGCATATTCACTGTAGGCAGATTGAAACTCCTTTGATTTCTTGGCAAAATCATTGCTGGAAGTGAGGGCCTCCAGTTGGACACTTTTAGATTTAAGCTCTTTCATTTTTTCTAAGGCCTGCCCATTTAAGACATCTGGAGGAAGAGAGGCGCTCAGTAATTTATCTAATTCGGCCATTTTTTTTTGTTTATTTTCAGAACTTTCATCACTTTGAGCGATGACAAAAGCAGAATGAAATCCCTTAAACATGTCATCTATTTTTTTATAGTCATTACCACTCTGTCCTTGTTGTAATGTTTTACAAAGAGAAAGAGATTGTTGTTCTTGGCATTTCTTTTTTATTTTTTCCATAAATTCTGAGTAAGAAGGAATCTCACCGTCAGGAGAACTGGCCCCTGGAGTAATTTTCAGCTGATTTAAAAAAGTACTTAAAGCGGCAATTCTCATAAGCGATTCAGAAGTGTCATTTAGCGCTTTTGATTTCTTTACAAAATTAGCGACTGCTGCTGGCCCCGCAATTTGTTGTCCCGAAAGCCCAATTAAATTTTGTGATTGTTTAACATAATCTGCTTTTAAATCTTTTATCCCTTGAAGCAAAATAAAATTGGCGACCTCTTGATCGTATTCTTTATTCAGTTCATTTAAGGACTTTCCTTTTTCCAGGCGATGTTCTAACTGCGCTTTTCTTACATTTCTTAAATCTTCTTTTATTTCTGGACAGCGTTTTTTAGTAGGGTCTATTTGTACTCCAGATCTTTTTTCATTGTCGGCCTCGGCCTTTTTGTCATATTCGTGTAAATTTCCTAAGGCACCAGCAGCGAAAGAGAGTGGTGTATGCCCGCTAGCGAGCAATAAACTCAAATAAATAAAACTAAAAATTCTTCTCATAAACACAATCCTAAGCGAACTTGTCGGAAACTTGGCCAAAAACTTGAGAAAAAAAATCAAAGCACCTGATTTTCTATAGATGCAAGACTTCTTGGCATTTTCACTTGCCTGAAAATCAAAGCAGAAGGACTATAAACCATGCTTACTGCTAAAAATAATGATGAGACCTCAACTCTTGTCGCCCAATTGTTGCTCGATTTAGGAGCGGTACAAATTTCTCCTCATCGACCTTTTACTTATGCTTCAGGACTTAGGGGCCCAATCTATTGTGATAATCGCCAAATTTGGTCAGAGGTAAACTGCAGAGATAAAATTATAAAAATATTTTTAGAGAGAATAAATTCTCTTCATTTAAATTATGATTTGCTTGCTGGCCTGGCCACTGCCGGGATTCCTCACGGGGCCATTTTGGCGGATCATTTAAAAAAACCTTTTATTTATATTCGCAGTAAAGCAAAAGATCACGGTAAGCAAAATCAAATTGAGGGAAAATATTCTCCGGGCCAGAAAATAATTTTGGTGGAAGACTTGGTCAATCAGGGAAAAAGTTTAGGAGAGGCCATTCTTGCCGCCCAAAAGGCCGGCCTTATTGTGGTGGCCGCCTTGTGTATCGTAGATTACCAAATGGAAGATGTTCAAAAATTACTCTCAGAAACAAAAATTCCTCTGCATTCTCTCACCCATTTTACTTCTTTATTGGCAACTGCTTGTTCTTTAAAATTACTTGATGAAGAAGGACGGGATATGCTTTTTAAATGGCAGAAATCTCCAAAGACATGGGCCCCTTAGAAAAATAGTCTTAGAGATTGCTTTTCAAATATTTTTTCACTCTTATATCGATGACTGGTGTATTCTATTATATGAAAACTATTATTTTGAGGAGCCGTTATGTCTAATGCCATTTTGGAAATTGATGGAAAAAAATTTGAAATGCCCTTGATCGTGGGAACAGAAAATGAAAAGGCGATCGATATCTCTAAGTTGCGTGCGCAAACTGGGTGTATTACTTTGGATAATGGTTACATGAACACTGGTTCTTGCCATTCGGCGATTACTTTTCTTGATGGAGAAACGGGAATTCTAAGATACCGGGGGTATCCTATTGAACAACTGGCCGAAAAATCTACTTTTATGGAAGTCGCTTATCTTCTTATTAACGGTTCGCTTCCGACAGAATATCAGCTGAGAAATTTTAAAGACAAAATTTCTGCTAGTTCCTACATTCCCGATGGTGTGGCAAAAATTCTCAATCAGTTTCCCACCAATGCTCATCCTATGGGCGTCGTTTCTGCCGTGATTGCTTCACTCTCTGCTTTTTATCCAAAATTTTTAGATCAAAATTTAAATGCCGCTCAAAAAGATGAACTGCTGACTCAAATTCTTGGGCAAGTAAAAGTTATTTCTGCTTATTTTTATCGCAGAACCATTGCTGCTCGTCCGGTGTTAACTAATAAATCTCTCAATTATGCTTCTGACTTTTTACAGTTGATGTTTTCAGGCCCTGATTACAAACACGATGATGAAGTTTCGCGCGCTCTTGATGTGCTTCTTATTCTTCATGCTGATCATGAACAAAATTGTTCCGCTTCAACAGTTCGAGTAGTGGGGTCATCACAGGCCAATTTATTTGCCACTGTCTCTTCAGGCATCAACGCTCTTTGGGGGCAATTACACGGCGGCGCCAATCAAGCAGTGCTTGAAATGCTGGAGGAAATTGCACGTGGTGGTGGCGATTATAAAAAATTCATCGATAGAGCAAAAGATAAAAACGATTCTTTCAAACTTATGGGTTTTGGCCATCGAGTTTATAAAAATTTTGACCCTCGGGCAAAAATTATTAAAAAGGCATGCGATAATGTTCTAAATAAATTGGGAATTCATGACCCTCTTTTAGATATTGCCAAAGGACTAGAAGAAGTTGCTCTTAAAGATTCTTATTTTGTTGAAAGGCATCTCTATCCTAACGTCGATTTTTATTCTGGAATTA
>JAHEZZ010000125.1:5577-7546 GCA_023250815.1 Bdellovibrionales bacterium
CGAGCTTTGGGAATTCCAACCAATATGTTTACCACAATGTTTGCCATTGGCAGAATGCCTGGTTGGCTTGCTCAGTGGAAAGAGATGACAGAAGACAAAGAAAGCAAAATTGCTAGACCTCGCCAAGTTTACGTTGGAGAACCAAAACGGGACTATGTGGATAGAGAAGCAAGAAAATAATCTTGGGCGATTTAAAAATTGATATCTCTGATTTAACCCCTTTTGTTTTGAAGGATTTAAGTCAGAGAGAATTAATTTCTCGAATACAAAAAATTTCTTCCATGCTGACGCAAAATCGAGAAGTCATTTCTACTTCTGATTCCTATATCTTTGATGAGGAGATGGTAAGCGCTTATACTTTATTTTACCTTCCCAGTAATATTCCCAAACTATTTTTTCTTTTTAATAAATTGCCAAAAGATTTTTTGGAGAAAATTTTGGCCGGCCGTTTTATTGATTATGGAAGTGGCCCCGGAACCTTCGCCCTTGCGGTTCATCTTTTTGCCCGCCAAAATAATTGGCCGGTTGGTTCAACTTTTGCGGTTGATCATTCTTCGCTCATGAGAAAACAGGCGCAAAAAATATTTGATGGGTTTAATATAAAAATATCAGTGTTGGATGGTAAAAATTTGCATAATCTTCCAACTCAGGCCACCCTTTTTTTTGGCCACAGCTTAAACGAAATGGAGCATTCTCAAATTGATAAAATTATAACCGAGCTTAACCCGCAAAATATTATTTTTATCGAGCCCGGCACAAAAACATTTTTTCAAAAACTTTTAAAACTTCGAAATTATTTTCATGAATTAGGTTTTAATTCAATATATCCCTGTGCCCATCTATCTAAGGCCTGTCCCTTTGAGACAGAAGATAATTGGTGCCATCAAATTGTTCGCACCACGCTGCCCTCTGAGCTTTCACGTATTGCCGATTTATGCAAACTAAATCGCAAACAAATGCCCATGATTGCTCATGTCTATTCCAAAACGGATTCTCTTAATAATCAAAAGACTTTAGTGAGGTATAAAGGGGAGTCAAAGTTTTCCTGGGAATGGCTTTCATGTCAAAGTGAAGGCGAAGAGAATATTATCAAAGAATTTTCTTTTTTTAAAAAAAATCACAAAGGTCATTTTAAGGATGAGTTCACTTATAAGCGAATATTCGACAAACTTTCAGTGGGCGATCGTCCGCAAATTGAAAAGTTAAATGAAAAATCTGACGGCAAATGGGATGTAAAACTAATTAAATTACAAATTTAAAAGGTCATTTAAAAAATTATTTGCAACATCTTCCAGAGTATCCCCTCTGGCGCCAAATCCTTCCTGTTTTTTTATGATATTTCCCTTGCTGTCTACCGCAATAAAAGTTGGAACCGCTTTTATATGAAACATATTTTGATATTTCTTAGAAGAATCTTCGTGATAAACTTCCATTTTATATTCTTTTGCCATGGCCTCAATTTTTTCCTTTTGATCCATTCCGATAATAATCTCAAGACCGGCCATCTTTTTTTGATGGTACTTTTCTATTATAGGCAGAATATGGGGAAATAATTTGCTTAGAAACTGTTTGCAGGCCCCACACCAAGGGGCAATGTAAACAAACAGACATTTTTGACTATTTTGACAGGAAAGTGCCCCGCTGTTGCTTTGTGCGATTAGCTCTTTAAATTCTTTTTTGATTATTTTTTTTTCCCAAGGAAAATAAAACTTATTCCCAAATAGGGAATATAAAATAAAAAGCACAGCAACAAGAAATATTAAAGTATTTTTACCCATTACTTTGATTATGAATGTCTAAGGGGATAATACCAATTCCACTAATTAATGCTGGCATCTTTAGCGCTAGTTTTTGCCATCTTACATTTCTCATCGTCGTAAAATACTCAACGTGCCCCAGGGCACGTCTGCGTTTTTTCTCCTCTTCAAAACGCAATCTGGCAAAAACTAACACCAAATCTATCCACCAT
>JAHEZZ010000126.1 GCA_023250815.1 Bdellovibrionales bacterium
TCCCTAATCTTTTGTGGAGGCCCTAAAACGATGATCTGCGATTTCTTTATTTCCTCCATAATTTTGGCGGCATCGTCCGAAGAATTAAAATCCAGTTTGACTATTTTTTTTCGATCATTTAATCGGTGATACCAAGATTTAAAGGATTCTTCCATTTTGGCAAACATGCCATCATTAAAAGGATCGCCAAATTTTTGATCTTCTATCTTTGTGACACTGGCCCCAAGTCCTGCCAGGATATAAGCACAGTAGGGCCCAGGCAAACGGTGAGAAAGATCTAAAACTTTTATTCCATCTAAAAGCTCTGTTCTTTTCATTTCTTCCTTTTGGGTGTGAGTTTTTCCACAAAATCTTCAATGCCCAGTCCTTGAAGATCGCAGCTCTTTGAGGAACAAATTTGCCAACTTTCTTTTTCATCTTGATGAAAGTCAAAAACGAACCTGGGCATAAAGTAAGATTGAAATTGAATAAATTGTTTTTTTATTAACCACGATTTGGGAATTTTAATCACTCGATAAGCGTTTGCGGGGTAAGTGAGTGAGCGCAGGGCCTCACCAGCTCCCAGTGGGTTTCTTAGAGCTTCTTGAATCATTTTCTCCATCACCCCTTTTGTTTTATCCAACCAGGAATCATCGGCAAATAGAATTGATCCTTTTCGAATGATTCCCAGCAAATTAGCGCTAGAGGATTTGAAAGAGGAATCAAAATTGCTGACCTTTTGATTGGGATAGGGAGTATCTGAATTTTTATTTTTAGAACGGGTGAGGAAACAATCCCCTTCTAAAAATTCATTTAAAATTAATTCGATTGTCATTTTGAAATTATTCTTGAAAACGATATCGGCGGTAAGTTCGTAAGTTCGAAGTTGTAATTCCGCAAAAGCGGTATAATCTTCAAAATAAATTAAACTTTTTTCTTGGGTGGTCACGTGTATTAGTGTCGTCAGTGCTCCTGCTCCAAGGCCTTCGCTCTTTACAAAAGTATTATGACAGCCGGCCATTCCTCTTTTAAAAATGTTAAAGGCCTTTTCCTTAATTTCATCTGCTTGACAAAATTGCAGGACATCTAACAATGAAGTTAAAAAATTAAAATTCCAACTGGCGATTCCTTTTGAGTCGGTGAGAGGGGGAATTCGTTCTTTCCTGACATTGAGCAGTTGTTGGCGAATCTTGCGTACTATCTCAAAATTTTCGTCCATCAAATATTCATTTTTAAGTTTTGGATCAAGGGAAATAACGTTCAAGTTATGTTCAAAATTTCCTTCTTTTGTTATTTGAAACCACTTTTTAATTTGTTCCATTTTTTCTTCAATTAAGTCATCGCCAGTGGCGTTGATTGCATCTTCAAACTCTACTTCGCTAAAGGCAAAAAATAATCCTTCAACTCCTTCAGAGTCGGCATCTTGAGCGCTAAAAAAATAATTTTCTTCGCTCATCATTTCCAGTTCGATATATTCCAAAGTATTTTTTAGGGCATCTAAAACTAAAACACCAGGATAGATTAGTGAAAGTTTTGCCAAAACTTTAATCAATCCGGCCTGGTCGTATAACATTTTTTCAAAATGCGGCACTAGCCATTTTTTATCGGTGGAATAGCGGTGAACTCCTCCTCTGGCATGATCAAAAATTCCACCACAAAGCAGGTGTTCAATTGATTTTACACAATGTTCTCCATTATCTTTGGATACCATTCCTTCTAAAATTTGTTCGATCACCCATTCACAAAAAGCGAAATGGGGAAATTTTGGGGCCTCGCCATGACCTCCGTTTTCCTTGTCTTCGTAATCTTTAAGGGCCTCTAAAATAGAAGTAGGTGAAGGGAAGTGCCCTTGAAGCTCATAAGGTTTATCAATTACAAAACCTTTGGCAATCGCCTCAGTCACATTGGAAGCATTTTTTTCCAGCAAATTTTTTTCATCGTGAAAAGCGCGCTTTAATTCCCAAAGAACTTCGCTGAAACTGGAGAGCCCTGGCCTTGAATCTTTGGGAAAATAAGTACCGACAAAAAAAGGCCTTAAATCTGGAAGCAAAAAAGCGGACAAGGGCCAACCGCCATGTTGAGTAAAAAAAAGTGCCGCCTGTTGATAGTACTGATCGAGGTCGGGGTATTCTTCTCGGTCCACCTTAATGGGGACAAAATGTTGATTTAAAATTTGGGCGATTTCATCGGATTCAAAGGATTCATGGGCCATGACATGACACCAGTGGCATGAAGAGTAACCGATGGATAAAAAAATAGGACGGTTATTAAATTTGGCAAAATCTAGTGCTTCAGGGCCCCAGGGCCACCAATTGACCGGGTTATTTTGATGCTGTTTTAGATAAGCGGATTTTTCAGTCTTTAAGCGATTTTGTGAATTTTCGATCATGGTTTACTGCCTTTCTTGGGATTATGCCCTAACAATTTTAGCGGCCCTTATATCGGATATCCAACTGCTTAGTGTGTTTAAAATTTGATGAGCTAGATAAAACATACCTTCCGAGATTTACGAATGACCAGTCATCAGATAGAACAGTAATTGATGAGAAATAACAGCGCAACGGGTCGCTTAAATACCCTTTCCCATTTTGGCCTTTCTTTTTTTGCCCTGAGCTTTGGGCCAGTTTACTCATTAAGAAATTATAAATCACTTCGATTCTTTTTATTTTTGCTCATTTTTTTGGGTTTTATTGGCCCTCTTTCTTTGAATAAAACTGAGAATAAATTGGCCATTCCTAATTCTCGAGAAATTGAAGAGCTTTTGGGTTTGCAGGCGGAAAAACAAATCCTAAATATCGATGTTTTAAAGGCCGAATTTTTAGGCCCCAAACAAGATCAAAATATCACCTTAGAGTATCAAAAAAACGGTTATTCTTTTATTCGAGTTGCCTCAACCTTTGAGCGTCGTTTGGATCTTACTCGCTCCTTAGAACTTTCCCGAAAAGATTTTGAAGATTTGATTTTAAATACGCTGCCGGAAAAACTCAGATTAAAATTGCAAAAATATTTGCCGTTAACTTTAGCGTTGGCCGAAAAGTATCAAGTGGATCCTTTTTGGGCGGTGTCCATTATGTGGATTGAAAGTCATTTTAATCCAGGTGCGACTAGCAAAGTACACGCCAAGGGACTTATGCAGATTATGCCTGAAACTGGGCATTTTCTGGCGCAAAAAATTCACAGTGTAAGTTGCAAAAAAACGGCGGTGGAGATGAGCCAAATTCCCTTGATCAATATTGAAATGGGCATTTTTTATCTTAAAAAACTGATTACCATGTTTAATTATAATTATCGTTTTGCTACAGTTGCTTACAATATGGGCCCTTATAGCGTGCGGAGTAAAATGCACAAAAAAGAATCCATTGGTCTGGACCATAAATATTTTAAAAAAGTTTTTATCGCTTACCAAACTTTAGTTCATGCTTATCAAAAAAAATTACAAGCAGCAGTGCCTTTTTATCAGATGACTTTGGTTTATATTGGGAAAAAAGGACAGGCCCCAAAATTTGAAGATTATTTGGCGCAAATTATGTTTCATTTTGATCAAATGACAACAGAGCGTAAGTTTACGGCGGTCTTTTAGCTCTTGGAATCTACCAACCTTTTCTTGAATTCTAAAGCTAGATCAGTATATACTTCTGGGGTTTGAGTTTTGCAGTCTGGAAAAACGAGCGGTATAAAATACCAAACTAAATAAGAAAAAAGAAAATCGATGAATCAAAGTTTAAGCAGAAGATCGAAAGTTATTGCCATTGATGGCCCCAGCGGAAGTGGCAAATCAACAGTTGCTCGTGCTGTTTCTGACAGACTTCATATTCTCTATGTTGATACCGGTGCTATGTTTCGAGCATTGGCCTATGCTTTTGACCGTGCGCAGATTTCTCATCTCGAGGCAAAAAATCAACCAGCGTTAACTCAAAAATTTTTAAAGGAATTGAAATTTGATTATGCTCCAAATGAGGCCGGTGCCAAAGTTCTGATTAGGTTAAACGGCGAAGATCTGACTTCTAAAATTAGAGAACATCATATTTCAGCTCTTGCTAGCCTCTATTCACAAATTCCAACGGTTCGGAGTTTTCTTTTATTGTTTCAGCGAGAATTGGCGATGGAGCGTTTTTGTGTGATGGAGGGTCGAGACATTGGGACAGTGGTTTTCCCAGATTCTTTTTGTAAAATTTTTTTAACTGCGGATTTATCTACCAGAGCAAATAGAAGACTCATGGAATTGGCGGCAAAGAGTGAAAAGAATCTTTCTTTAGCGCAAGTCTGTGAGGACTTGGAAAAAAGAGATTTGGCAGATAGTTCCCGGGAATATGCTCCCCTGATTCAGGCCGGTGATGCTTTTTTGTTAGATACTTCAAACCTTAAGCAAGACGAAGTTTTAGATAAAATTGTTTTACAAGTTAACTCTTGTCTTCAAAAATGGAAGATGAGTATTTCTTAATTTTTACTGGAGTCTCTTTTTGTCATCTCAAATGAACGTTCTTATTAATCGCTCCGATGCGATTGGCGACACTTTACTAACTATCCCGATGGCGATTGAAATTAAAAGAAACTTTCCCGACGCTAAAATCATTTTCTTGGTGTCCCCACGTTGCCAAGATTTATTGCTTGGCGCTCATTTTATCGATGAAGTTAAAGTTATCGATTTTCAAAAAGGCAACTTTCGAAATTTTTGGATTTTAAAAAAAATTTTCCGAGAGTTTCAGATCAATACTTATTTCTATGTCGGGGGAAGGCATTTGCCCTCAGTTGTCGCAAAATTACTCAGGGTTCCTTTTAGAGGCGGACTAGTTTCTCGTTGGCCTTCTTTTTTACTTTTAAACCGCGGGCTTCGCCAAAAGCGTTCTTTAGTGGAAATGCATGAAGTTGAATATAATCTAGATTTGCTTTCTCCTTTGGGTTTTAAGGTCAACTATGATTTTAGGGCAATAACGGCGCCACTTCTTAAAATTTCTCAAATGGAAAAAGAGATGGCACTAAAATTAATCGAAGATCGCTGTCGAGAAGAAAAAATTATTTTTCAAAAAAATTGGATTGTCGTTCATCCCGGGATGAGTGGCCATACCCTTAATTGGTCGGCAAAAAATTATGCTCGTTATATTTTAAAGTTGGAAAAGAGATTACCCAATCAGTATTTATATATTGTCTCATATACACCTGCAGATCAAAAATATTTAAACCTTTTTCAAGATGAGTTTAACAAACCGGAATATCTTGGAGTAAGAAATAAAACTTTTTTTTACAATGGACAAAAAGAAGGTTTAAGAACAACGCTTTCACTTTTTTCCCATGCAAGTTTATTGGTGGCCCCAAGTACTGGGCCCACTCATATGGCCAATGCTATCGGGACTAATGTCGTGGCCATTTTTTCTCCTATTAAAATTCAATCAACTGCCCGTTGGGGCCCGGCCTATAATTTAAAGAATAAAGTTAGGGCGGTTGTTCCCGATGTTATTTGCGGCGAAGCTTTAAAATGCGCCGGGGAGAGTTGTAATTATTTTGAATGCATGCATAAAATTGAAGTGGAAGAAATTATTCAAAAATCTTTAGAATTATTGGGCCCATCTCATTAGGAATATTTATTATGGAGCTTCTTTCAGTCGATCGCTTTGATCATATTTTAAAAAAAATAAATTCTCAGAAGTCTATTTTAGTGGTGGGTGATTTGGGAATTGATAAATACACTTACGGCGAAGTTTCTCGTATCTCGCCTGAAGCTCCTGTTCCTATTTTAGAAGTTACAAAAGAATGGCCCAAGTTGGGATTAGCGGCGAATGTCACTGACAATTTAAATTCAATTGGCGTTTCTTCTACTCTCTGCGGGATTATTGGGGAAGATATCAATGGCAATCGCTTTGAGGCGTTGTTAGAAGAGATTGGGCAAAAAACTTGGGGTTTAGTTCGAAGCAGTGATCGTATGACCACGGTAAAAGAGCGAATCACCACTTCCCTCCAGCAAATCTGCCGAGTTGATTACGAGAATAAAGAGGACATTGGCGAAGCAATAGAAAACAAATTATTTTCTAAAATTGATGACTTAAAAAAAAATCATGGGGCCTTGATTATTCAAGATTACGGCAAAGGGCTAATGACTGATTCTTTTTGCAAACGTCTGATTGAAAATTTTAATCATGCTCATTTGCCTATTTATGTTGATCCTTACCGCACTAAAAATGCCCTTATTTATCAAAATGCAACGCTGATAAAGCCCAATTGGAGTGAGGCCAAGATTTTGGCCAAAAATTTGGGAATTTCTGAATCTAAACCTCAGGAGTTGACGATTGCTTTAAGTCGTAAAATGGGAATCCCGCAAATCGCAATCACTCTTGGGGGTGAAGGAATTTGTTTGTACGATAAAAATTCTATGGCCTCTGCGCAAATTATTCCCACATTAAACACAGAAGTTTTCGATGTCTCCGGTGCTGGAGATACAGCACTTTCTTCTTTAGTTTCAGCATTGGGTGTCGGTGCGACGCTTATTGAGGCCGGGTGGATTGCCAATTGTGCTTCAGGGGTCGTTGTCGCCAAAAAAGGAACCGCCACGGCAAATCTTTCTGAAATTGAAGATTACTACCGTCGTATGTGCCAGGCCTGGAAATAGGGAAATGACTGTAAAAAAAATTCCGCCGACTCCTTGCCTTTTATTTTTAAGTGTTTTTTTTCGCAGTGATCTTTTGGATAAAAAAAGATTACAAGACTTTGTCGATGCATGGTCGATGAATCACCCAGGAGTCGTGGCACAAACTAAAACTTTAATTTCTTATTATCAAAAAGAAATGGGCCTAAGTGAAAATTATCAGCGTCTGTTTTTTTTTTCCAAGAAAACATTTTCCCGAGATATCTTAATAGATTTTAAAGATGCTTGCATTGATTTTGAAGTGCAAAATTCTAAAGATCTGCACCGCACTGCCAATCTTGATCCTGGTATTTTATGTTTGGAGCATTTTATATTGGCGACGACAAAACCTTACGCACATCGCCCCCACCTTGGGCGTTCCATTTACAGTGAATTGGTTTATCTTTTTGAAAAGGGAAATTTTAGGCCTTTGCCTTGGGCCTATCCTGATTATCTTGAGGAGTCGGTTATCCAATTATTCAAATCACAAAGGGAGCGTTTGCTTTCACCTTGATTATGGGGACGAAGCATGAAAAACTGCTTTGGCAATTCTGATTTATATGACAAAAGGCAGTACATGGGTGGCAGTTCAATTCAAAATAAAGTTGATGATATTCTTAAAGAATTTAAAGAGCGTTTAACTTCTTTGGCCAGTGTTCCGGAAATTTTAAATCTCAAGGGGCAATTTCTAGGCAAAACAGGGCCCCTTTTTGAAATGATGGGGTCCCTTAAAAGTGCAAGTATTGAAGATAAAAAAATAATTGGCCCTTTGGTTAATCAGGCAAAAGAAAAAATCACAGTCCTTCTTGATGAGGCCATCGTTCGAATAGAAACTCTCGAGGTCAATCAGAAATTAATTGAAAATAAAATTGATCTCAATTTG
>JAHEZZ010000127.1 GCA_023250815.1 Bdellovibrionales bacterium
TATTTCTCTTAAAACACAAGAGTTCTCTCATCCAAAAAAGAGTTGAAAAATTAAGGCTTAAAGCTTGGATGCGAAGGCATTGGATTTTTGGAATGAAATCACTTGGACAAAATTTACTAACCGAAACTTTTATCAGAATTGATATTTTAGTTTTAACTCTTTTTACAGACGATAAAGCTATCGGGATTTATAGTTTTGTTGCCTTTTTTTTTGAGGGTATTTTTCAAATTCCCTACCTCTTTAGAGTTCTCACTAACCCAACACTTGTTCCTTTAGTTAAAAAGAAAAATATTCGACTTTTATTTAGCGAGCTTAAAAAAGTTGTCTTTTTAAGTTCCTCAATCACTCTTGTGGCGATCACCAGTGCGATTGTTTTATTTCCCCACATTAAATGCTTTTTAGGGTTGGAAAATGACTTACTAAGTAGGCAGCTTTTATGGATCTTGCTAACGGGGTTAGGGGTTCACTCTTTTTTTAGCCCCTTCGACAATATTCTTCTGCAGGGGGGGAAACCTGCAACTCAAAGTCTTTATATGTCGGTGATTGCTGGATTAAATGTTTTTCTTAATTTTATGCTTGTTCCAAAATTCGGTTTAATGGGAGCGGCGCTCGCTACTTCACTCTCTTTTTCTCTCTCTGGCCCCGTGGTTATATTATTTTTTTATTATAGCTTTGATCTCAAAGCATGGGCGAAGTTTAAAAATGCTATTTAAGAAGTGAAATAATTTCTTCTGAAATAAAATCAACCTGCGAGTCAGTTAACTGGGCCCCAGATGGTAGACATAGACCCCTTTCAAAAACTTCTTCTGATACATTAGATCTTTCTGAACTTTGAAAAAAATCAGTTTGGGCAAAAAGTGGTTGAGTGTGAAGTGGTTTCCAAACTCTTCTGCTTTCAATATTCTTAGCTTGAAGTGCTAACAAAAAAGTATGTGGAGTTTTATTATTTTTGAGTAATTCAGGTTTAAATAATAGGGTTGATAGCCAGCGATTTGAATTTGAAAACCCTGTATTTGAATTAAATTCAAAAGGGTGGCCTGAGAGATTACTTTTATATCGTTCAAATATAGCTCTTCTTCTTTTTATCCTAAAATCTAGAGTTTCAAGTTGACCTAATCCGATGGCCGCAGAGATATTGCTCATACGATAATTAAAGCCTAGTTCCGAGTGTAAGTAGTAAGGAGCTTGGTCCCTTGCTTGGGTGATTAAAAAATGAGCTTTTTTAGCATCAGCTTCATTTTTACAAATGAGCATGCCTCCACCTGAAGTTGTAATAATTTTATTTCCATTAAACGATAAAATTCCAAAACGTCCAAATGTGCCTGATTGTTTATCTCTGTAGTTCGCCCCCAGCGCCTCCGCAGCGTCTTCGATTAATTCAATTCCATAATGCTTACATATTTCTTCAATTTGAATATAATCGCAACTTTCACCGTAGAGATCCACGGCAATAAGTGCACGGGGAATTTTCCCCTGCTTTTTTTTCGTCTCAACAGCTTTAAGTAAGGCCTTAGGGCACAAATTCCATGTGCTTTTTTCGCTGTCTATAAAAACTGGCCTGGCCTTTTCATAAAGAATAGGATTCGCACTTGCAATAAAAGTTAGAGATGAACAAAAAACTTCTTCATCAGTTTGAATGCCCAAGATTCGAAGTGCAATATGAATTGCAGAAGTTCCTGAATTCATGGCCACAGCGAAATGATCTTTTGTTTGGAGTGATTTCAATATCTCCGCTTCAAAAGCATCAACTTGTGGGCCAAGGGGCACAATCCAATTTTGTTTAAAGGCCTCATCAATATATTTTTGCTCTTTACCTGAAAGAAGTGGTGGGGAAAGTAGGATTTTATTTGAAAAGGTCATTTATTCGTTCCCTTTGAATTTATCCATCGTAATATTTTGTCCAGCGTTTATACCGTTAGTGGTGAAAACTTTTATTAGAGTTAAAAACAATATTTTGCAATCGAGCAAGAGACTCCAATGATCAATATACCATACATCGAGATTAAATTTTTCTCTCCAGGGGAGGGAATTTCGCCCATTAATTTGCGCCCAGCCAGTGATGCCGGGTCTCATGAGTAATCTTTTTTTTTGCTGATTATTATAGAGAGTATCATATTCAGGCAACAGAGGTCTGGGGCCAACTAAACTTATTTCTCCCTTCAGTACATTGATTAATTGGGGGAGTTCATCTAATGAGCTTTTTCTTAAGAAACTGCCAAGCGGTGTCAGTCGTTCAAAATCGCTGAGTTCTTTTCCTGGAGGATTATTTTTCATTGTGCGAAATTTATAGAGCAGAAAAGGTTGTTTGTTTTTTCCACTTCGTATTTGGCGAAAAAATACTGGGCCCCCCAATGTAAAATAAACAATTCCAGATAGCAGAAGGAGCAGAGGTGATAAAATAATTGTCAATCCAAAAGCCGCAATATAATCGATGAGATGTTTTAATAAATATTGAATGGTTTTATTATTTTCCGGCATGGATTGGCCGATAAATTGAAGTTGATTGAAGCTTTAATTCCCTCTCTAGATAATCAAATACATTGATAAATTTTTTATGAAAAAAAAGATTAAATTCAGTTAAGTCGGCCCGCGAATATTCTGATTCAAGATTTGCAGTTTCGATATGTGAAAGCTCTCTGGCAATTCCTTGGGCAAAAGTGAATAGATCACATATTTTGGTTGCGACCCCTGTACCGAGATTAAGATGGGTAAAAGAAAGATTTTTTCTAACAGTTTCTAAAATAATGTCACAGACATCATCGACATGGATAAAATCACGCTGAGAAAGTCCTTGGTTATTTAAGGTAAATTTGTTGCCAAGTTTTGCGCTTTGGAGAATTTTAGACACCACAGAAAAATGGTCGTCGCCACCAAACAAATTAAATACTCTAAATATGTGGAAGGTTATATTATTTTCATTACAAAATGATTCAATTATTCTTTCATTTAGAAGTTTTAATTGGCCATTTATAGAAATTGGAAT
This sequence comes from Bdellovibrionales bacterium, assembly GCA_023250815.1. Taxonomy (GTDB): domain Bacteria; phylum Bdellovibrionota; class Bacteriovoracia; order Bacteriovoracales; family Bacteriovoracaceae; genus JAHEZZ01. The sequence goes on from JAHEZZ010000127.1 coordinate 2,984, forward strand.
ACAGATATTTTTTTCTGATGTATTGCTACTGTTGCCGTAGACAGCGCAAGAACTTATAAAAATAATTTTTTTAATTTTATTTTTTTTAGCAATTTCCAACAATTTTGCAGTGGTCGATAAGTTTGAATCAATCATTAGGTAAGGGTTGTGAGAATAGCTGTGCTTTAAATCAAAAGCACAATGGACAATACATTTAGCACTCAGGTCACTTTTTTCTAAAAGATCCCAGTCATTTCTTCCAACTTCTAGGTAATTTTCGCTGCTACGTTTAGCTAAGCGTGATCCAATATTACCTTGAGGGCCTGTAATGATATAATCATAATTTTTCATTCTTAAAGATGTTAATACACTAGTGTTTAATGTTCAACAATGGATGACTAGTTGAAGCGGAGCGCCTTGAGATTCTGGCCTAACGAAGTAGGGTTCTCGAAATAGTATACATTGTGGAATAAATGAATGGACAGGTGGCCAGTAATGAAATGTGTAGTATGTGAAAATAAAAAAGTTTCACCTCTTTGGCGAGAACTAAAAATTGTAAAATGTGATTGTGGTCATATCTATTATGATCAGAATCTTTCTAAAAATCAGATTGCTGAAATCTATACGGGCAGTTATTTTAACGGCGGAGAATATTCTGATTATTTAACAGATAAAGATGTTATTAGAAAAAATTTTTTGGCCCGTCTAAAAACACTTAAACGTTTTCAAAAAAAGGGGGACCTGCTTGAGATTGGTTCAGCCTATGGTTTTTTTCTCGATGTGGCCCAAGGACAATTTAACGTTGAAGGATATGAAATTTGTACAGAAGCTGCGACCTATGCCAGTACGACTTTGGGGCTTAAGGTTTATAATGCAGATTTTTTAGAAGCAAATCTAAACAAAAAGTACGATGCTGTTTGCATGTTTGATTGCATTGAACATTTAACTCGTCCAGATAAATTTATTGAGAAAATTTCAGGCTGTTTAAAACAGAATGGTCATTTACTCATAACCACCGGTGATATTGGAAAAATAGTTCCTAAAATTCGAGGGAAAAAATGGCGATTAATACACCCTCCAACTCATATTCATTATTTTTCTTTTGATTCTTTAAAAAAATTATTGGAAAAAAATGGTTTAACTGTCGTTTCAAAAAAATACCCTGGAGTTTATCGAAGTTTTAATTTGCTTTTTACATTTTTACTAAAAAGACGAGTGACTTCTTTACCTGGATTTTTTTGGTTCAATTCATTTGATATTATGGAAGTCGTAGCAGTTAAAAGTTAATAACTGTCTTTTATAATAAATTTGGGTCGGCGTTTTACTTCGGAATAGATTCTTCCAATATACTCACCCAAAATTCCAATCGACAGCATTTGTACAGAGCCAAAAAAAATAATAGTTACCGTGATCGTTGCCCAACCTGGGGGAAATTTAAAATCCATTTTAAAATAATCAATGAGAAAACTCAGGGTCAAAAGATAAACTAAATAAAAAAAAGAAGGAATGAAAATCATTACTCCAAATGTAAACATCATGCGAAGTGGTGCTAGGGAAAAAGAAGTAATCCCATTTAGCGCCAAGTCCCATAATTGCTTTGCGGTATATTTGGAAACTCCGTACATTCTATCGCCAACCTTATATTTAACGATTGCAGTTTTAAAACCTAACCAACTTATTAGTCCCCGCATAAATTTTTCAGTTTCTGGCAAGCTATTGAATTTATCCAGTACTTGGCGATCAAGTAATCTAAAATCACTATGGCCAAACTCTAAGTCTGCGTAATGTTCCATTAATGAATAAAATAATTTATCCATAAATTTTCTAAATGGAGTAGAGTGGCTATTCTCTTTTTCAGAGTTAACAACCATAAAACCTTGCTCCCAAAGTTTAATCATCGGAGCAATAGTCTCTGGTGGATGTTGCAGATCAGCGTCCATAGTTATAACTGCATTACCTGTGGCATTTGCAAGTCCGGCAAGAATGCCTCCTTGATGGCCAAAATTCCTGGTGAGTTCAAGAATCTTTACTTGGGGTTGTTTTTTTTGAATTTCTTTAAGAACGGTTATTGAATTGTCGGAACTTCCATTATCAGCAATGACTATTTCATAGTCATGGGGAGTCGAAGAAATGACTTGCTGTATTCTCTGACAGAGCAGTGGCAAATTTTTTTCTTCATTGAGGGCAGGGCAAACAATTGAAATTTTTTTTTTCATATTTTATTAGTTTTAAATTCCAAGCTAGAATAGTTTTTTTACAAGTACCGTAAGCCTATTAAGAAATGATGAAATTGTCTTTAAAAAAGCTCATTGCCCAATGCGTGATCAGTTTTTTTGGTGATGGGCAAGGTTGTGAGATTTTTTATAAAAATCAGCAAATTTATTTTTGAAAAGCCGAAAATTTATCATATGATCCAAGAAAAAAATGGATGCGCTGATAATTCAGAGATTTAATTAATGACTTATTTTTTTCGAACTCTAAGAAATTACAGATTACTGACAGCTTTTTTGTTTGATGTTTTAGTGGCCGCGACTTCATTTTTTATGGCGCTTGCCATTCGTTATGATACTTTTAATTTCTCACAAATCGCCATTAAAAATTTAGAAATATATTTTGTCATATACACTTTAGTTTGCATTAGTTGTTTTCTTTTTAGTGGGCTTTATCAGGGACTTTGGAGATTTAGCAGTGTTCTTGATCTGATTAAGGTTATCAAATCAAGTTTTATTGCTGTTATTTCAGCACTGGTGATCTTTTTTTATACTTACAGACTTGGCGATATTCCCCGATCGCTTTTTCCCATTCAATTTTTGCTTTTAGTATTTGGGCTTGGTGGTGGTCGTTTTATTTATCGTTTTTGGAAAGATTATTATCAAGCACAAGATGAAGGTATGCAAAATACGATGGCGGCTGAAGTAAAAAAAATTATTATTTTGGGGGCGGGAGAAGCAGGTGCCCGAATTTGTCGAGAAATTCAACACAACAAGAAGTTAAATTTGAAAGTGGTTGGAATTCTCGATGACAATGTCACAAAAAAGAATTCACAAGTTTATAATGTAAAAATTTTTGGGCCAATATCTGAGATTGCACACTGGGTGCAAAAGACTGAAGCTTCTAAAATTATTATGGCCATTCCTTCAGCCTCTGGAAAAAACATTAAACGCATTACTGATCTTTGCGCTGAATGTCCTGAGGTTGAACTTAAGATTTTACCTAAAATGGATCATCTTCTGGATAGTCGTTCAGAAATGGCCCTGCTTAGAAATGTGCGAATCGAAGATCTCTTAGGGCGAGAGAGTGTTGTTTTGGATACTGGGATTGTTCGAGAAATGATTACCTCTAAAACTATTCTGGTTACCGGAGCAGGGGGATCAATCGGCAGTGAACTGTGTATGCAAATTTCAAAGTTTAAACCAGCAAAAATAATTTTTTTAGATAGCTCAGAATTTAATTTATATGAATTAGAAGAAAAATTTAAAGCGATTTATTCAACGGTCGATTATCAGTTAGTTTTATGCGATGTGAAGGATTCGCAAAAAGCAGAGCTAGTTTTTAAATTTTTTTTACCAGAGATTGTTTTTCATGCTGCGGCTTATAAGCACGTTCCGATGATGGAATTAAACCCAAATTGTGCAATTGAAACTAATATTGTTGGGACACGTAATATGGCCCTTTTGGCGCAAAAACATAATGTCCAAAAATTTGTGTTAATTTCGACTGATAAAGCAGTTAACCCTACTAATATAATGGGGGCAAGCAAGCGTGTGGCAGAAATGATCTGCTCGTTTATTGCCGAGGAAGAGATTAATCAAACTCAATTTATTTCTGTTAGATTTGGAAATGTTTTAGGCAGCAGTGGAAGTGTAATACCGCTTTTTAAAAAACAAATCGACAGCAGAGAGGATCTTACGGTTACACACCCTGAAGTTGTTCGTTATTTTATGTCTATTCCAGAGGCCAGTCAGTTGGTGCTTCAAGCAGCTTCGTTGGGACTGGGAAATGAAGTTTTTGTTTTAAATATGGGCAACCCTATAAAAATTGTCGATTTGGCCAGAGAAATGATTCGCTTGGCCGGTCTGGAGTTTGGTAAAGATATCAATATAAAATTTACGGGACTTCGACCTGGTGAAAAACTTTTTGAAGAGCTTTTTTCTGATAAAGAAAATTATGAAAACACAGTTCATGAAAAAGTTCGTAAGGCAAAAAACAGGGCCATTCCTCAAGATTTTATAAAAATCATAGACGAACTTATTTATCATTCAAAGATTTCTGTTTCTGGTAATAATTTAGAAAAGATTGTGAAGTTATTAAAAGAAATTGTTCCAGAGTTTGAGCACTATACACTGAATGAGAAAGATCAAATCAATGTTAGGCCATCGGATGGACTTATTAGTAATTTAAACTATCAATAGAGGGAAAGTCCGAAGCAAAAGAAGAAAGTATGAAAGAGCTATAATACCAATTCCAACTTTTTTAAAATGAAATCAAAAAAAAA
>JAHEZZ010000128.1 GCA_023250815.1 Bdellovibrionales bacterium
CAGGATTAATAGTATCCATGGTTTTTCCACTTTCAGAGGGGACAAATTGGCCGTTGATGTAGTGATGGTATTTATTTTTAAGATTCACCACAGAGGTTGACTCTAGGGATTTTGTGTAATTGGTAAAAGTCTTAATGTCTTTTGCCGGTTGTCTAATGGTAGGTTTTTTTTGAGTTGAAATTTTTTTTGTCATAACTTTTTCCTTTTTTAAATAATCTAATCAATAGAAAAAAGATCTTGGTAGAAATATTGTCCCGTGGCCTCTTTAAATATTTGTCGAAGGACATCGTTTAAGAGAGTACTGGCGCCAAAACGAAACAAATCAGGAGTAAGCCATCGCTCTCCCATAACTTCATTGATCATAATTAAATAATGAATTGCTTGTTTGGCAGTTTTAATTCCACCTGCTGGTTTCATTCCGATAATTTTTCCACTTTCTTGATAAAAATCCCAAATCGCTTGTAGCATCACTAAAGTGACTGGAAGAGTGGCCGCAGGTTGAACTTTGCCCGTCGAAGTTTTTATAAAATCGGCGCCGGCCTCCATCGCAAGCCAAGAGGCCAAGCGAATTTTGTCAAAAGTTTGCAGCTCTCCAGTTTCTAAAATAACTTTTAAATGAGCAGTTTCTTTACATGCTGCTTTTACGGCAATAATTTCATTAAATACAGTTTGATAATCTCCAGATAAAAAGGCCCCGCGATTAATGACCATATCAATTTCATCGGCCCCTTCAAGCACACATCTTTCAACTTCTTTTACTTTCATAGAAAGGGCCAATTGCCCTGAAGGAAAGGCCGTGGCGACAGAAGCAAGATGAATTCCAGATCCCTCTAGAGATTCTTTGGCGATTTTAACCATGCTGGGATAAACGCAAACGGCAGCAGTACTAGGGATGGGGGGAAATCCTTTTTTTAAAATAATATCTTGGTAAGAAGGCGCCAGAGGGTTTCGTGCTTTGGCGGAAAGAGAGCGCACCTTGCCGGGAGTATCGGCCCCTTCCAGAGTGGTTAAATCCATCATTTCAATGGCCAGAAACAGGGCCTTTATCTTGGATTCTTTTTTAATACTTCGCTTTGTAAAAGATTGCGCCCGTTCGTTGATCGCCACCATATCAATTGGAAAATGGGGAATAACAATGCGTCCTTTTGGCCCCTTTAGAGACACAACAGGCATATCAACCTCCAAAAAGTTAAGTTTGAAATGGCTTTGATCATAGGAGAGCTGGGTAAATATGGCCACTATCGTTTACTTATTTTGATGCTTGGTGCGCTGCTTTTTAATTTTTCTCTAGGGAAAGATTTAGAGATGCCCCAATTGGCGAAGAATGTGATCGCCCAATGATTCTGTTTTTGCTGGGCCAAATCCATAGACTGTAAGTAATTCGTCTTTATTTTTGGGGTCAGAAATGGCCAACTGGTCTAGCGTTTTATCGCTAAAGATGACAAAGGCCGGGAGATCATTTTCACGGGCATAATTTTTTCGCCAATCTTTTAAAATAATTCTGCGAGCGAGCTCTTGATTGTTAAGTTCTTTTTTTTCTTTTGATGGTTTTGATTTTTTGACTGAAGATTTAGTTTGAATAACTTCATTCTTTTTTAAAAAAAGCATAAGTTTGCCAGAAGGGGAGCAGGTATCACAGTGTCCGCATTCTTCAATTCTTTCAGTGTCTTTAAAATAAGTGAGAATCCCTGCGTGTCTGCAACCTGCGCCTTCAGAAAACTGTACAATCGCTTCAAGGCAATCCCATTTTCTGCGAATGACATCGGGAGCAGCATTTGATTCGCGAATAAAATAAGATTGAAGGCCCTTATCTTTTTTTGAATAAAGCAACAAGCATAGAGAGGGGATGCCATCACGTCCTGCTCTTCCCATTTCTTGGTAGAAAGATTCAATATTGGCGGGCATTTGATAATGGATGACTAAACGAACATCGGGGTAATCAATCCCCATTCCAAAAGCATTGGTTGCTGTTACAATTCTAATTTTATCAGTGGTGATATTTTCTTGAATTTCTTTTCTTTTTTCCATGCTCATTCCCGCATGATAAGAACCTACTTTTTTGAATTGTTTTTTTAATATTTTCGCTAGATCTTGGGTATTTTGTCGGGTCCCACAGTAAATTAATATTTTTCCAGTTGTAGTTTGCGATACCGCACTACAAATCCAATTTATTTTTTCTTCATCATTATGACAAATTTCGACTTGATAAAAAAGGTTTGGACGATAAAATCCATACACATGTTTATCTGGACTTTTCATTCCTAATTTTTTGCCCACATCATTTAAAACTAGCGGAGTTGCCGTAGCAGTGAGTGCTAACAGCGGAACTTCGGGCCTTAAATCTCTCAGTCTTTTTAATTTGTGATAATCTTCTCTAAAATCAGGGCCCCATTGGGAAACACAATGGGCCTCATCAATTGCAAAGAGTGCGACCTCCTGATTTTTTATCCATTCACAAAATCCCGGGTTTTGCACCCGTTCGGGGGAAAGGTAAAGTAAGTATGTCCCACCTTTTTTTATCTCTGCAAAAATTTCTCTTTTCTCTTCGAGATCTTGGCCACTGTAGAAATGCCCGCAGTTAATCCCTCTCTCTTTTAATTGGCGAACCTGGTCTTTCATCAGTGAGATTAGGGGCGAGATAACGATTACTAATTTTTCTGCGCAAACTGCTGGCAATTGATAACAAAGTGATTTGCCTCCACCCGTGGGCATTACAGCTAAAGTGTCTTGTCCTTTGACAATTGATTCAATAATTGAAAGCTGACCTTTCTTAAAATTAGGAAGATTAAATTTTTCATTCAAAACATTTAGTAGATCTTGCATTTGTTGATTTTAGTAGGGAACTGTCGCAACTGTCAGTTAAAAAATTTTTTACTCGCTGTGTTTTTTCAATCTTTTATTTGACATTATTCGTTGCTATTCATTAGCCTGAACACCTCACCATTTTTTGGGGTTTATTTATGAAAAACATTTTTTTCTTTGCCACATTTTTATTTTGTTTTAGTGCTTTTTGTGAGCAAAGCGTTTTTTTAGTTGAAGGCCAGGCCGGAAAGCAAATTGGCATGACCTCTGATTTTTCTCATTTCACTTATTTAACTGAAGACAAAAGTCAGTTGAGCCTGTATCCCGATATTTCATCCGATGGCGATTGGGTTACTTACGTTCAAGGGAACGATAAAGATTCACTGCAGATTGTAGTTTACAATAGCAAAACTTTAAAAAAAGAAATTTGGGGAGAGAAAGGTTTTATTCTTCATCCCAGATTTTCTAGAAATGGCGATAAACTTTTTTTCTCGCTAAAAATGGGCAGTGGAAATAAAATTGTTTATTATGATCTCAGTAAACTTCGCACCAACAATATTCCGATTGAAGTTGCTGGGATAAAATATTTTGCATTGGCGCCAACCCTTTTAGATCTTCCAGATCAAGGTTATTTTCCCTCGCCCTATCAAGAGGGTGACAAGATCATTTATCAAAAAAATGATTCGGCCAATAAAAGACAAATTGTCATTTACTCATTAATCGATAAAAAGGAAGAAATAATCGATGAGGGAATGGCCCCGTCACTTTCTAAAGACGAAAGGTATGTCGCCTATACTAAAAAAATTGAAAATAATTGGGATATTTATGTCTATGATTTGTTAGAAAAAACAAAAATCAAGGTGACTTCTCATTTTGCTTCGGATTTTGCTCCGACCTTTGATCGCCTTGGTGATCTTATTTATTGTTCTGATCGCTTAGAGAGCGGTGTCTTTTCGCTTTTTAAGCAAGAAAAGAAATCGTGGGCCCAGCAGAAAGAAATTGAGAAAGTAATTCTTACCAGGCCAGGTGTCAGTTTTTATGCTCCAAAAATCAGCGGTGATATAAGTTTTGAGCAAAAAGTTGAAGCAAAAATGATCGGCGAACCGCGCTCTTCATTTGGTTCAATTGCCTATGATAATAAAATATTTGTTGTTGGTGGGCATCAAGGAGCTGAGCACACTTACCCTCCTGAATCATTTACAGCACGAACAACTATTTATAATTTCGCCCAAAAAAAATGGATTGATGTGAAAGAGCGAAATTTCAAGGCCCACGGATTTGCTTTGGCCGCCTATAATCGCTTTATTTATGCTTTTGGGGGATTTTCTTATGAGGAAAATAATAAACCGAAATGGAAATCTTTAGATGTAGTCGAGCGCTATGACATCGATAAAGATGAATGGAAGGTCGTCGCACAAATGCCGGTAAGGCGTTCCTCCAATATTGTGGCAACAGTAGGGAGTAAAGTTTATTTGATTGGTGGTTGGGATAGTACTCCTAAATTTCCTGGGGATATCGATGGGACTTTTCTAGATCAGATTGATGTCTATGATTTAGAAACCAATTCTTTTACGACTCTTACAACAAAACTTCCCAAATTGCGTCGTGCTTTTAGTTCATTTGTGAGGAATGGAAAAATATATTTAGTGGGGGGTATCAGTGAAGGAGGAACTCATTTTAATCTTATTCGCAATTTAACTGAATTTGATCCTGCGACAAATGAATTTAAAGAACTGCCTCCGCTGCCTTTTGCTACCTTTGCCCCCGCTGCTGGTTTACTTGATGATAGGGCCTTTATTTTTGGTGGCATGATTAAGATCGGTACAAGTGAAGAAGATTACCAATACGTTCGCCATATTTATCAATTTGATTTTAACAGTATGAGCTGGTCGCATACTGGGCGTTATTTGCATGAATCTAAAGGATTTTCACAGGTCGTTAATTTATCTCAAGGGCTGGGAATTTTAGGTGGCCATTCTTACCAAGATAACAGCGATCATCCACTGGATACTTTTGAAATTTTTGCAGATCACGGACACTTGTAAACTTAATGCAAGAAGTATATATAAGTTGTCATGAAAAATATTATTTTAGTTTTCTTTTCTTTTTTTTCTTTTTCAACTTTTGCAGATTACAATTTACAAGCAAAAATTCGGCAATACCATATGAGCTGCGGTTACTACAGTAAAACTACTGCAGAGGTGGAAATTGAATTTAAAAATTGGGATGTTAACGAAGATAGTAAATGGGTAATCGACTATGCTTGGCAATCGGAAGGCGAAAGTGAGTTACTTTGGAATACTCAGCAGTTTAATGTTTTAAAAAATAATAAATTCAGTGTAGTTTTAGCAAAAGATATTATTGTCAGAGGTTCACCTGACAGATTTAAAAAATTACACTTTTTTTTAAAACAAATATCTGAGGGACAGGTGGTGGGAAAAATTCCAAAATTTTCTCCGATCAATCATTTCGTACTTGATACTTTATCGGTTGAGTCAACTTCTTGCTTAGATTCTGTGGGATCACTTCCCGATTTTATTAAAGTTGAAATTTCTGAACTAGAATAAATTTTAAACACGACGTAGAATATTGCCATGAGATGAATGGAGGTTTTAATGAAAAAAATAATTTCATTTATGTTTGTTGTAGTTTCTTTGAATATATTGGCCCAACCTTTAGATCCTTTTAAGGACAAAAGAGAAGTATTTGTAAAACTCTCAGAGCACAATACCAAAACTTGGGCCAAGGCCCTTGAGTGTGCAAACGCTTCAACTAACAATGATCAATTGATGAATTGTGAACAACAACTAAAAACAGACCGTCAAAGTTTTTATCAGCAAAAAAAAGAAGCTCGGCCCATTTCGAGCAAAAAAAATTAATATTTTTTGATAATTAGTCGTGGATTTTGATATCGAGATTATATTTCTTGCCTAGACTTTTTAAAAGTTCATCGACAACGTCATAAGGGATTAGAATATCTAAAATAGAAAATTTAGATCCGATGTCGAGTTTACATTTTGATTCACAGTAAAAGTCAGAAGAGACAGTTTGAATGACGGTAATGGATGCCTTATTTTGAAAAGTAGAGTACCATTTAAAAAATTCCTCCAATTTTTTTAAAAAATTTTCTTTAATTTCTTCCGGAGTTTCTCTGGCGCAGTTGTAGAGAAAGCGGCCCGAGTCCATGTGCATTCCGTTGATGCTAATATGAACAACGCCCCTAGGGTTCATTGTTATAGAATCACTAAAGCATTTTGGACAATACATTTATACCTTTTAAATCAACATCTAGTAGGTTTTTAAAGTATTTTATCATAATCTTTTTAACTATCTAGGAAAAAAAATCAAGGAAGTACGAAAATGGGACAACAGAGATTTATTCGCATGAGAGACGGAGTTGAGTTATTTGCCGATATCAAAGAGACGGGCGCCCCTCAGTGGTTAGTTGCCGTTCATGGTATTGGAGAACATCTCGGTCGGCATAAATACCTGATAGACCTTTTTAGTAGTTCTTTTAATATTATGCAATTTGATTTACGAGGGCATGGCAATAGTGGCGGCGATCGGGCCAAAATTTCTGATTTTTACGATTATATGAGAGATCTAGGAGAGATTGTTCAATTTTTAAAAAATGAATATCGTTTGAAGGATTATGTTTTATTTGGCCATTCTATGGGCGCCTTGATTGCTTGTGGTTTTGTACAATCTTTTACTTCTAGTGAAAATTACCCTCAAAAATTATTTCTTTGTGCTCCCCCTGTTGGTTTGCCTGGGGCCTTGGGGCAATTTGTGCGTTTTCTTCCACAATCGGTTATTAAAAAAATGGCGGCCACTCAAATTGGCCTAAATCTAGGGGGACTGGTTGATTTGAAAATGCTCTCCCACGATCCAAGGGTGGCAGAAAATTATATCAGTGATCCTTTAAATTGTTTAAAGCTACATACAAAATTATTGACAGGGCTTGCCTTGGCCTCAAAAGAAATTTTTTCAAAACCTCTCGATTTAAAATGTAAGTGCCATGTGGCCGTTGGTTCTCATGATCAAATTGTTCATGTTCCTTCTTTGGAAGAATATTTTACCTTTGTGGAAAAAAATGTTGAGCTTAAGGTCATTGATGATGCCTTTCATGAACTTCATAATGAAATTGATAAATACAAAAAAACTTACTTCAACTTCATCAAAAGGGCACTTATTGATTCTAAGGCCATTGATGTTGAGGTTAACCCAGCTCGCTAAATTATTTTAGATTAATAAGTGCTTTGGAAAGAAATTCCATATCATCATCAAAGTTTTCAAAATAGTCATTTAATTCTTGGGCCAATTTGGGATTAATTTTACCATTGTGTTGAAAATCGTGAAGGATATCGCAGATCAAAATTCCATAGGAGTAACTTTTTTGATATTTTTTCCAAAGCTTAGTACAAATTAAT
>JAHEZZ010000129.1 GCA_023250815.1 Bdellovibrionales bacterium
ATGCCCTTAAATCGGACATCGATCAAACGGCCTCTCATCTTATCAATTCGCCTGATCATTTCACTCGCAAAAAAGGCATAATTCAAGAAGGTGCAATTTATGATTCAAAAGGCATGGTTGTCTGCATTTTACCCAACGATCCCAAGGCCTATCTGTATAAAGCAGATAGTGAGATAGAAAAACTGAGAAATGATCCCGACCAATTGTCTGAGCGTTTGATCGCTAAAAATGAGCTTTGTGAAAAAATAAAAAAGAAAAGCAGCAGTTTAAATTTATCGAATGGCGATTTATTAAACCGTCTTCACTGGAGCATTAGCGAAGGAAATTGCAATCCCATTATCAATGTCAAATACAATGGCGGCGAACTTAAGGTTCCTGAGTATACGACGCCAATTTACTATCAAGGTTTTGTTTTAAATAATTTGCGCAAAAAATTTTCCTCAGAAAATGGAATGTTAAGGGGAGCATGTAATGCCGGCCCGGGGAAGGATTTTTATCCTATTTATTTTGAACGTGGTGGGGGGCATTCTAAAGAATCATTTGATCTTGTTTTACAACCCTATACTTGGGCCCTCGCTTCCGCTAAAGAGGCCTTTGAAAAAGATGATTTAAAAATGAAAATAGGGCATTGTATGAAAGATCTGCTTCCCAGTGTGACCTTACCGTTGCCTTCTGATCCGAGCTTTGGAAAATCTCAATGGGCACATGACAAAAGAGGCTGTAACAGTAAGCATCTGGCAGTAAAATTTCAAATTGGCGCCAAGAACCCCTGGGCGGCAGAAACCTACTGTTGCTTCACCGGGGAGTAAAAAATTTGGTCACTACCTTGAAATTGATTCACCACTAATGGGCCGTTTGACAAAAAATTTGACAGACGAGTTATACTTCACTTTCGTGCAGAAAACTTTTTGGAGTTTATTTATGATTGGTTGGTTGTTCTTTTTTATGACTAATTATTCTTTTGCCATCGATTTTTCGGCAATCCCCGCCGCCAATTCGCTGGAAGAATCTAAGGCCCAATTTATGGGCCGAGTAAATACTATCGCAGAGTACTCTGCCCATATTCCTGCTGGAGTATTTAATCGGCAACATAACGGGAGATTTTTATCGACGGCAATTGCTCGATTATATCTTCATCTCGATGTCAGTGAGATTAATTCTGTTTTAGAAGACCCCAAAACGATTGCCTATTCAAAATGGGGCACCGACATGGTTTTCGTTCCTAAAATTTGTCAAAGAACAGGAGATTATGATTTTTCTCTGATTGATTTGATATCGGTGGCCTACTTGGGTAAAAATGCTCTTTCATCAAATGCTAAATACAGACTGCTAAATGTGCTTCTTTCGGCAAAAGGCGACAACCATTTCACCCATTTTTGGTTAGGCGCTTGTGGTCGTTACAAAGATAGTGAAAACCATATTTTAATGACTGAAACCAGTCGTTATCTTACTAATCAACTGATAAAAAATAAATATGCTCCCCATAAAGCGGATAAAGATTATGACAATGCAAAAAATGGATTTCCCACATGGATGGTGAAACATTTGCAGCAGTTTTTTACCGAAGGGTTCAAAGAATTTAATTCCAGGCCTTATGAGTATTATAGCAGCAGAGCAATCACCAATTTGATGGATTTTGCGGAAGATAAAAATGTGCAATTAACGGCCCATTCTTTGCTTGATTTAATTTCTGCAACCTATGCCATTCAAAGCAATGGCCTTAGAAGATTGCCGCCCTGGAGAAGGCAACCCCATTATATGGGAAGAAATAAATTTCATGAGGGAGATGGCGGCCTTGATCGCTTTATTATTCTGGCCGGAAATTATCATTTTTTTTCGACTTTAGAAAAACCTTTTGACTACCCTCTTGCTGAAGTAAGTGCCCTTCCTGTTTCTCCACGTTCTTACCGTGTGCCCGATCTCATTCTCGATTTAATGATCACTGCCGAGCATCGAAAATATTTTCAAATTTTTCGCCATATGGGTGCAGAAATTTATTCTTCATCACCTTCGGCGCTTATTTCTTCTGGCGGTACTTACATTAACAATTTTGATTTTGCGACGAAGGAAAGAGATGGCCTGCCAACTCCAATCACCCTTATGTTAACCAGAGATGTCAGTAGCGATATTCGAAATTGGTTTAGAATTGAGGGCCACAAAGAATTAAAATATCGAAATAATCTTTGCGTGAATCGCAACTTCGCTTGTGGAGTTAATGTGCGTATCCCCAGTTATATTCCTCTTTCTTGCCAAGAAAAAATAGGGGACTGGACTCTGTTTAATTTTTCTTCTCCCGATTGCCTTTATCACTATGGCGTGCATGTCGCTGTCCTAAGTCGCAAGGCCGACAGCTCAAAATGTCAGAAGGCGGGAGATAATTTTGGATTAATTGAAGTGCGCGAGGCGAGTGAATTAAGTTATCAGCAATTTAAAACAAAAATTTTAAATAATAACGCCAATGCTGTTTCTTGCGAAAAAAAATCTCACTACGTAACAAGCAGCGGGCAGAATGTTGAATTTGAATTAATGCCGACAAAAAATAATATTTACCCCATTGTGGCATTTGATAATAGGACATTTGAGAGAGATTATAAAAAATGGAAACGGGCCTCTGGCGATATTGTCAATTCTAGCAATGATGGAAAAACTTTTGAAATTAAAAACCCTTCATTACGCCAAAAGTTGACTATCGATGTGACTAATCCTGTGGCCCCTAAACGCACTCTTATTTCCTATTAATAAAAATAATTGGTATAGTTTCTATAATTCTTACCAAGCACAATTGTCACCATTGACGATAAATATTTTATTCAATACTTCTTGTCTTATGAAAATATTATCTTGGATTTTTTTATTATTTTTTACTTCTAAAGGCCATGCTTATACTAATTTTTCTCACGAGCGGATTACCCGCGGTGCTTTAAATTATCTTCGCACTCATACTCATACATTTTTAGAAACTGATGAATGGGCCAGAATAATGTCAGAGAATAAAGAGCTGGTAGATGAGTCCTTGGTTCGTTCTGTTGTAGATACAGACTATAAATCCGACATGTGGTTGGGGGCGATTTTTCATGAATCTTTCTCCGGGGGTATTGAGGACGGTTGGGTTAATATGTTTACTACGCTTACTCATTTTATGACCATCGGAGTTCCTGGCACCCTTTGGGAAAACAATGGTTTTTCTTATAAATATGGCAGCAAATCAGGGAGAGATAATATGCTCAATTATTTTTCTTTGGTGCTAAAAGATTACAACGGTTCGACAGCAGAATGGCGAGGGAAGTATCCTTCAGGCAGTAAAGTGGGAGATATTATTTTTCCGCCCGCCAATGTTCCGGCAGAAAAGGCGCTTGAAATTTTATTTTCCTCAAAAAGGGCCACCGCCAGTCGCAGTATCAATTGGGATGAGAGACTTGCTCTTATCTCCGGAATTTTTAAAACGGAACACCCGATCCGTCATTTTTGGCGAGGTGAAATCAAAGGGCTGCCAGTGCGCTTTGATCAGCTTGGAGTTGCCTTGCATATGATTCAAGATATGACCGTGCCCCATCATTCCATGAGCACCTCTGATCTTTGTCATCATGAATATGAATTTGCCGTCGATAATCTGGCCTGCCCAAATGGCAAAATCAATTATCGGCCGTATCATGATGGGTCTTATTTTGGGGATGTTTACCCTCAGTGTGAATCTCTCTACGATGAGAAGATGATTACACGCCTTATGGGAGAAGTTCCTGCCTTGAGACTTGACGGCACCTTAGGGTTATCTGAACGGATGCAAAAGATTGCAGAAATGAGTCATCTTTGGAGCTGGCAGTTTTTGGCAAATAAAAAAATACAGTTGAAGTTTCCCGACGGCAATAAAATAGAAGCAGAATCTTGCACCACTCTTATGAATCACGACAAATTTAAGGAGCAGGTGAAGTATCAGTATAATTTGGCAATTGCCGCCAGTGTTTCTGTATTTGAGTCTGTGGCCTATCGATATGAGTCTGCACAAACTTGTGGCCCATTATATACTCCTCGTATTAATCGGTATTAACAACTGGCGAAGATTTAGTTTTTGGTGGGGACATCACTCTTATTTTAATCAATTTCCATTTATTATTGTAGCCTGCGATAATATTATAAGCATCATCTATCGCTCCTTCCGAAGTTCGCCCTCGCAGGATAACGGTTAATTGAAAATTGTTATCGGGCAAAACTGTGATGTCTTTTAGTAAAATTGTCACGTGAGTAAAATACCTAAAATATTGTGGGGCGTGGGATTCAATATCACTGAGCTTGTAATTTCTCTGGTCATTTCCTTTGGTATAATCGCTGACATCGATTATTAAACTTGAAGCGCATTCATTTTTTAAAGAGTTAATTCTAGAACCGATTCCCATAACGTTTGGTTGGGCCTGATAAGTTGCAATTGCCGCAATTCTGCCAATTCTTCTTTTCGCCTGATCGAGTTGATTGGGAAAGTAAGTTACTTTGATGAGATAGATCAGTGAGATTGCAAATATTCCCAGTAACCAAATTGAATTGCCCTTAAGATCAATTTTGGCCATATTTTTGTGCCTCGTAATTAGAAAAATAAATGGTCATATTGCCAATATACTGGTTCCAGTTGAAAACTCAACTGGAACCAGTATACAAATTAAGTAAGTTGGATAAGACTAGGGGGGCTTTTTGTGTGTCGTGTTGCTTGTCCTTTTTAGCTATGAGTATAAGGCCGAAACTTTTGGGAACCAATATGTTAAAAAATATTTTGATTATTTTCTTCTCTTTTAATTTTTTTCAAAATTTATCGGCCATCACTTTAGAAGAATATTTAAGTGAAGTCAGAAGCAAAAATAGTGGGCTTCTGGCATCGCAAAATGCTTTTTTCGCGAAGAGCAAAAGGGCCGAAGAGGCATCTTTTTATTTTCGTCCAAGTTTATTTATGAATGGTCAATACAGCGATGATCAAAGGCCGGTGAATGCCCCTTCATTTCAAGGAACACAGACACTGGTATCAAATTATCAACTGGGATTGGCACAAAATTTTAGAACAGGCACCAGGGCCCAAGTTTCTTATAATTATCGCCATACGGAAATTAATGGCGCTTCAGTGGCGCTACTCCCCCGCAGTGCTTTTTACGATATGTACCCCCAGATTGAATTAACTCAAAGTTTATGGCGAAATTTTTTTGGTGCAGAAAATAGGGCATTTGAACAATTGCAAAACTCGAAGCTAGAGGCCTCAAAACTTGCCGATCAATTTCATTTCAAAGAAATCATGCTAAAAGCGGAGAGCGCTTATTGCCGTTATTATTTTGCAGAGAAGGCCCTGCAAGTTCAAAAAGAAAGTTTGGAGAGCGCCAAGAAACTACGGGATTGGAATAAAAACCGAGTTTTAAAAAATTTAACTGATGAGGCCGATCTTTTGCAGGCCGAATCGAATTACCAATCGAGAGAGATAGAATTTGAAAATACTTTAATCGAAGTTAATTCTGCTCGAAAAAACTTTAATACAGTAAGAGAGGTTGATGACAATGGAGAGAATTTAAATTTAATGCCTTCTGAAAAACATTCTTTGGCCAATCTCCATATTCCCGCTAAATCAATTCGCGAAGATCTGCTCATTTCACTTGCTAATTCGAAGATGGCAGATGCTGAAGCGGCGCTTGGAGCAGAAAAAAATCGCCCGACATTTGAAGTTTATGGCCAGTATGCTCATTATGGACGGGATATTCTTTTAGCAGAAGGGATAGATAAAAGTTTTAGTAATGAGCATCCTTATAAAGTTGTTGGGGTGAGGTTTAGCACTCCTTTGGATTTTTTAACTGCTAACGATTATAAAAATGCCTATCTTCAAGAAAAGAATGCTGCTCACATTGGGCATCAGCGAAAAATTTTTGAAGCTGAGAAGGAATGGGAAGAATTATCGAGACGATTTGACGAATTCAAGAGGCGACTTGAGCTTACTGTCAAAATGGAAGAAATCCAAAAAAAGAAATTAAATGTAGAAAAGATCCAATATGGCCGTGGTAGAACAACCACTTTTCAAGTGCTGCAATTTGAACAAGATTATGCCAATGCCCAGCTTTTAAAATTAAAAAATCAACTTGAACTTCTTTCCGTTTACAATCAATTAAAACTTTTTTCTGAGATTAAATATGAATGATCAAAAATTTTCATTGGCCAGACTTTCAATTGGAAGGCCCATATTTATTAGTTGTATTATTATTTTAATTATTCTTTTGGGATACCTTTCTTTAGGCCGTCTTCCTGTCGATCTTTTTCCTAATGTCACTTTTCCGATTGTCACCGTTACGACTCCCTATTCAGGTGCCGGCCCAAAGGAGATTGAAACCTTAGTATCAAAAATTTACGAAGAGGAATTTGCCACCATCTCAGGAGTAAAAAGTATCCGTTCAATTAATCAAGAAGGTGTCAGTATCGTCGTGACTGAATTTAATTTTAAAGTTGATATTAAGCAGGCGGAGCAAAATATTAGAGATAAAGTAAGTTCTGCGAAAGTTAAACTCCCTAAAGATATCCATGAATCAATCATTAGAAGAATTGATCCTGCTGACCAACCGATTATGACTGTTGCTCTTGGTGCTGATTTGCCAGATGCCGATTTATTTGACTTGGCCAATCTTACTATTCGCCCTAAAATTGAACAAATCAATCAGGTCGGATTGGTGGATATTTTAGGAGGGCGCAAGAGAGAAATTAAAGTTGAATTAGATTTGATTAAAATGAAGAATCATCAAGTTTCTGCGCTGCAAATTTCGGATGCCCTTTCAAAAGCGGGACAAAATATTCCGATGGGAAAAATGGACATTGGTTCAAAGCGTGAAATGGTTTTTAGAACGGTTAGTGAATTTAATACTCTCGAGCAAATCAAAAATACGGTGGTGAGTTTTTATGGCAACGATGTTCCTGTTATTTTGGGTGATTTGGGCGAAGTAAAAGAAGGCCTGGTTGATGAAAAAAATGTTTCTTATGTGAATGGCAAAAAGGCCCTGACCATCAATGTTTTTCGTCAGTCCGGGTCAAATACCGTAGAGGTTGCCAGTAGTGTTTCTAGAGAAGTTGAAAAACTTAATTTGCTTTTAAAAAATTTAAAAGGGGCCCCGTATTTATCTATTGTTAGAAATGGCAGTGTTCCGATCAATGACAACATTATTGATG
>JAHEZZ010000130.1 GCA_023250815.1 Bdellovibrionales bacterium
TTGATTATTGTCGATATAGCTGCATCCAAGGTCTGGGAAAACTTCTTTTTTATAACCGCGAACCACCGTTACATTATTGATTCCAAAATTTTTAATTTTATCAATGGCCTGTTTTAAAATGGTGGTGCCGCCAACTTTAAGAAGAGTTTTTGGGCGATCATTGGTTAAATCACCTAACTCTTTTCCGCGACTGGCCGCCAAGATGATGGCATTGGTGTCATTATTTTTTTGAAAGTAACGTCGTTCCGCTTCTTCCAATTCTTGATCATTTTGCAATCGAAAGATTTCTTTTACCGAGACAACTTTATCTTCAATGTTGATCAAACTTTTTTCTTCGAAAATTTGTTTTGCGGTATTTTGCATGGCCGCAATTGATGATCGCATCAGATGATTGGCCCAAATAACGGTAGAGACGCCGTGTTTTTTAAATTCGAGAGTCGGGGTGGAGTAATATTTTGTGGGAACAATAACCACTGGACAACGATTCCCCCATTCTCTCATAAATTCAAAAATTTCATTGGCAGTGCTTTTCTTACTGTGCATAAGGATAGCGTGGGCCCCTGCTTTGTAATAGGCGTCGGCGCGCTTTATTGCTTCCGCCATTCCCCAATCGGCAATCAGTGCTTCAACTCGGGCAACGATACAAAAATCTTCATCAGTTCTGGAATCGAGACCGGCCTTAATTTTTCCAGCAAATTCTTCTATGTCGGCGAGCGGTTGTTTTTCACCTCGAAGGAAACTATTTGTTTTGGGAAAAATTTTATCTTCAATACAAACTCCGGCAACTCCCCGTTGTTCAAGTTTATGAACCAGTCTTCTCATATTGTTGAAGTTTCCGTAACCAGTGTCGCCATCTAATAGAATGGGAATAGTGGTGGCATCACTCATAAACTCCACGACATCTAAAACTTGAGTCCATGAGGCCTCGTTGTTATCTCGAACTCCCAGCTGTGCGCTAATTGATAGGCCACTTCCCCAAATCCCGGCAAAGCCGGCCTCTTCGGCGATCTTGGCGGAAATCCCACTATGAGCTTCCATTAAAAAAGAAAGATCTTCGCTTTGCAGGAGAGATTTGAGTTGACTGCTTTTTTTCATGGTTGATTCCTGATATAAAGTTGATAGCTGAGAACAAAACTTAGGGCGATCATTAAAAGGCCACTGACTTTACTGAAGTGGAATAAATATTTATTTTGAATTTTTTCTCTATAGCGACTAACTAATTTTATCAAAACAAAAAACCACAAAAATGAGCCCGTTGCCAGTCCAATAGAAACTAAAGCGATATTAAGTTGTCCTAAGGTAAAAAGTTGCAAGCTTTTAACAAAGGCCCCAAGCCCCGTCATGGTAATTATCAATGTTGGATTTGAAGTATAAATGATCACACCGATAGCAAATGCTGCTAAAAAATCACCGGGAGATTCTTTGTTTTTTAGTTTTTCTTTAAATTCTGGCCTTACCAAGAGCTCTTTCACTCCCAAACTAAAAATAATAAAGAGGCCAGCGATTTTTGTATAAAAAACTACACTGGACGGAAAATGAATAATGGAAAGGCCGGAGAGGATAATATAAAAATAAATAAGATCCATAAAAGATCCGCCGGCGGCGATAGCGAGTGCGCTTCCTTGCCCTTTTTTAAGTTGAGTGTTGATAACCCAAATATTTATTGGGCCAACCGGGATGCACATTAAAAAGCCAATGATAAGTCCTACGATGGGGGCCATCAATAACCCTCAATGATAGAAGTATTTGTATTTTTTTGAATTAAATAGGCAATTGCCATCCAAATATTAGAAAAGAAAATGGCAAAATAAAAGTAGCAAAAGATATTTCCAAAGATCAGACTGAAGGCCAGGACGGTTAGGTGAGTGGATCCTGCGATGGCCCCCCAAAAGGGCAGGAGCGGTTTATTTTTTAGCGGGTAGAGATCCATTTTATAGCGAATAATATTTTCCGATTTTTTTTGAAATTTGCTGTAAATTAAGAATAGTTTTAAAAGCATTTTTTCAAAAAAATGGCCTGGTTTTTGATTGAGTTTTTCATAATCTTTGCGATAATTTTCAATTTCAATTTTTCGGCCATCGGGATTTTTGTCGAGGTAGCAGAGGTATTGCTTTTTATAAAAATGATAGAGGCTGGCGTGGAGTAAAATAAAAAAGGCAGACAGCCAGGTGAGGTAAGGAATTAAACTGTCGCCTAAATTTTTTTTTAGGCCAAGAAATAATCCTAAATAAAAACAAATATTGGAAATGAGATCCACAAACATGTCGATAAAAGTTCCGTATTTTGATCCATTTTTTTTTGCTCTGGCGACAATGCCATCACAGCAATCAAAGGTGCTGAAAAGAAAAATACAAATTCCTGCCCACATAAAACTTTGAGGAGTACCTTTTTGTAATTGTATCCCGGCAAAAATGGAAAAAATAAGTGCCCCCACGGAAAAATGATTGGGGTTTAGTGGGAGTGAGTAAGTGGACTTGACGATAAAAAATGCGATCGGGCGATAAATGAGAAAATCACAGGGTTCTTCCAAACTAAATTCTCGCACGTGTTTATTGTAATCTTTGAGAGAGAGTGACATGAGGATCAACCTTCAAAAAGTGTTTGAGCTTCTCTGTAATCTTCAGAGGTATCAATTTCAATCCAATGTTCTGAATTGGTCATATGAATTCCCACCTCGTATTTTGGCAAAAATTGATTGAGAAGGTGTTCCCAGTTCAAAAATTGGTTTTCTTGTTTATTTAAAAAATCTTCCGCTTCCAGGGTGAGCTTTTGATTGAGGGCGGTGGAGAATTTTAAAATTCCAATGGCCTCGCCGGCAAAACGGTATTCTTTTAATTCTTCCTGACTAATGGCCCTTTTATCAACCGTTTTTCTGGCAAGTCCACGATGATCAACCAGTGTTTTTGCACATTCAATATCGTCGATCTCCGTTGGCCCAACTAAAATCTGATCAGGCGTTTTACTGGATAAAAAATCTTTTAAAATTTCTAAATCGTAAACCAGATCGGCATCGAAAATAATGCTCGGCCCAGTTACTTTTTTGATTCCCAAATAAAGAGAAAAAGTATTGCCGAGGGTTTTTATATCTTCGTTAAAAGAATAGATGAGTTCAAAAGAGGTCTTATATTTTTCTGCAACGGCGATGACTTCTTCTCGCATATAACCCAGAACTAAATGGACTTTTTTAATTCCTAACTCTTTCCAAATTTCAAAGTTTCTCTCCAGAAGAGTTTTCCCATTAAGCGCCAAAAGACATTTGGGAAGGTCCGTTAAATCCATAATTCTGGAGCCAAAACCAGCGGCCAGTAAAACGGCGGTATAATCTTCTATTGGTGTTTTTTGATCCATAATCTTTCCATTGTTCGTTTAAGAGTAGGGCCCCTTCCCTCGAGGTAATCGGGAAAACTCACTGCCTCTTCGGCATCTGAAAAACAGGTGCGTCCGTGAAATACTTGGGTGTCTCGGGTCAACAGGATATCTCCTTTTTTCATTTTATAGCGGAGTTGATTTTCTGAACTATTGGTTAGGGCATCTAGTACATCAACAGCATAGAGTTGTTTTTCGCTTAAAGGTTGAGAGGCCTTATTGTGAGCGGATTCCATGTAGGGCCTAAGATGTCTAAAATGGGGGAGGCCACTTTGATCATAAGTAATTATTGGGGCATAATATAAAGTTTCAGAGAAACCTCTCATTTCCCAGGTGAAGTTCTCCTCTAATATTGCCAGGGCATCGGGAAAAGATTTTTTTAAAATTTTGTGAATTTTTATGCCATCTACAATAATGTTTTCTCCGCCGACTAAAGCTGGAGAGATGCAGCTGAATAATAAAAAATCCCAAACTTCTGGCACGTTGACATTGTCTGTATGAATACTTCCGCCTTCTCTGGTTTGATGATAACGAGAGCCGCTGAACATTGAGCCTAAGCGGTTTCGGTCGTAAACGTGAATGACTTTATCGCCTTGTTCGTTTTGGGGAATTAATTCACCCAAGAATTCCCCTATTTTTACAGTTAGTCGATAAATTTCTTGGTAGCTTAAGAGTTCCTGATCTTGGGGAATAATTTCCACAATAAGGGCATTAAAATTTTGCGTGATGTCTTTTGCTATTTGTTCAAAATGTCGATTTAATTTTTGGTTGATGTCAACGCCTTCATTTTCATTAATTAAAAGACTTTTAATTTCACTGGCGGCCTCTTTTGAAAGTGAAATTTTTTTAAAAAATTCAAGGGGTTTGGAATTATCTAAATGCATATTTTCATGTCCTTGTTTTAACCTTGCCCTAAAAGGTGGGGCTTCTTATCATTATTTGCAGACTCAAGACATCTTTTTATTGCATTAAAAATGTAAAAAATTTTTTGATACTGGGGCGCATTGATTATTTTTGGATTGAAAGCAGCCCATCTTTCAGTTCTTCATTGGGGGGCCTAGGGCCCATCCAAACTCTGAGAAGGGCTATTTGAAAATCGGCGCCTTCTATTACTGTAACTTCTGAACCGGCCAAAGAAATTTTAGTGCTGTTATTTTTTAAGAAAGTAAAAGAGAGTTGGTCCCCCTCTTTGATATCTTTCATGGCCTTGTTAAGGGCCTCAACTTTAGAGGAAATGGCAGCGAAGTTTTCATTGTTATTTTTTATTGATTCACTCCAGGCCTGGCGAATTTTTTCGGCCTCTACATTTCGCATAAAGTGCAACTCTAGATATTTGGGAAGTTCGCCCGAGATGATATCGCTGGGGTTGTTGCTTTTTGTTTTTAAATAAAGACCGGCCTTATAAACTTTAATCCCTAAAAAAGTGGCCTTTCTTATACCTGTGCCGTTTAAAATTAAATCAATACCATCGATTTTTTTACTTGGGTCAAATGGAGAATTAGAATCGGCGACTGCTAAATTTATTAAGGTCAAAATTGCTGCGCTTATGATCAGTTTATTCATAAAAGCTCCTTGAAAAGAAGTATTGCAGGGAATTTAGGAGATTATACTGGTTCCAGTTGAGTTTTCAAGTGAAGATTAGTTGGAATTTTACGTCAGATTGTAAATATAAAATTCGAAGACATGCCGTAATAAGGCATGTTGAGAAATTTGTATTTGCAAGATGGCGTGAAAGGACAATTAAGATTCACTTGAAAACTCAACTGGGATCAGTATAAGTGGGATTTGTCATGGCCTAATTTTTATTTTGCGAGTTGTTGGGCGGGAATAGGAGGGCCTCTTCTTGATGGGGATGGATTTTTTTCTTCCTCCAAGGCCTTTTCTTGTTTGGCGATATCTTCAGCGGACATAAATTGTCTTAGGTAAGCGCGTTTTTGCGCTTCATCTTCTGCGGGATTTTGCGGTGGAGAATTTTCTTCTACATGTTCAATAACAATTTTTTTAGTCACTGCTTGGGCCCGGGGATTTTTTACTTGATTGTTATGTATGGGGGCTGGCGGGGGTACAGGACGTTTGTTGAGATCGGCCTCAGCAGGTGAGGAGTTTATGTTGGTGGCATTGCCATTTCCATAAACCTTGGCGCCTTCACTTGCGGACGCTGGTTTAGCTGTCGGTAGGCCTTTTCTTATGGCGGGCCCTTGCGCCCAGGAAGTTTGATAAAAAAATAAAAAAGAAAGGCCAATGATAAAAGCAGTTTTCATGATTCTCCCTAATGTTGTTCGTTGGGTGCCACAGATCTTATTTTATTCAGTGTTTTTTTGGGTGCTTGTTCAACTTTTTCTTCCTTCACTTCAGTGTGCTTATTGCTTGTATCAGGCGAAGATTTACCCTCATGCCCATCTTTGCGGTAAACATTGATATTGGCAGATTGATTTTGATGCTCGGGAGGTGACTGATGTTTAATTGGCGGAGAACTTGCTTTACTGCGCCCAGCTTTATAACCAGAGCTTTT
The DNA here is from genome assembly GCA_023250815.1 of Bdellovibrionales bacterium. GTDB lineage: Bacteria > Bdellovibrionota > Bacteriovoracia > Bacteriovoracales > Bacteriovoracaceae > JAHEZZ01. Next base: position 5,879 of record JAHEZZ010000130.1, read on the forward strand.
TTGGGCGGTGGACTTTCCAGCGGAAGAAATAATCGGTGGCCCGGCATTTTTATCGAGTTTTTTGAGTATCGGTTTTGAGGCAGGAAAACTGGTATGAGCGGCCTTTGGCGGTGGTTTTAAGTCCAGCAATTTGGGTGGAGTTAACTTTGGGCGTGGCGCCTTAGCGTGTTCTTGCTGAGCCTTTCTTACCTGCGATAAATCAAAGGGTTTACGTTCTATTTTAGGCGGTGGTGGAAAGGAAGGAGGTGCTTCGCCATGGCCTTTTTTCGCTTGAGCGCTATCCATGGCCATGAATTGGGCCAAAAAGGCCGCTAAAATAAAAAGACTTAGTCTCATATTTGTTCCTTCTTTTTCTTGCTCAATTTAATTACTTTTTCCCGCAGAGAGGCAAACTCTCTTTTTAGTTCTTTATTTATTTCCTTTAATTTAGCAATACGTTGATCGTGTTTATCAAGTCTTTCTTCGATGCCTTTTTGCATTAATTGGTACATTTCTTTATTTTTAGCAATGATTGTCTGCTGTTCTTGAAGGGCGTTGACTAGCGTATAAAGCACATTGTTGTTGTTTACCGTTAAATATTGGTGATGATCGAGTTCCACAGAATCTGGCATCACCTCTCTAATTTCTTGGGCGATGACACCGACGTTTACCACATTGGGATCGACGGCATTTTTAAATTTAAAATTTTTAATTTTTAGCTGCATGATTTTAGCAAGCCCGCCTTCATAGGGGTGAATATCTTTTTTTAGCCGCAGGTCAGACATATTATGTTCCGTGCCGTAAAGGGGGTAATAAGTTGCGCCGACGTAGACACTGGTATCGCTCTGGATCTGCAAAAGATTAAGGGAGTGATCAGCTTGGTCTACACTTCCGTACATCAGATCATAACCCCCTAGTGTTAAAGCAAAATAATTACTGGCATCAGCTCCCGAAGGTATTGACTGATATCCAATCAGCACATTATTACTGCCGGTTGTTTGCCCCATATCATTTCCGGCATTACCTCCAATATAAGTATTTTTATTTCCTGTTACTTGGAAATGAGCAGTTCCTTGGCCGAGAAAAGTATTTGAAAAGCCGCTGGTCATGCCATACCCAGCACTGCCACCTACCAAAGTATTCTCATGGCCAGTTGTTAAATTAAATCCAGTGCTGTAGCCCATTACTGAGTTATTGGCGAAAGCTGCTCCGTCAGCGTTGTAACAGGATCCCAACCCTAAACAGGTATTGCCAGTTCCGGCGTCGTCGCCCATGTATAGAGAACGGTAACCGACGACAACATTAGATAT
>JAHEZZ010000131.1 GCA_023250815.1 Bdellovibrionales bacterium
AGGATCTGTTTTAGAAGTTTTATATCTCTATTTTTAATTATAATAACATGAGTGATTGATTCTTTCTTTTGTAAAAGAAGTGAATGATAGAGCTCCCTATAATTTTTAGGCATGAAATTGATTTGAGAAATGGCCAATGCAAATTTCATAAAGGACTCAATATTACGAGCGCTATAGACCAATAATTTAAAGATTCGATAACTCTATTGATAATTTGTATATTATAGCTCTAAATCTAGGAAATTATTAATGATTTTTAGGTAAAATTTACTTATTTTAAGCGCTATTTTTAAAATTACGATAGAAGCTTTTAGCGAGTATATTATGCAAAAAATTAGAGTTTATTTAAATCATCGGGCATCTAATAGCAGCGACTTTTGGAGAGAAAAAATTTCCAGTGCTTTGTTTAGAAGCGAGGTTGTTTTTAGATCACCTGAGAATCTTCGCCAGTTAAAATTATTTTTAGAAGAAGACATTGCTCTTTCTCCACAGTCGATAATTTCAGTTGGAGGGGATGGGACAGTGAACACCCTGATTCAAGATTTGGCCTATACGGGGATTGGCCTTTTAGTTATTCCAGGGGGGACTGCAAATGATTTAGCAAACGAGCTTGGAAATCTCCGTAATGTTAAGCGAGTGATTCATTGTATTCGCTCAAAGGAATATTACAATATTGATTTGATAAAAATAAACAATAGATATATGGCGACAAATGGTGGAATAGGTCTGGGTTCACGAGTTGCCGAAAAAATTAATTTGATAAGAACTGAGCATCCTTATTTTAAGTTTTTGATGAAAATGACTGGAAAACGTATTTACAGTCTTTTTTTGGGCAGAGAGCTTTTGTCGATGAGGGATAGGCCGACTCATTTTTTAATTGAATCTTTAGAGTTTTCAAAAATTGTAAATGCCCCCATTGTCTTAATTAATAACCAAGCAATTCTTGCTGGTACTTTTAATATTGCACCAGAAACAAATAATGCTGATGGTAAGTTTAATGTTACTATTTTTTGTCATCCTAACAAAAAATTATTAGTTCAAAGTATTCTTGGTGTAATGAAAGGAAAAGTTCCTAAAGATGATCCTTATTTTATTAGCTTTGAGACTGATCATGTTTATATTGAAAATTTAAGTAAAGAAAAAAACGTTCAATTTTTTGGAGATGGAGAAATTATTGAAGAGGGGCAAAGTTACGACATTCGGATTGCAAAAGAAGCTTTAAAAGTCTACTCTCATAAGCGTGCTTGCCTTACAGTTGAAGAAAATTATGATGTGGAAGGCACTTTAAATTTTGACGAAATAAATGATTCAAATTCAGAGATATTATGATGAAATTTTTTATCACGGGTTCAACTGGTATTTTAGGGAAACGCATTGTGAATATTCTCCTGGAGGCCGGTCATGATGTTCATCTTTTAGTAAGACCGGAATCATATTCTGTGGCGACAAATCTTTTTAGCTCACCTAAATTAAAAATTTGGAATGGTGATCTTACAAATCCAGATATCATTTTAAATAATGAACATATTTCTAAACTGACTTCTGAAATAGATGTCATCATTCATATGGCCGCATTATATGATTTGCGGGCCGATCGATCGAGTGCTTATCTGAGTAATGTGGTTGGAACGCAGGGGTTACTTTATTTTGCTAACCAATGTACTAATTTAAAATCTTTTGTTTATGTGAGTACAATTGCCGTGGCGGGAGATTATCAGGGAGAGTTTAAAGAGTCCCAGCTCGAATGTGGACAAAATTTTGAAAATAATTATGCGCTTACAAAATATGAAGCGGAATTACTTTTCTCTTCCTGGAAATTAAACGCTAAAAAAATTATTTTAAGACCAGGGATTGTGATTGGAGATTCCAAGGAAGGTAAAGTTGAAAGAATAGATGGCCCCTATTATTTTTTGCAGGCATTGGCAAAAATTAAAGACAAGAAATTTTTATTAGAGACTCTAAAATATCTTCCAATGCCATTTAAGAGAGGGGCGCAAATTCCCTTAGTCCCTGTTGACTCGGTAGCAAAGGCAATTGCTAAAATTGCTTTAGATCCCCCAGACAAAATGTTTGCTCGTTATCATTTATTAAGCAGTGCCAATGCTACAGTTCAAGAATTGTTGCAAGATAGTTTTCGTACTTTTGATTTTAAGGTTGAGGTCATTCCTCTTCCTGATACTAAAGTCAATGATCTTCTTATGGAAAAAATTGGACTTCCCAAAGAACTCTTGGGGTATTTATATTCTGAGGCCACTTTTTCGAATAGCGAATTGATTAAAGATTATCCAGAAATTATGATTCCTTCTTATTATCAATTCAAAAATAATTTTTTAAGCGGAGCTGTAAATCATTTTTTAAAAAAGAGAATTACAGCAAAAAAGAATATTTTTAAAACTGATAAGGTCAGAAAAGTGGCCAAGGCCGCAGCGCAACTCCTGGGTAGGGAAATGCAGTGAAACACATTGTCTCTTTGTCCTTTAGCGATGATCCAAAGAACAGCGAGCAACAGTTTGATCGTCAGATAAATTTTTTTGGCGAGACAATGAGAGTCAGTCAGTTTTGTACTGGCCTGGATATTGAGCTAACCAAAAATTTGATAAAAAAGTTTGATGGGAATTCCGATATTATTTGTCTTTCTGGCCTACCACCTAAAGTTTCATATAAAGGTGAAGAATTTGTTCACCCTGGAGTCTCTGATGTTAAAAAACTGGCCAAACAAACCGTGGTTGTTGATGGGCAAGTCCTTCGAGAAATCTATCTTCCTTGGGCAATAAGACAACATGAACTTCGAAATCAAAGTTTGTTTGCTCGAAAAAAAGTAAGTTTTTATTCAGGGGGAATCTCCAAAAATCTATTGGAAATATTTGAAGAATTTGATTGCAAGATTTGTTTGGCCGATCCTTATTTTTTTTTGAAATTGCCTTTTAACTTGAAAAGTTCTCAAGAATTTGAAAATTTTATTTCAATTGCATCGCCTCTTTTAAAAAGACTTCCAGTGAAAAAAGGGCAATTGGCAGATTTTAAATTAAATGAGAAAAAAATAAAAATAGGCCCATTTGGAGTAGGTCGTTATCAAAGAAATCTTGAAGAGTTTTTTGAGAGTGATATTTTTGTCGGAGATTTAAGTACCTTAAGATCAATTGATCTTGACCATCTGAAGGGAAAGACCTTGATTATTGATATTGCTGATGAACAATTTTTAAATGAACTAAAAAATTATGGTGTGGAAAAAGTACTGGTTGGCCTTCCTGAAATTCACCCTGATATTTCTTGTCATTTTGCACTTCTGGAAGGAATTTTAGCAATGAAATATGACGCTGAAGTACCACTAAGACCTAGCGAAGTTCTTAATTTTGTCGATGAGCTAAATTTAAAACCAAAAGTTTATAATTTAAATGAAACACCAAGTGGAAATAGAGCATTTGCTTTTATTGTCCATCCTTTGACAAGCGCCCAGTTTTTTAGACATCCCAAACTCAAGTGGCTAAGGCCTTTTAAGAAAAATCTTTCTTCTTCATTCGAAGATGTAATGGCCTTGGGCCCGGGATTTTATTGGGGTAATATAAAAGGAATTAAAAGTGAATTTAACGGCGTTGAGGTCGAAGGGCATATTTACATGTTGGCCTACACTCCAAAAAAATTAATGGAAAGTGATCCTTCTTCTGTCTACAAAAAGCTAGTGGGGTTATGTACTGAGGCAAAATTGATTGGAGCAAAAATAGTAGGGCTTGGTGCTTATACTAAAATTGTGGGAGATGCCGGGGTTACTGTTTCAAAGATGAGTCCTATTCCGGTTACCACGGGAAATTCTCTTTCCGCTGCATCTACTTTATGGGCGGCAAAATTAGCAGTCGAGAAAATGGGAATGGTCGCTCTTAAAAATGGAATTTATCAAGGGCGTGTTATGGTGATTGGTGCCACTGGGAGTATTGGCGCTGTCTCTGCCAAAATTCTTTCTGGCCTTTGGAAGGAAGTGGTTATTGTTGCTCCGAGGGCCCATCGGTTGTTAGAATTAAAAAGTGAAATTTTAAAAATTAATCCTAAAGCAAAAGTACTACTTTCAACCGATCCTTCAAAATATTTACCAACTTGTCAGTTAGTTATTACGACAACCAGTGCAAAGGGAGTAAAAGTTTTGAATATGGCCGATGTTCGCCCCGGTGCTGTTATTTGTGACGTCGCAAGGCCATTTGATATTTCAGAAGCTGAGGCGAGGCAGCGGCCAGACGTTTTAATTATGGCCAGCGGGGAAGTTGAATTGCCTGGGCCTACCAAGATCAATGTCGATTTAGCTCTTGAAGGGAATGTGGTTTATGCTTGTTTGGCCGAGACAGCACTTCTCTCAATGGAGGGGAGATTTGAATCCTTTACCCTTTCTCGCAATATAAATTATCAAAAAGTTTTGGAAATTGATCAACTTGCTAAAAAACATGGCGTAAAACTTTCACAAATTATGGGACATCATGGCCCCTTGACGGAAGAGGAATTCGAGCTTTGCAGGTCACATGCTCTTAAAGGCGATACTCCACAACCCATTCATTAAGGAAATCGCTTGCATCAGGAATATTTTAATTTTCTTAATTATACTCTTGGGAATGAGGACACAACTATAGAATATAAATTGTGTTGTTATTATGGGCCGAATTCTATTCTTTCTGTTTGTGGTTCTGGAGGGCGCGCCTTTCCTCTCCTTATGGAAAATACTAGAAAAATTTGTTTGTTTGATGTTTCTGCTCCCCAGTTAAAATTGGCAAAGCTGCGCCAAAATACTTATCAAAAACTTGATTATCAAAATTTTTTGCGATTTTGGGGATATTATAATAATTCTAAATATAGTGACGTTGATTCATCCCTTAGATTGGAAGTAATTGAAAGTTTATCTGATGATCGGGATTTTTGGTTGAGCTATTTTAAAAATTTTAATTGGGAATCGATACTTTATCATGGAAAATGGGAAAAGACTTTTATATTGCTTGCCAAATTTTCTCGCCTTCTTCTTGGCAAAAGATATTGTGAAATATTTAATTATGAGGATATTAAAAAGCAAAGAGAATATTATAAAAATAAATTTCCGATTAAGAGATGGAAATTGGTTATTTATCTTCTGGGAAATAAAAGCGTTTTTAATGCTCTCCTTTATGGCGGTTCTTTTGTTAAGAAAAATATTAAAGAATCATTTTATAAATATTATTTTAATGCATTTGATAGATTGTTTAATAATGTTTTGGCCAAGGAGAGCTTTTTTTTAAATTTATGTTTCTTTGGAAAAATTAAATTTAATGAAGGCAACCCAATTGAGGCCAGTGAAAAAGTGTTTTATCAAATTAAAAAAGAAACTAAATGATGGTGTTTTTGTCGAATATAAAAATTTATCTTTAAAAGAAATAAATTCAACGGCCATCGATAAATATGATTTTGTTTCATTGTCAAATGTCCCTTCCTATTTATCTTTAGAGGAGCAGCGAGATTTATTAAAAAATTTAGATTCTATTTTAAATTCTGGCGCTGTTGTTATTGTTCGCTATTATTTAAATGTCGGGGCCCCTCTGCTTGACGGTTTTAGTGAGGTATCAACTCTTCATCAAAAATTAATTGATGAAGAGAAAGTTCAAATGTATCAGATTAAAATCTACAAAAAAAATTAAGTCTCTTTAATAAAAAGCATGAAAGGCTGATTAAATTTCTCTTGTAATGCTTTTTGGGTAATTATTTTTTAAATTAATCCGATACTTAGTTATGAATTATGCTACCTGGATGATTCCATGAAATTTAATTTGAATTTTTTAATCATAATATTATTTGCAGTATTAACTGAGGCTTTTGCGTTAGAAGACATTGCAATGCAAATTACTGAAAAAAAATTTGATATCCCACTTCGAGAAGTCTCTGTGATTATTACCAAAGAAGGTTATTACCCTAAAAATATTACTGTTTTTGCTGGGGAAAAAATTAGATTTTATGTGACCACAACGACTGATGAACCAAGCTGTTTAATTCTCGGTGGAAAATCGATTGCAGTTACGGCAAATAAGGGAAAAATTGTTGAGGCCGAGGCCTATTTTGACCGCCCAAGTGAGTTTTCTTTTCACTGTCCGACAGGAAAAATTTTTGGCAAATTAGTTGTGCTTTCTAGGCCTTCAAAAAAAGAAGAATTTGTAACTGCAAAAAGAAATATTGCCAGTGGTTCTGAAGTTCGAGTGTGGAAGCCTAAGGAGGAGTGAGGGAATATGGTGTCAGTATTTCATGATGCGATTAATACTTTTCTTTCTCCAATCAAGGATCTTTTAGATGATGTTAAAATTTCAGAGATTATGATTAATGGGCCAGATGAAATTTTTGTAGAAAAAAAAGGATTAGTTTATAAAACACCTAATACATTTTCCTCTGAAGAAGCACTGGTTTCTGCAATGAGGGCGATTGCTCAGTCAGTGGGGCGAGTTATCGATAAAGACAACCCTCGTCTAGACGCTCGTTTACCTGATGGATCGAGGATTCACGTTGTCCTTCCCCCAATGGCGAAAAGGGGAACGACAGTGGCGATTAGGAAATTTTCTAAAGATGATTTAACTTTGACTGACATGATTAATTTTGGTTCGGTTTCGAAGGTGGCCGCTCGCTTTTTAGATATCTGTGTTTTTTTAAGTAAAAATTTATTAGTTTCAGGGGGAACTGGTTCAGGTAAAACGACAATGCTGAATGTTTTAGGAGGAAGAATTCCTAAAACTCAACGATTAATTATTATTGAAGACGCAGTGGAGCTTCAGGTTAAGGCCGAACATGTGGTTAATTTTGAAACAAGAAAGGCCGATCCCACCATGGGAGTCACTGAAGTTTCAATTAGAGATCTGGTTATTTCTGCCATGAGGCTTCGTCCTGATCGAATTATTGTGGGTGAAGTGAGGGGGCCAGAGGCCTTGGACCTCATTCAAGTGATGAATACGGGCCATGATGGTTCAATGGGAACAGTTCACGCAAATACTCCTTTTGATGCTTGTACTCGCCTAGAAACACTTTGTATGATGGGCGACACAAAAATTCCACCGGATGCTATTCGTAAAATGGTAGGCTCCGCAATGCAAATGATTGTTCAATGTGGCCGCTATCATGATGGGGGACGGAGAACTTCACATATCTCTGAAGTGTTAGGGGTGGACAAGGAT
>JAHEZZ010000017.1 GCA_023250815.1 Bdellovibrionales bacterium
ACAGCGAGTTATTGAAAAAAAAGGATGAACAGAACAATGAGATTAAGAGTTTAAAAGAGGAAATAGCAAAAAGTGAGGCAGCACTTAAAAAATTCCAGCAAGAATATGACGAACTTGTTGCGGCAAGTGGGAATATACTGCAAATTAAAAATGACTATAAAAAGGCAACTCTGCAACTGAACGATTATTTTATTAAAAATGGTGAATTAGAAAAGGCCGTTCATAATCAATATCTTTATTGGTTTTTAGCAGGTGCCGCAGTTTTACTTATCGGAGTTTGGCTTGGGCGTAGTTTAAGAAAAACTGGCCATTATTCATCAAATCTAAGGTTCTAAATAAATTTTAAAGGGGAAGAACATTTCATCTTTTTGAAATCTACTGGTTTCTGGCATTTCTTTTTCTAAAAAATTGAGACACTCAAAAAGGGATACATTTTTATAAAGGCCCTGCTTAATCGGAAGTAGTTTAAAAATTTCTAAAGATCGATGGAGATGCCCCTGCATGGCCGGATAGTGCTCAAGGCGGCCTTTTACTCCAGCGGCATTAAGCAAAATGAAACCTTTAAAAAATTGGCCATCATCACCTATTCGTTTGACGCCATTCCAAAGGGCCTCAAGGGCGACATGGGATTCCCAATAGTAGGCATTATTAAAAAGATCAACGGCCTGATAAAAGAGCTCATCTCTCAGTAAATTTTCTTTGCCATAAAGTGATTGATGGAATTCTTTTGATTCTAAATTTTTACCCCAACCGTGGCCACCGCTCTTATGTGGGTGGGCATTCCTTCCCGGAAGAAAACGATAGTTTGGAAGATTTATTTTTGAATACAATTCCATTTCTTATTACAACTTTACACTATATTTTTTTTAGTCATTTAAAGTCCTGTTGAACTTTCTCATGAAAAGAGTAGAATGCCAAAAATTACGTGCGCCTATTAATTGGAGAATTTATGAAGTCATCTGTAAAAGTTTTATTGGCCTTAGCGCTTGTTCTTTTTTGTAGTCTCTCTCATGTTTCTAGGGTTTATGCACAAGATGATATGGGTGATGAATCAGAAACCCCAGTGGCCATTACTCCTGTTCCAACTTCGCCACCGATAGTATCGGGAGATGATACTTACGAAGAAGAGTCATCAGACTATAACACCGACGAAGAGATGGATTTCTAATAATATTTTTTAATTATCTTGAATGACTAAGTAAATAGCGTAGTGATCAGATCCTTTTAAGTGAAGTACTGCCCGGCCACCCCAGGTTAATTTTGAATTAACTAAAGCATGATCAATTGCCACAGATATTTTGTCGAAAGGAGAAGACTTAACAGCATCACTTGATTGAGAGGGAAAAGTGACATCATTATAGGGAGATCCCGGCATAATATTTTTCAGTCCATCGCTCATTTCACGGTAAAGTTTGCTTGGTATCCCTTTAAAACTATCGGGAGTATTTAAATCTCCAATGACTAAAAGGGGAGCGCTGTTCATGTCGTTGCCAAAATCACGCTTGAGTTTTTCTCTGAGGTTTATAATTTGGTGGCGAAGAGGGTTATTGCCCCCTACCAAAAAAGACTTTATAACTCCCAAATTTCCATAGCGAATATTATAGGCAAGCCACGGTTCTAAAAGATGGAGAGGGACAATGTTGTACTCTTTTCCCTTAAGTTGAAGGGTTACAATATTATAACTTCTATCCCAAAAACGAACTTCATGAGGAGTGTGATCTTTCCATTCTTTGAGATAATCTTCTTTCGCCGAATTTGGATACCCTGGAGGGGACCAAGCGAGCATTTCATTGTTTTTCACTGAAAATTTTTGGGTACAAAATACTTTAATCCCAATGATTGAGGCAGGGTCATATTTTAAAAAAGCTTGGAAGGGATAATGATGGTCTAAGATATTTTTAGTGGCCTCGGTAAGAACTTCAGATTTGTATTCCGCCAAGAAGAGCAGGTCAGGTCTAGCATAACTTCCTACAATTTCTTGGAGGTTTGTATCTAGCTCATTGTTGTTATTATCATGTCCCCAGCCGACATTCCAAAACATAACTCGAGCACCGTTCACTTTGGACATTTTTTGAATATGGTCGAGATCTTGCACCCTGCTAGTATCAAATATCATTCCCACTGGTGCCCCTGATTCAAGTTGGGGACGGCAAGAGCTAAGTCCTCCCGCCAAAAGAATGAGATAAAGGGCCACTATAAATACTTTTAAATTTCTCATGACCTTAATTTTATCAGCGGCCAATAAATATTCATTAAGGTTAAAAAAAATACCCGAGAAAGGGATAGGCCGTATGGATTTTAATCACTGATTTATCGAGAAACCAATGTGTTAGAAGGTGTTAAAAAGGATGAGTGAGCTTTGAGTTTCATTTTCATGTCGAACCCATTCAGCTCTAATATAAGCGAGGGGGGTTGTGGGGGTGGGAATAATTGTAAGTTGTCCACCATACTGATACCAATATTTGGTGTTTAAACGTTCTAGGGCAGTCTGGTGATAAAGGCCCTGTAGAGATAGTTTAAGGTATCTGCCAGAATCCCAAATGACCTCTATTTCTGGGCCCATTCCCAGGCGAGCAAGGTATTTAGACAGGCGGTTTGAGGCGGTGACTTCTGACCCCAGATAATTAGCGATGAGAAGAGTTGGGATGGGCCTTAATGCTACCCCCGCTGAGACCCGTCCACTTCCGGCAAAACAATTGGCGCAACCGTTATCTTTAATTTGTCTGCCTCCAATTGCTGCTTTAAAACTAGTTCCAGAAAAAAACTCACCGAGAGGATTTAGAGAAGCGACATTAACGAGGTCAAATTCCTCAATGCGAAACTGTGAGCGATCGCTTCTTGTGTGATTTTTATTAAAATAGAGAAATTTAAATCGGCCCATTTCCATGGCGGCATTGGGATTTTGTCCCATTGAAGGGTCAAGTAAATCGTGGAGAGAAAAACGATATTCCAATGAGGTAGCAAAACCAGATTTTGAAAAATAATTTTCTGCTAAGGCCACTCGGCGCGTACCATGGCCTTCGTGGGGGGCAAACTGGGGAGTTTTAATTTCTAAATTTTTTCCAACAATTCCAGTTTGCCCTCTGGCAATAAGCATTTTTTGCTTGATTGCACTGGCCTCACTTCTTTCTAGCAGAATATCTTTCGCCTTAAAAAAATCAATGTGATCAATTCCAGTATCAAGTATTTTAGCTTTCTGTTCTCTATTTTGGTTGGAAAGAGTATCGATGTTGTAGTTTTTGATAAATTGTTTGAGAATTTTTTTTTCTTCTTGGTCAAGATTGGCAAGTCTGGTTTCTAGTGACCTTTTTTTACTTGGGCGATAGGTAATATTTTTAACCAGGCCAGGTGTTGCAGTTAAAACCCTTACCGTATCAATTGGAATAGCAAAATATCCAGTCCTTTTAGTTAGTTTCCAGTTGGGGTTTGCGACATCAAGTAGCCCCATCATATGATAGGAACAATTTTCAGTTAGGTAAAAATAATTGAAATAAGTTTGTTTCATTTCCCATAGGTGGGCCAATACCATTTCAATTTCTTCTGGTGATAAATTGAGTTGGTAATCCCATAGATCGCGAGATTCAAAATCGTTGTATTCCCTTACCTTATAAAAATAAGGCATGTTGGCAAATTCTCCATTAAATCCACCAACAATCCCCATCAAGGCATAAACAAAAGCATTGCTACTGGTGATATTAGCAGAATAATTGGTGGCATAATCCAGTAATTCAGAACCACCAGGAGCAATTTCATCTACCGCAAACTTATTAAATCGGATGAGGGTGTGGCCAAAGGCAGAGGCCGGCGTATCTAAATAATAAGATGAGAAAACCAGTGAAATTGATTTGGCATTAATTTTTTGTACAAAACGCTGATACTCCTGACAATGAGATAAAGTGTCTTTTGCTTTTTGATATTCTCCATGAGCTTTAGAGATAAATAAAAATCTGGCGGGAAAGCGACAAATGGGGTGCTGATCCAATTGATCTTTATATTTTTCCCAGGGGGTGGCAAAGGCGGCAAGTGTGGCAGCGCCTTCTTTGTCTAAATTTTTTTTTCCATCAGAAGAAAAAAAAAATTTAGGGTCATCGGCCTCACTTTTGTAACCAGTCAAATGAAAGCGGTAATGGAGAAGGTTTTCCCAGGAGTCCGTGGTAAATAAAGAATTATTTTCTTTCGAAAATAAACTGTTTGATAATAAAAAAAATAGAAATAAAAAACCCCTGAACATAGGTCATGAAGACTAACGTTACAGGGGTTATTAATCAACTAAATTAGATACAAGCTTTTTCGCTTCTTAAGACACTGACGATTGAAGTATCGATCTGTGATGCAGAAACTTCAGTTGAAGGAAAAACAACATTGTAATTTTTTTGTAAAGCTGGGCCAACGTTAGATATATTGGTGCAACCGTACATTCGAGCTAATGAAGCGAGAGTATCGCCATTTCCACGAGCGATATCGTTAGAAAGAGCAACACGGTTAGCTTCAATAAAAACAGTCTGTGCTCTCTTGCCTTTAAGTGCTTCAAGTTCACAGTTTGATGTCCCAGAAGTCATTCCAAAAGTAGCGTTACCGCAACTGCCATTAGTCGTAGCACCGAGAACTTGGTGAATCAGGCTTGAGCCATCTGTAAAAAGAGTTGAACCAAGTCCACAGCCTTGGGCCTGATAAGCTTTTGCTGAAACTGTTGTTGATGCAATTAATGTTAAGGCAGCAATGGCCAATACTTTTTTCATAAAGATCCTCCGTTACAATTGTTGTGAATACAAAATGTTAGCGAATACTTTAGAAAGCCACAAGGAAAAAACAGAAGACGCCGAGCGTTGTGAGAGTGATTAACTTTAAAAAATTTCCACCGGATTGACGTAATTAGGCCCTCAGAGTTACAAGATTGTTTTCTTAAAAAAGGAATAATTTTTATGTTAAGGGCACTTTTTTTGGCCTTGTTTATTTTTACTTTATCCGCTTTGCAATTTTCTTAGAAAATATCATAACCGCAATTAATGCCGCTAAATAAGTAAAATTTTTTTGATCTAAAAAAATACTGTTCATAATGGCAGCTATCGGGGTCATGTTTGTTAAAAAAGTGCTTAAGGCCAAAATAAATCCGATGATAAAAATGTATCCCCATTGTTTGCCGTAAGGCCGATCCTTGAGATTTTCCCTAAAAGAACTAACCATGGCACTCCTATTATTTTTAATTAAGGAGTGAATAGTTAAAAAAATGATAAAGATTAAAAAGGATAAAATAAAGGGTGCAAATAAATCGAGTGTTTGATTTTGCTTAAATGAGTTTTGGAGGTAGAGGGGTGAGTTCCACGAAATTAAAGTTAGGCCACAGCTGAGTAAAAATCCCTTTAGAAATGAAAGTAAATTATTTTTAATCATAAAAAAAATTCTTTTTCAGGGCGACAAAAAAAATCAGCGAACAAATATAGCTAAAAAGACAAAAAATAACTTTTGTGTTTAATAAAAATAGTTTTGAAAAATCAATTGAACATTTTTGAGCAAGGAAGAGTGCAACTCCAGCTAAAAACCCGCCTATCAAAAAGAGAGTGATACTTTGTTCAAATTGAAATTGCAGTAATTGGTATTTGATCAATCCCATAACTGTTGCTGCCCAAACAATTCCGATGATAAAAGAGATGTTGGAAAATATTTTTTTTATGCGGTCACTTTCTGCCGGGGAAAAAAAATCCAAATAAAAATAAAGGGCAATAAAAAATGGCCCCCAAAATATTTGTTGAAAATCTAATTGATAGTGGCCATTCATAGGAGAGATCATGGGTTTATTGTTTCAATTGAGGATAAGATATTCAAGTTAAAATTTGCCTGGGTTCTATAAATCTTGTAGAAAAGAAGTAATTATGAATGTCGCAAATTTACAAAAAATTAATAAATCTACTCTTGTCAGTGTTTTTATAAATACTTTTATTTCCACCATGAAGCTTACCGTCGGTTTTTTTTCTGGCTCTCATGCAATGGTTGTCGACGGTGTTCACTCTCTGTCCGATTTATTGACTGATTTTTTTGTGCTTTTTATTGCCAAAGTTGCCCATGAAGCTCCAGATGAAAATCATGCTTTTGGCCATGGGAAAATTGAATCATTTGGGACCATGGCATTAGGGGGAACTCTTTTATTGGTGTCCGGTGCAATGGCCTACGATTCTTTACTTCGAATCAGGGAAGTGGCCCATTATCCTGCCAGTTATGCTATTTATTTTGCTTTGATGAGTATTGTTTTTAAAGAATTTCTTTTTCGCTATCTCATTAAGGTCGCAGATGAAATGAACTCTGAAATCCTCAAGGCAAATGCTTGGCATTCGCGTTTTGATGCTTTTTCATCGGCGGTCGTTTTAGTTGGCCTTTTAGGAGCGAAAGCAGGCATGCCTTGGATGGATTCTTTCGCTGGGTTTATTATTTCCATTATGATTGCTCGAGTTGGAGTGGCCTTTGCTTGGCCTGCGATGAAAGACTTGGCCGATACATCATTGCCGAGGGAGCAAACTCGTCAGTTGCTCAAAATTATTAAAGAAACTCCGGGGGTACTTGATACCCATAATTTTCGAACACGAAAAATAGGAAATAAAGTTTTTATAGATATTAATATTCAAGTGAATGAGAGGATCACTGTTTCTGAAGGGCATGAGATCGCCGCCCATGTTTTGCAAAATCTTAAATCCCAGGATAAAAAGATTGAAGATGTCACCGTCCATATTGATATAGAAAATGATATGGCCCTGGATTATTACCAGTCCGATGCCAGGAAAAGCAGCTTTCTTCGAGATCAATTGGAGAAAATGATTTATAAAGAGTGGTCTAGCGTTGGCCTTGAATTAAATTTGATAAATAAGATTGAGCTTCATTATTTAAATCAAGGAATAGAAATTGAAATTTTTTTAGCGCAAAGAGGGAGCTTAATCCCGAGTGAATTAGTCGTAAAAATTAATTCAATTGCTGGGGTTAGACGTTTGCTTTTTTGGGAAAGTGCTATGCATTCTTGAATCCTGCACAGATTCACTTGATAAGTAAGTAACTAACGGTATAATCGGTATGGGATACGGGGTTTTTGGCCGCCACAGGAGGTGGTTGAGTGGAAAAGATCTATCAATCATTTGATGAACTACTAAAACAAAATCAAACGGTTTTCAAACTTATTGAAAAGGGCGGGCACCTCAGTTTGTATAAGGCAGTATGGGATGCCAGGCAAGCTGAGGTTGATAATCTTCGTTTAAAGCTACAAGGCTCAGAAAAAAATAGTATAGAGTTTAAGAATAAACTGCAAATACAGGTCAAAAAAACACAAGAAATTATTCCCAGTGCTAAGTTAGAGAGCTCTATTGAAATTCAAAAGTTAACCATTAAACTTGAAGCGGCCTTATCTAAAGTTAGCGAATTAGAATCAATAAACATGGTGCAATCTGAAGAGCTTCGACAGTCTGCCGAGTACGCTCAAAACCTTCGTGAGTATGCCGAAAAATCTAATATTTTCGCCGAGCAAGCACAGCTTCAATTGCTTCACGCTGAGGGAGAAAAAGTCAATGCAGAGGAGAAATCCCTTTCTCTTACTGCAAAAGCTGAGGCCGACGTGGTTGAAATTAACCATTTAAAAAAGAGTCTTTTGAAAATGAAAGCGGATTATTTAGAGACTTCAGAAAAATGGCAAAACTTAGAAGTTGAATCAAATAATTTAAAAAAAGATTTTGAGAAGATGAAATTGGATTATTTAAAAGAATTAAGTAAGGCCGAAAAAATCGATGCAGAAATTATCCACCTGAGGGGACATGCTCAAAAATGTGAATATGATAGCGAAAATTTAAGAGAAAAAAATCAAATTCTTTTGGGGCAAATTACAGAAATTACTAATTATACAACCGCTCTTCGGAGTGACTATGAGTTTTGTATTTCCAATTTGTCTAAATCAGAAAAAAATGTGGATAAAATTTCAAACTATGCAGAAGGCCTTAAGCAAAGTTTGCAAAATGAACATCAACAAAATGGCACTTTAAAAGCGGACATAAAAAAATTAGAAGAATATTTAAAAGAGTATAAAGAAGAGATCAATGGGCTTAGGTTAGAAAAAAGTAAACTGGGAAGTATTTTGCAGAATATTCAGTCTACAATTAACCCAGGATTGAGAGCAAAAGTTATTGCTCCAGATGTTTGAAAATAATTTGCCAGAGGTCTGGCAAATATTTGAGCTGAGTGTATTGCCCGTGTCCCATAATGCTTTTTACCGCATTGACTATGCTGTACCCGCCATCAAATTCCAGTAAAATAGTTTTTCCATAAGGTGAAATTCTTTTGAGTTTTTTTATTTCATGGCCCCAAGTAAATAGATTGCATCCTTGATCTAAAATTAAATCCAACTTTTTATTGATATTGCGGATTTTAAAATCAAGAGATTTGGTATCACTACCACTGAGGGCCCATTGTTGAATGAGATCACCTTTCGGCCCATAAAAAAGGGAAGGCCAGTGGCGAGAATAGGCGAAGGCCTTTGGAGAGTGAATAAGATTAAGGATCGAAATATTGGAGTGGGGGTAGAAATGATATCTAGGGGCCATTCCAAGAGTTATAATTGACCATTTTTTATTTTTGAGTTCCAGCGCATTTTTTTTTGTTTCATTAAGTCCTGGGTGAAATTCTGTTGAATTTGTTGGCAATGTTTTTTCTAACTGCTGCAAAAAATTTGCATTGTAAATAATTTGAGTACAGATGGCCAAAATAGAACCTCCATGACTGTGTCCCACCAATATAATCTCTTTTTCTGAAACATTGTCTTTCTTGATTTGATCTATTAATTTAAAAGCCGCCGTTAGTCTGGCATAGTGGTCATTATGCCCGCTCCAGTAAAAGAGTGAACAATTAAGATTATAATGATATTTTAGTTTTTCAGCATAATCGTCTAAGAAAATTCCCACATCAGAGGCCCTAGAATAAATGATGTCGATTATTATTTTACTGAGATGAAATAAAAATGTAGCGAGTTTGGGTATTCTTTTTTCAATCACTCTTACCCAATCTTTCAAAGGAGCAGAAACGGCAAATGTTCCATGAATGAGATAGACTTTGGCAGGGGCCCTTTGGCCAGAGTTCAGATTTTCTTTAAGGGGGAGAAAATAAAAAGGTAAGTCATCTCTTAAGGGTAATTTTTTGATTTGAAGCTTGTATCGCCAGTAGCTGGCCATCGTGTACAAGAAAAAGAGCAGTACTGATATTAAAGCGGAAAAAACTAACAAGATTAGCATCATACCCTCAATTATTATCAGACTAAATGGCCTGTGAAGCTCACGGCCGGCCAAAGGTGCCTGGCCTTATATCATTATAGGGCTAGAATCCCTCTAGGGGTAATTATGGATTCGGCATTTCTCGCTAAAATTACGAAAGTTGAGTTAAAAGCTGCGGCGTTGTTGCCTTTGTTTAACGTAGAATGGGGTGGGGGATCGGATCATCCTTTGGATGCTTCTTTGACGCCTCTAAATACCGCTTTAAAATCGTGGGCCCACTCTCAAAATATACATGGTGCAATTTTTAATATTATTGATGGTGATAAAAAAACCATCTTGAACATAGAAGCTTCTTAAGTATATCACTGAATTGTTCTGTTTTGTTCTGGCACAATTTGGGGGATATGAGCATTCAATTCTGGGTGGAGATTTTTTAATTCTCTCGCCGTGAAGTAGCAATATTTAGAAAAACTAGTTTTGGCAATGTGATAATCTTCGAGCATTTTTTCTGCCCAACGAGGGATGTTCCCCCCGTGTTTTAATTCTAGTACAAATTTATCTTCCCCTTTAAATTTTAAAACGAGGAGTGCGGCCTTATTCCAAATATCATTTTGTAGGAGAACTTGTGGGTTGATTCCTTGAAGCTCAATCAGGGATTTTTCTTCTAAATCAATATCAATTGTCGCTCTAAAGCCATTTCGTTCGAAGGCAAAGCGCTTGTATTTTACAGAACGAGAGGGAATGAGGCCGTAATGTTCAATAAGTTGGTTAACTTTTTCAACTCTTTTTTGAAGAGTTTCTAATTTCATTTTTTGATTTAATTGTATTAGTCTTGGCGTAAGTTGAAGTTGCAAACCTGCACTAATAATATCAAGTTCAATTTGACCAATTGTAAAACGCACCTTTTTACATTGCCCTTCTTTTTTGCTTTTTACTTCTAAAAGATAATTTTCAGTATTCCATATTCCGTTTGGGCCATATCTTCTCACTCGCATTTTATATCTTTTGGGGATCAGAAGATTAAAGTGATCTTTAAATAATGTTATTTCTGAGGAGTCGAAGTAGATGGATTCAATAAGGGTAAAATGAGTATCGTTATCAAGATAAGATTCATCCATATTTTGAGAAAGACATTTGAAAACTAAATCTTGCATCTTTTTTGAGACTAAGAATTTGTCTTCAATTCTTTTAAATTCGCCTTCGCTCGCAGAGGATATAATTTTATTATCGAGGGTAATAGGGACAATAACTGGGGTTTCTTTTATTAGATTTTCCATAGTTTCCTCAAAAATGTTTCGCCGTTATTTTAGCTTTTTTTGCGCATTGCTCAATCGCTGCTGAAAAAAATACAGAATCAATTAAACTTAAAAATATCAGATAGTTAATATGGAGTTATGGAAAATATGTAAAATTAACACATTGCAATCGTTTGAAGTGATAGAAGTCGCCAGTAGTGATATTGTGCCACGCAACAATTGAGGATGTTTTAATATTTTTTGTATGAAAATAGCAATTATCTTTCTGTTTACTTTGAATTTATTGATTGGCCAGGCAATCGCCAATAGCGATTATCAATTAGATTTAAGGCCAGATCATGCCAAACTCTCATCTGGCCATATTGATAGCGCTGAAAAGTATATGGATCTGATGCTTAAAGTTGATGGCAAATACGAATTTTTGAAAGTTCAACAGTTTTTACAAAGATTAAAATCTGAAAAACAAAGTTTATTAGAAGATAGTTATGAAACAGCACTGATCGAAAATTTAGAATTGAAATGGGCAGATTTTGATGAAGCAAAAAAAGATGCAACAAAAGAATTAGATGAAAAAAAGAATGATCTTGCACAAGGATACAATAAATTTTTAATTCCTCAGATAGAACTTTTAAGTAAGAAGATTAAAGATAATGCTCCAGAAGTTGAATGCGATGCGATTGTCGACGCCTTTAATATTGTCTACAGCGCCTATTACACTCCAGAGGCCAAAAGAAATATGTGGGCCATGGATATGAAAATTTACACTAATTTGGGTGAGGCAATCATTGGTTATAAATATCAAAAAGAAGATGCCAATAATGAACTACAACCAAACAATTTAACGATCACGACTCATCAATTAGGTTCTATTCTTGAATGTTTGGAAAAAAATAATCAAGATCAAGCGATAAAAGCAAATGAACCTCTGACTCACGAGCAAGTGTTAAAAATTTATAATTGTGATTTTGATATATCAAAATTAAATCCGGTAAAAAGTCCCTTTTGGAGAGAAGTCTATGATGATCCCAGTATCATCAAAGATGCTAAAGACCTACTGCCAGAGCTGTTTCCTAAGGAAAACGAAAAAATGTATTACAGTGAGATGAAATATTCGAGCGCTGGATCAAAAAAACTAAATGGTTATATCACTCGAAACGGAAAAAAAATAAAATTTAAAGTAAAAATGGGACAAGAGGCATTTGTCGAAATTGCGTCAACTTATTTGGCACAATTAGTTGGTTTTCATCAAGATCATGTTAGCTACAAAGGCAATATGAAGTTGTATTTTAATAATAAAGAAACTTCATTTGAAAAATTTAAAAGGGCATGGAGAAGAAGACACGGTTCTTTTGAAAACTTGGTGGGCGAAAAGGGAGTGGAAAATGGCGAAGAGTATGTGATTCTTCGAAATGTACTTCTCGAGAGTAAAGTAAATGAAAAAATTAGGCTCGAGACTTTTCATCCAGATGGCTGGGATTTGCCAAACAGAAGAGAACACAGAGGAGTTTTGGCCTTTTACTCTTGGCTTAATGTTGGAGATATGAAGGTCGGAAATTTTATGGTTAATTTGGTCAAAACAAAAGAGGGAGATTTAATTCCGGAATTGTCACTGCAAGATTTGGGTTATTCACTGAGATCGAATTTGGCCTTAAGGCCAAAATATATTTATAAAAATATTAAATATACAACAGCATCTCGGACAGTTAATGCTTTTGAAGTTGATTTTTTAAGTTATGACCAAAATTTCGTAAAGCTTTTTTGGAATGACATTTCTTTTCAGAGTAATCGATTTAGTACCACAACCTATAATGATCTACGCTGGATGGTTAGAAAAATTGCCAGATTATCGATGGATGATATTCGCTATTCTCTTCTTGCTTCCGGCATGCCTAAAGATTCTCAAGATCTTTATGCTTTAAAAATTGGAATAAGAAGAAATAGTTTGATTAAGGCCTTTGACTTAGAAAAAGAATTTCCTCTTTTTGAATTGCCGGATTTGGATTCCTATTCCCCTAATAGCAATATTAAAAATGGAAAAATTGTACTTTCCCAGCTTGAGGATAGCTCACACTTTGAGCAGCCCCACGCGACGATTTGGACAAATCTTACTAATTTTATTTCTCATACCTTTGATTTACCGGCCATGGGGCAAAAGCTTGCGGCGCAAATTGGAGGAGGGGGATTATTTTTAAATGGTGATGCCTCTACCGCCTTGTGGGATGGGAAGCAGGGAAAGACAGTTACTCTTGGAGCATTGAATGCTGGGGTTAAATTAAATATTTCACGAAGAGTGGAATATAATCCTGAAGGGATTAATGGGAATGGGGTTAGTTCCTATTTTGCGGTGATTGATACTTTAAAAATTGAACTATCGGCAAATAGTGGAGGTTTTTCTTTTATTAAAGATTTTATTCCGGTTGGTTTTGGCGCTGAGATTAAGGGGTATTCTAAAGAATTTCAAATGGTACATTATGCTGAAAGTTGGCAGAAGGGTTACTTAACACCTTTTAAACTTTTTTCAGTGATTGTTAATTACAAGAATTTTGTTTTAGAAAAATTAAATCCACAGGAAATGATTAAAATCGAAGATGGTTATGGTTTCGGACTTGGAGCAGGCATGGGTGTAGCTACTGGAATACCACTAATTGCACCAGGGGTTGGGGCCTATATGGGCTGGCGAAAAACCAGTCCTGAATATTATTTTAGGGATTCCTTTGGGCAACTCTTTGTTTACTACGCCAAAGATCAGTCTATTGATGTGGGATTTAATGCTGAGATTGCCAAGCTCAATTTGCTTTTTATAAATATGCCGCTGATTGCTTATTACTCTGGAGAAACTCATTTTCGTCATGAAGGGGAATTATTTGCTTTTGATATTCCGACAGAAAGTCGGATGCATGGTTCGCCGGTTATCACTCGTCAACATCGAATCCGTGAGCGAGAGGCCTTTGAGCAACTGATGCAATATGGAGACTATGATCCACGAGTCTTAATTCATAGAATTGTCGATGTTGTGACAAGGGGAAAATGGCAGAGTAAGTTTAATATTTTTTTGGGGTTATTTAAAACTGGGCAAAATCAAGGTGTGACTAAAACGGTTGTGCATTTGAAAAATAATGAGACCAGGACTTTTTATCGGGGCTTTTATCAAAATGAAGCACAGTTTGGTGCGAATCTCAATATTCATCAAATGCTTAATGGATATATGGATATGCTTTTTACCCTGGAAAAAGATGTAACTATTCTAAGTTCTGAAATAGATGAGCAAGATATAAAAAACTCGACGGTAAGTGCAACTGTTATTCAATATGATCGAAAGATTGATCGTGAGGGGTTAGATACAGTCATTGGCAGACTTAATAATAAATATTCTAAAAACAAAAAAGAAATATTTTTTAGGAACTATGTTTTACCTGATGCCTCCTTGGTCGACGAGTATCGCAAGGTTTTATCGCAAATGAGAATTTATGTTTCTGGTAAATCTATAGTAGAGGATTTTACAAGATTAGATAAAAATCAAATTGAGGCCAAATTAATTCCTTTCTTTGACAAAGATAAATTATTTTATTCTCCGAACCTGAGGAGCGATAAGCTTCTTCGAATGGAGCAGATTAAAAAATCACTTCGCAGAGCTGTTGACGTGATTTGGTCACATCATAATAAAATTATTAAAAATATCAATAATGCTTTATTTTTATCACAAGAATTTGTAGGACTTATTAAAGATTTGCATCCTGAAATTAATGGTTCTGAAATTATTAAGGGAATATTTGGTGAAAAAAATATATTTGTTTATGGCGAGATTTTTGGAGTTTACCCAAGCTTTAATCAAATGCAGACCTTTGAATCTGTGATCGGCCGGAGGTTTGCCGGAAAGAGTTGGGGAGATTTCACGCCAACTCCACCGATTCGTAAATTTATGACAGAGTACGATCTTATTCCAATGAATTTATATGCCCTTATTACCATTGATGAGCAGATGTTATTTACAAAAAGTCCAGAAGTTTCACCGTTTAATTTTTAATAGAGAAGGAGAATTTTATGTATTCAAATTTAAGTTCAGAAGTCCCAACACTTGCGATTCCTCAAAAAAGCGAAGGAGAGTTTTTAAGGACAGAGGATAAGTATATTATCTCTTTTTCGCACAGGGATCATATTTTAGAATTAATTAATAAGTATATGAAACCATCTTATCCTGACTCTGATACTCAATATACATTGATTGAATCTATTTATTTTGATTCAAAAAATTTGGATTTTTTCAAGCATGATGTTACCGATTATCCAACTCAATATAAATTGAGAATCAGGCAATATGCACCTAATGGAAAATTTAATCCTAGGGCCCCCGCACATTTGGAACTTAAGAGAAAAAGAGGGCAGGAAAGTAAAAAATTGCGTTTTAAAATTGGGCCAATGCAGTTACTCGGTCTTTATAAGGGCGAATCACTTCCAATGAATGATGAAGTTATTGCCATAAATAAAGATATTGAATTACAAGTTTTGATTTCAAGGATGAAAATTATCAATGATCTGATGGGCGAATTTCTTTTACGCCCAGTGACTTCTATTTCATATAATCGTTTGGCCTTTGAGCAAGGTGATTTACGTGTAACTATGGATACAGATATTTCAGAAAAAAGATTGGTTGATGTTTTAAATCGCCGTGATTTTAAGACTTTTACCAAATTGGATAAAGCTGAAAAAATGATGAAAATGTTTTCTGCCCAAGAGTGTTTTATTTTGGAAGTAAAACATCAGGGGCATATTCCATCTTGGCTTGAAAACTTATTGAATGAACTTTCATTGCCTAAGGAATCTTTTTCTAAATACACTTATTTTACAGCGAAGGCCATTGATGGCCAAATCACCGTACAGTAAAAGCGAGTTGGTCAACTATGATGCTACCTGTTTATACCCTTTGAATATCTTTTAAAAAATTCAAATTATTCGTCAATCTACCCGATAAATCTGGATAACAAATGACCCATAATGATTTGATTTTTTAAAAGTTTAAGATTAATTTGACCCTGTAAAATATTTTTAAAAAGGTTGAATGATGACAGGAAAATTTAATGCCAAGGCCGCCTTTCGTAGAGCGAGTTCCTCTAAAAGAAAAAAAAATAATGTTGTTACTAAAAAGTTATCAATCTATTCAATTAAAAACACCGATAAAAATGTTTTAAAAACTTGGTATTATTTATTGACCTTAGGCAGACTTTTAGATGAGCGAGCGCCTAATTATTTAAAGCAGGCCATCGGCTGGTCTTATCACGCTCCTTATGCTGGACATGATGCTATTCAGTTGGCCATCGGGCAGGTCTTTACTCTTAATGAAGATCATTTATTTCCCTATTATCGTGACATGCTCACTTGTATTTCGGCAGGACTAACAGCTGAAGAAATTATTTTAAATGGCATTTCTAGGGCCACCGATATTGCTTCCGGTGGCCGTCATATGAGCAATCATTTTGCCAAACCACAGTGGCATATTCACAATGTTTCTTCGTGCACAGGAAACCATATTCTTCATGCGGTAGGAGTGGCCCGGGCAATGAAAAAATATAATCATAAGGGCGTGTCTATTTGCTCCCAGGGTGAGTCTTCTGTTTCGGAGGGGTATTGTTATGAAGCGATTAATGGTGCCAGCAGAGAAATTTTGCCGGTAATTTTTGTTTTTCAAGATAATGGTTATGGTATTTCTGTTCCGAAGAGTGAACAGACTGCCAATGAATTTGTGGCAGATAATTTTGTTGGATTTAAAAATTTAAAGATTATTCATTGTGATGGAAAAGATGTTTTTAATTCCATGAATGCAATGAGTGAGGCAAGAAATCATGCCCTTGCTGGGAAAGGCCCAGTAATTGTACATGCTCACTGTGTGCGAATTGGAAGTCATTCTAACTCAGATAAACACGAGTTATATCGTTCAGAAGAAGAAATTAACAAGGCCAAAGCTTGTGATCCCTACCCGCAATTTAAAAAAGAACTTTTAAGTTCTAAAATTTTTAATCAAAAAGAATTGGCCGCCATTGAAGAAGAATGCAAAGGACAAGTTCTGGCCGCTCATACGGAAGCACTTAAGGCCCCGCTCCCTGATCCTTCTAGTATTCATCATTTTGTTTATGCTGATGCTTACATCAGTGAAAAATACCCTGAGGGAATTCACCAGGAGTCTGGTGAGACAAAAAAATTTATCGATGCGATTAACGAAACATTGAAGGCCGAATTTCGCCATAACCCCAATACTTTTTTATGGGGACAAGATGTCGCCAATAAAGATAAAGGGGGAATTTTTAATGTGACGAAAGGAATGCAGCAAGAATTTGGCAAAGAGAGAATTTTTAATGCTCCAATTGCCGAAGATTTTATTGTCGGTACTGCCAATGGATTTTCTCGTTTTAGAGAAGATCTACGAGTAGTAGTTGAAGGGGCCGAATTTGCCGATTATTTTTGGCCAGCAATGGAGCAACTTTTAGAATGTTCTCACGATTATTGGCGAAGTAATGGAGCATTTTCACCTAATATTTTAATTCGACTTGCTTCCGGAGGCCATATTGGAGGGGGGATTTATCATTCGCAAAATCTTGAAGGAACTTTTACCACTTTGCCAGGGCTTCGCGTGGTGGTTCCTGCCTTTGCAGATGATGCTGCCGGGCTTTTAAGAACTGCTATTCGTTCAAAAGGGCCCACTCTTTATTTGGAACCGAAGGCCCTTTATAATGCCAAATATGCCATGTCTGTAATTCCCGATGACTTTGAAGTTCCTTTTGGCAAGGCGAGAGTTCGAAAAGAGGGATCTCTTCTTTCTGTTATCACTTACGGAAACACTGTTCACCAATGTTTAGAAGCGGCCGAGATATTGTCAAAAGAAGGAAGCGAAGTTGAAGTAATTGATCTTCGTTCTTTAATTCCATTAGATGAAGAAACAATATTAAATTCAGTGAAAAAAACAAATCGGGCGCTGATTGTTCACGAGGATAAAGTATTTGCCGGATTTGGCGGAGAGTTGCTCAGTATTATAAATGAAAAGGCCTTTGAATATCTTGATGCTCCACCTCTTCGAGTTGGATCAACCTTTACACCTGTAGGTTTTAATCGAATTTTAGAAAAAGCAATTCTCCCTGATACTTTTAAAATTCTTGAAGCAATGAAAAAAGTTTTATCTTATTAGTCGTTGTTAATTTTTAAGTTTATAAAGTTGTCGCTCATAAAGTTGCCAAGGCAGCATAATATGAGAAAAGGCCTGATCTTTTAGCTCACTATCAATCACCGGGTCTGCAGTAAGTTTTTTTGTTTTTTCATTATAAGTGAATTGTTGTGCGTCTTTGCCATTCCTATTTACGATCACTTTATCTCCTCTCATATAACCGTTGTTTTCAGCGTATTGCATGAAGGCCCGTCCAGGAAAATCTTTGGGGAGGGCCATTAGGTTGTGGCCAATCATCGGGTGTTCAGTTGTAAGTCCGGTAAAATGGAGCAGAGTGGGAAGTAGATCTACTTGTGAGGCGATTTTATCAAAATTTATTTTAGGCACATCGGGGCCGATGATAACACCGGGGATATGAAATTTATGAACCGGAACAAATTCGTCGCCGTAGACTCTGGTGTTATGATCGGCCAGAACTAAAAAAAGTGTATTTTTATAATAGTCTTCTTTTTTTGCCATCTCAAAAAATTTTCCGATGGAATAATCGGCAAATTTTAAAGCGTTAAACATATTGGCGGCCGGTTCCATGAAGTTTTCAATTCTCCCAGCAGGAAATTCAAAAGGCGAGTGATTGGTAGTCGACAACATGAGAGCAAAAAAAGGTTTTGTTTGCGATTTAAAAACTTCATTTGCTTTAATAACTAAGTCTTCGTCAGAAACTCCCCAGGTGCCTTTCATGATAGGATTTTTAAAAGTAGGTTCGTCGTAAATTTCTTGAAGGCCATTTCCCATAAAGAAGGAACGCATTTCATCGAAGTTACTCATGCCTCCGTAAATGAACATGGTATTGTAGTTATATTTTTTAAACAGCGATCCAGCGGTGAAAAAATTTCTTCGCGCCAGGCCCAATTTCACGACGCTAGAGCCAGGGGTAGGTAAAAAAGCGGCGGCGGTGGCCTCGATTCCTCTGACCGTTCTGGTTCCCGTAGCGTAAAGGTGAGTGAGCCACATTCCTTCTTTTGAAAGCTTGTCGAGATTAGGAGTGAGAGGCATGCCGCCGAGTGCTCCAACAAATTCTGCTCCCATACTTTCTTGTAAAAAAATAACAACATTAAGTGGGCGTGATCGAATAAAGGGAGAAGTTTGGCGGTGATAAAAGGGAATGCCATTTTCAATATAATCAGCTTGTGGAATAAAAAGAGTTTTTTTTACACCTTCAATCGCTAGATCGAGAGACATCTTTCCGTAAATTTTGGTGGGACTAGTTTCGTGTTTAGTTCGGTAAATGGCGTAGAGTAAACTGTATGAGGAATTGAGCGTAATTTCATTGAGTAAATTATTATTTGAGAACATGGCGGTTGAGATATTGGCGGGACGGTGGCCTAGGCTTGATCTGGCACCTAAAAAAAGCAAGGCGCCGATTAGGGGAAAGGTGAGTAGGCGCTGCCACCATTTCCAGGGATTGTAGTTTAAAATAGAGAAAAGCCCGGCCCGATAGAAAGCGCGAATACTTTTTACCGTTATAAAAAGAGTGAAAACAAAAAGGAAGGGATGAACTTTGAAAATTGTTCCGAAAACTTCTTTTGGATATTTTAAATATTCAAAAAAAATGCGATCAGGCCTTAAGTCGTACTCCGCCATAAAAGGCCCGGTGAAAAGTTCCATGCTGACTGCAAAGGCCAAAAAGCTTGCGCCCCAAATGGCAAGGAAATGTCTGGCAAAGATGATTGCTTTTTTGGGCAGTAAAATAAAAAGCAAAGTGGGTACGCCCAAAAGATAACAAGTGATAATAGCGTCGATCCTCATTCCTATAAAGTAAGTATAATAAAAATGGGGTTCTGCTGTTACTCTTTTGAAATAAAGCAAAGTGAGAAATAAACGAAAAAATAAGTACAGAGCAAAAGAGCACAGATACCAAGTTAGAGGCAGGGAAAAAGGCCCAGTAGAGGAAAGCATGGAATTTATTTTTTGGGGGATACAATCTAACCAAGAGCTAAATTTTTTAATTTTTTCTTTCACTTTTGGGCCCTAGATATTGCCAAAATTATTTATTTGATAGAAACAACCTAAGAAGTGATCAGTATAACCTCTCTTTGTGGCCTTGCAAATGAAAGAAATGATTTTATTTTTAGACGATAATTATCTTTTTGCGAATAAGCCGAGCGGAGTAATAACGCACGCATCAGTTGATAAATCTCGCCGTCATTTTTATGGAGAATTAAAAGAATATATGGAA
This sequence comes from Bdellovibrionales bacterium, assembly GCA_023250815.1. GTDB lineage: Bacteria > Bdellovibrionota > Bacteriovoracia > Bacteriovoracales > Bacteriovoracaceae > JAHEZZ01. Next base: position 19,876 of record JAHEZZ010000017.1, read on the forward strand.
CGTCAAGGCCTTCCTTCTGAAATTGGCCTGCATCATCGTTTGGATGTTGAAACTTCGGGCGTGATGATTTTTTCTAGAAATAAAGAGGCGGCAAAAGTTTTGGATGATTATTTTAAACAGCGAAAAATAAAAAAATATTATCTCGCTTTAACTATGGGGCGCTACCGTGAAGCGATTGGTGAATATAAAAATGGAGTGAGTTTAAAGAAAGTTTTAGGAAAAGAAAAATGCATGGTAGATGAAGGATTAGAAGGAGATTTTGCCCATCTCAATTTTATGGTGCAAAAAGAATTTGAAAGTTCTTTTGGTGTGATAAACTTAGTGCTTTTTTTATTGCATACTGGGCGTCGCCATCAAATCCGAGCGCAAAGTGCTTTTTTCGGGCACCCTCTCGTGGGCGATACATTTTACGGTGGGTGTATTGCCTCTCATCTTTATTTGCATTCTACCAAGATTTCTTTTTTAGATCCTTTGAGCAATAAACTTATAGAAGTTGAATCACCGTTACCTGAATATTTTTTGTCGCCGACTAAGGGATCATTGCAAGATGAGTCTTTGGTCGCAAAAAATTTGAATATAATTGTTTTAAATAAACCCTACGGAGTAGTCTCGCAGTTCAGTGGAGATGATTCAAATCTCAGTCAATTTAAAATACCGGCCGATTTTTATCCTGCTGGCCGATTAGACAAAGACAGCGAAGGGCTTTTAGTTTTATCTAATAATGGGAAATTAATTGAAAAAATTTCGGCGCCATTTTATCAAAAGAAAAAATATTATTGGGTTCAAGTTGAGCGGATTCCCTCGGAAGATGCCCTTCATCAAATGCGCCATGGCCTTGATCTTGGTGAGTATACTTCAAGGCCTTCGGAAGTAAGATTTTTGTCGACAGAGGAAGTGGCCATGATACCTCCTCGAAATCCGCCTATTCGCTTTAGGAAAAAGGTACCAGATTGCTGGCTTGAAATAATTATTAGCGAGGGAAAAAATCGCCAGGTGAGAAAAATGACCGCCAAAATTAACCATCCTACTTTGCGTCTGATGAGAATAAAAGTGGGGGATTTTTCTTTGATCAAAAATAATTCTTTTATACTGGCCAGTGGAGAGTGGATTGCTGTCGCAGCAAGTGAAGTTATAAAGTCTCGCTAAAAAAATATTTCTGGTGCGACATATTTGTTAAAGTATTCTGCTTTATCTATAAGATCTCGATAACTTTCTCTTAGTGCGGGGTTAAGATTACCTTCTTTAAAACGTTTTATTCTCCAAAGCGAAATAGAAAAATAACCCAAAATGATGGCCTCTTTCATCACTTGTTTTTCGGCGCTAGTTAGTTGGCGTGCGGTCATATAACCACGCAGGTAAGAATGAATCAGCATGGGATTGGCCAATCCTTTTTCCAGGCAAGTTCCAGAAATAGAAATACCTATATCCAAAATAAATTCCCCTACTCCTGCTTGCTCAAAATCTAGCAAAACCTTGAGACGGTTAAGATCAAAAAGAGTATTGTCGTAGTAGAGATCACCGTGAATAATTCCTGTGGGAAATTTATTCAGTAAAAATTGCTCTTCAAGATTTGGCAATAAATGCTGGAGTGACGTTTTGAAATCAGTAGGGCAATTAGCGCTTTTTTTGTACTCCAAAATTTTTTGTGGGCCAAAGCCAACTTCTTCGTGAGGGCGAATTCCAGTAGTCACGGCCTTAGAAGAAATTTGATGAAGTAGTCCCAGTGCCGCTCCAATTTCAAAGCAAGTCGCATCATTCGGCCCGGGGGGAATACCTTCGATAAAGGGAAATAAAACACCGTACCAATGCTGGCAGCGATAAACCATTTTTTTGTTGGTGGTTTGAAAAGGGGTCAATGAATAGGGAAATTTGAGTTCCGCCAGCCGCTCTAAGATACTCATTTCTTTACTCAGATCACTTTCATTTTTATCATTGGAGATTTTGAGAAGCAAAACACTTTTGAATGTGCGAACCTTGTAGTTAGAATTGGAAATTCCCAAGGAGAGGGGGATGAGTTCTTGTATGACTACTGGTGAACCGTCTTCTTCTTTTAGATTGTAGAGTGATAAAATGGCCTCAGCATCATCAAGGGAAATTTTAGTATAATTACTCATAAAGCACTCCTTAGGATTAGTATAATACCAATTCCACTATTAATTAGTGAAATTGGTATAACACGTAATGTCTGAGATAACTGTTTACAAAATGTCTTAGGGACTTCAAAATTTTGCCATAACTGACCAAGCTAACCTGATTTAAAAAGGGCCTCGACATGAGCGGTTTTGATGATGATGATTTTGCTGACGATAAAATGGATGCTGAAGAATCAGAAGAGTCTGCTAAAGATGAACCAAGTCCTTTTGATGAAGAAGTGCCTCGCAGTAAGAAAGCTAAGAAGTCATTAGGGCCCGATGAAGATGATGATGGAGAAGGCGGGGATGAAGATTATGCTGAGTATGAAGAAAAAAAAGAAAAATCAAAACAAGGCCCAGTCTACCCTTACTCTAAATTTGTAAGATTCACTGGAAAAATTTCTCCACTTACTCGTGACGAGAAAGGTGTTGTCACTCAAATTAAAATCGAAAATATCGACGATAAAAAAGTTTATCCTATTGAGATGAATGATAATGCTAAAAAACTTACCAGATCTCTTTTTCAAGAAATTTATATTACTGGCGAAGTCATTTATAAAAGTGAAAAAGAAACCATTTTGCTTATTAAGAGCTATCTGTAACTCATACTTTTTGTAGCAGAAAAAGTATAGGTGAGGACATGCTCTAATTTAAAAATGATAACGGATCTTTTTCGAATTTAATATAATTATCAAGTGTAATAATCACGGGAATTGCGGTGGGGAATTTTTTTAGAAAATAATCTAGACCCGCCATTTTTTTCTTACGGCCGGACTTAACTTCGATGGCCCAAATTTTTTTCCCAAATTTTAAAATGAAATCGACTTCAAAATTTCCGTCACGCCAATAGAAAAGTTCAAAATTCAAGCGATTTAAAGTGCATCCCACAATTGTTTCAAAAACATGGCCTTTGGTTTCATTGTTATATTCTTCAAGCTCAGTAATAAAAATGAACGCCGGACAGAGAGGGATTATTTTTGGAGCAGATGTTCTTTTTTTTATTTTATTGGTAGAAAATTTTTCTAAAGTTTTAATTAAAAAAGCGCCTTCATAGAGTCTTATATAGTATTTTACCAAATCGGTATTCCCTCGATCTTGTAATTGACCTAATAATTTGGTGAAACTAATTTCTTGGGCAGGGTAAGATATAAGAAGGTCAAAAGCTTGTTTAAAAAGGGCCGGTGATTTTACTTTGTGGCCCAGGAGAATATCTTTTTCCACTACTGTTTCGACAATCGAATGTTTTACATAACTTTGCCACTCCTGAAAATTTTTTCTGAGCTGATAACTTCCCGGATAGCCGCCAAATTTTAAATATTCATCAAAGGAGAGGCCATAGGCTTCTTTTGATTCTGAATAATTCCATTGATAAACCTGAATCAGTTGAAAGCGCCCGGTTAAGCTTTCGGTCAGGCCGAAGTGCAAATCGAGTGAACTTGATCCTAAGAGCACACAGCGGATAGGGGTTTTGGATTTTTTTTCTTCGTCCCAGAATTTTTTTATGATTTCCGCCCAGTTTTCAATTTTTTGAATTTCATCAATGACTAATAAAGTTTGTTCTTTTCTGGCCTTAAGCCAAATATCAGTGAGCCAGGCCAGTCCTCCTCCTGATAATTTTTCGGCACTATGAAAGTGGTGCTTTCTTTTGTGATTTTTTTCTAGATATTTAATAATGGTGGTGGTCTTGCCAACTTGCCTTGGCCCTAAGATTACTTGAATAAACTGCGGGTAATTTTTCAAATGATTGTTTAATTGATGAATGAAGGGCAGTTCAATGTGATTTGTCATTGATTATAAGGATACTTGGAAATACTAGGTTAGTCTAGCTAAATACTAGGTTGGTCTAGTAAAATACTAGATATTGTTATCCTTTTCCCTTTGTGCCTGTAGCATGTGCCCTAGCATTCTTCTCTAAATATTCCATCACCAATCCCGCAACATCAATCCCTGTGGTTTTCTCTACCCCTTCTAGCCCCGGTGAAGCGTTGACTTCAATAATTTTTGGGCCTTTGTTTGAGCGCAAAATGTCTACACCGGCGACATTGAGTCCTAGCGCCTTGGCGGATAAAATGGCCGATTTTCTCTCTTCATCAGTGAGTTCAATTTGCGAAGCGGTTCCGCCTCTATGGAGATTGGAGCGAAATTCTCCTTCTTTGGCAGTTCTAATCATCGAGGCGACAACTTTATTTCCCACGACAAAACAGCGCAGATCGGAACCTTTTGCTTCTTTGATAAATTCTTGAACTAAAATATCGGCGTCGAGTTCGCGGAAGGCATCGATGACACTTTTTGCTGCTTGATCAGTTTCCGCTAGAACAACTCCTTTTCCTTGAGTTCCTTCTAAAAGTTTGACAACCAGGGGAGCGCCGCCAACCAGTTTAATCAGCTCTTCAGTCATTTTTGTGGAGTGGGCGTAGGCGGTGGTTGGCATACCTAGGCCTTCACGAGATAAAATTTGTAAGGAGCGAAGTTTGTCCCGTGATCTTCCGATTGCCACTGATTCATTGAGGGGATAAATTCCCATCATTTCAAATTGTCTTAAAACGGCAAGGCCAAACGATGTGATAGATAGGCCGATACGGGGAATGACAGCGTCGAATTCTTCCAGCGTTCTTTTATTGTAATGGATGATGGGGCGGCCAGAAGTAATATCCATAAAACATTTGAGAGGGTCGATGACTTCAATATTATGGCCATGAGCGATTCCCGCTTCCACTAATCTTTTAGTGGAGTAGAGCCTAGGATTTTGCGAGAGAATAACAATATTCATATATACCACTCACTTTTTTCCCAGCAAAAAAGATTTTGCTGAGTCTACGTAAAAGAATTTGCGAAGGGCCAAGCGACCGATGAGCATTTTAAAACCCATGATATCGCGGTTAATAAGAGTTAAATCTGTTTCAAAAATATGTTCTCCGATCTTGAGATGTGTGCGAACTACCGGCCTTTCAGTTTCAATGCCGTTAGAGCTTCTGATTTTTCTTATATCAATCAGAGGGGCCTCGATCACTGGGCCGAGTTCCTCACCGGGATAAGGAGGGCGAAAGCGCACATGGAGATAACCTTTTTTATCGAAGGTTTCAATTTCTTCGGCGTGAAGTGCACAGCTTCTGGCGCCGGTGTCGATTTTTGCCTTGATCGATAAGCGATTGATCAGATTCCAGTCAGGAAGTTCTGCCCATTCACGCCAGCCAATTAAATCTTTGGTGTATTTTTTTTCCACCTGAAAATTGTAGCGCTAATTCTTTGCTAATGCCCAATTTATTTCTGGCAAATTTAATTCCCGAAGAATTTTGTTGCTTTTTGAAAAGTGGCGGCAACCGAAAAATCCCCGATAAGCAGAGAGAGGTGAGGGGTGAGGGGCCTGTAAAATAAAATGTTTTTTGTGATCGATCATTTCTTTTTTTGATTGAGCGGGGGTGCCCCAGAGTAAAAAAATGAGCGGTTCATTTCTTTGGTTTAAAGCTTCGATTATTTTATCGGTGAAAATTTCCCAACCTTTGTTTTTGTGGGAATTGGCCAGGCCTGCTTCGACAGTTAAAACAGTGTTGAGAAGAAGCACTCCTTGATCTGCCCAGGATTTTAAATACCCATGAGTTGAGGGCGGGATATTTAAATCGTTTTCTAATTCCTTAAAAATATTTTTTAAAGAAGGGGGAAGTTTGGTTCCCTTTTTCACCGAAAACGACATGCCGTGGGCCTGACCTTCACCGTGATAAGGGTCTTGGCCTAGAATAACGGCCCGAACTTTGTCGTAAGGAGTAGATTTAAGCGCCGAAAAAATTTCGCTGCCGTGGGGATAGATTATTTTTTTTGCGGAAATTTCTGCTAGCAAAAACTGCTTGAGACTTTTCATATAATCTTTTTCAAACTCCAGTCCCAAAACATTTTTCCAGGAATCGGGAAGATCAGCAGTTTTGTTTATACTTCTCTGTTCGGAATGAGCAATGGTTGACATGGCATAGTTTGGCCTAAGGCCCTTCGACCTCGCAAGAAAAATATTATGGAGTTACTGGGACCGCACATCTAAAACCGATGGTGGGGTCAGCGGATTCAAAAGCGTTGTCAAATTCAAAAGTATAAACACCTGCAGCATTTCCACCTATGGAATAGTCGCCGCCGTTTAGCATGCCACCTAAATCGGCCACTACCGATCCGCCGTTCACATAAGTAGCATTGGGGTAGACGAAATCGCCGTGGAGCTGAGCTGAGGTTATGCCGGTGCCGATGGTCGATGTGGTGGCGCTGCCAGGAACGGCGCTATCTGCAGGAAGGCCCATGGGGATGAAAAATTTGGTGGCAT
>JAHEZZ010000132.1 GCA_023250815.1 Bdellovibrionales bacterium
ATAATGAAAGTAGGGGGGCATAATGGACGTATCACACCCAAAAGTAAAGTATCACTGGTTTATTTCCCTGACTGAAAATGGCCAGGATGAACAGAAAAAAACTGTATTACTTATTAAAAACTTACCTAAACTAGTTAAAATCTCAAAAAAGGGTTTGATATTTGAAAGGGCCTTTACTCCGGAATTTTTAAATCTGCTTAAGGCCGGCCCTACGATTATTTATTTGAGAATTTTATTTAAACTTCAAGGACATGCCAATTGGCGGAGTTTTGATATTAAAAAACTTTGGCCAGCTTCACTTGATGCTACTAAAGAACTTTTTTTTCAGCTGGAAGAAGATGGTGCTATTGATTTTAATTTGACCTTTGATCAATCTAAATTTTAGGCCTTAATTCGAAGATATTTTACCAGGGATCAAAAAATGAGTACCTATATTATTTCAGGAGTAAGGACAGCGAGTGGAACTTTTATGGGCCCACTATCTCAAATCTCAGCGCCCAAGCTTGGAGCAATTGCCATTGGTGGGTTGCTTAACAGAGCAAAGATTGATGGTAAATTGGTAGATGAGGTTTTTATGGGCCAGGTTATCTCTTCTGGGTCTGGACAAGCACCTGCTCGGCAGGCCAGCATTTGGGCAGGACTTTCAACTCAAGTTCCTGCGACAACGATTAACAAAGTCTGTGGCTCTGGTATGCAAGCAGTGATCTTGGCATCAAGGACAATTGAGCTAGGAGAAAATCAATTGGCAGTTGCTGGTGGAATGGAAAATATGAGTATGGCACCATTTTTAATTCCCAATATGAGACAAGGAATAAAATTTGGAGAATCTACCATTAAAGATTCACTTCAATGGGATGGTCTTTGGGATGTTTATTCTAATCGAGCGATGGGAAATTGTGCCGAAGAATGTGCTAAAATTCACAACATCACAAGAGAAGAACAAGATGCTTTTGCGATTCATAGTTTTAAAAGATCACAGAGCGCAATTAAGGAAGGTCTTTTTTTAAATGAAATTGTTCCTGTGGAAATTGAAAGTAAAAAAGGAAAAATTATTGTCAGTGAGGATGATGGCCCAGGAAAGGCCAATTTTGAAAAGATCCCAACTCTGACAACTGTTTTTTCTAAAGATGGGACCATTACTGCGGCAAATGCCTCAAGTCTCAATGATGGGGCGGCGGCCATTTTACTTGGCGGTGAGAAGTATAAAAATCAAGCTAAATTTAAAATAATTGCGCATGCAAACTATGCTCAAGATCCGACATGGTTTACCACTTCGCCGGTTGAGGCGATGAAACGTTGTTTAACGAAGAGTAAATTAAAATTGGAAGATATTGATTACTTCGAAATTAATGAGGCTTTTGCTCTGGTTCCTCTGTTTGCAATGAAAGAATTAAAATTAGATCATAACCGAGTAAATGTGTATGGCGGAGGAATTGGACTAGGGCATCCGATTGGTTGTTCTGGGGCGAGAATTATCGTAACATTAATGAGTGTATTGCAAAATAAAAATGGCAAGCGAGGTATGGCCTCTATTTGTATAGGTGGCGGAGAAGCGCTGGCCTTGATAATTGAAAAAATAAATTAAATGTTGTGATTTAAAGGCCGAGAATGGTTGCTTCAATAAAACAGGCAGTGTCAACAGAAACGAATTCTTCAGGTGCAAAATCTGGGATTAAAACATTTAAACAAGGTGCAATTCTTTTTAGAGAAAAAGAACCTGCGGAATCTCTTTTTATTATTCAAAGAGGTCAGGTGAGATTGTTTGTGCAAAAGGGAAAGGGATTCGTTGATATTGCCATCTTGCGAGCGGGTGATGTCTTTGGTGAAATGGCCTATTTTGATGAAAAGGATTCAAGAAGAAGTTGTTCAGCAGAGGCGATAACGGGGCTTGAGGTTGTAGAGATTACTTTTAAGGCCTTTGATAAAACGATGTCGGGTGTAAACCCATGGTTTAGAACTATTGTTAATACATTGGCGGAAAGACTTCGGAAAACAAATGACAAAGTAAAATCTCTGGAAAGCAATTCTGTGAGCTTTGGCTCTGATGGAAAATTGGGCAACTATGTTTTTTTTCACAACATTGATGTCGTGCGAATTCTTGCACTTATTTATATGATATATAAATCTCACGGTGAAATGGTTGCTGGAAAACTACAATTGCATTTTGATAAATTAAAAATGTACATGATTGACATCTTTAACGTCCCGGAAATTAAGTTTGAAGAATTTATTGGTATTTTAAAGAATGAAGCCTTTATGACCATTGAAAAGGATGAAACCAAGCTTCCTAAAATTCATGTTATAGATAACGCTGAAACTTTTCGTCAATTTATGGTCTATTTTAATACTCAAAGATCACTCGATAATATAAAAAGAATTAATATTTCTCATAAAGGACAGATCTTTTTAGATATGATTCTCAAACAAATAAAAGGGAAAGTTGATGGCCAGGGGAAAGCGATGGCCAATATCACTGTCATTTTAAATGAGTTTAAGGAAAAAAATATGGGCATTACACAAGAAGACTTGATGGATTCAGCTCACGCTGGGTTTGTTGGAGATCTTGTTATTGGAGAAAATGGCTCTGTTGTAACGACTGTTATGGCCTCAAAATTAGAAAAAATGTTTCCTTGTATTCGTTTGCAAAATGCTGTTAAAAAAATAAATGAAAAAAAAGCATCAACAAATAACTAAATTCCTGCCGGATCATAAGTAACATCAATTACCGCTCCATTATTATAGACGGCGCTTCCGTAGACTTTTAAAATATACCCTGTTTTGTTAAATTCTGGAGTTGCTGGAGTGTAATCATTTGACCCTAAAATTTTTAAGTTTTGATTTTCCTTATATCCAATATAATCCCAACCATTAACTGTTGACTGGGAAATCGTTACGCCATTAATTTTTAATTTGATGGTACTGATTACTGGTTTCGTTTGCAATTGAACATAGCCGTAATAGTCCACTGGTGTTTCTGTCGTAACCACGAGGCATTCGGGATAATTTACTTTTGAAGTTCCGTATAATTCAATTAAATGACCGGTAAATGGTTCACCTGGAGTGGGTAAAATTCGAGTATTTCTGGTGGTGTAACCGAGATATTTAAAGCCTGGGCCAGGAGGGCCGGAGACTTCAGGGATTACTGCTCCAGTATTTTTTTTAACATAGATTTTACTGGGGTTAAAAGTCAGCCCAGAACTTGATGAAATTGGCCAAGCATCATAAATATGAGCGAGCAAACTTGATTGTATGCCATCATTAATGCCATCAAAGAGATGAATAAAGCTAGTGGTGCATATATCATATGAGTCGGGATAGGGGCGCCCGTTTTGATCGTTTTGAGAAGGGATTTTGCTATTGTATATTAGCCCTGACATTTTTTTATAGGTGTAATTTTGACGGAATCCCGATTGGCAGGCGGAGAAAGAGACCAGGCTTATGAAGCGAAATTGTTCGGACTGTAATATTATATCTCTTAAATAAACAAAGTTATCTCTCATTGCATAGAGATGTTGATCATTTGCCCAGGGGTCAACATTTGAGCCATTAAAAATAATGTCATCGCCATTCGACATCAGTACGACGATGGTATAGGCTTTATTTCTAAAGATACCGTTCGAGCGGTTATTGTTGATCAGGTCGTATGTTCTCTGCAAACCATCTTCCGCACTTACTGTTGAGGTTGGAAAAGTGCCTAATTTTTGAGAAGCTTGATCTTGAGGCACTACCATCGATTTTGCCGAAGTTGATAGGCCATTTTCATTTTCCACTGCAAGATAAGCGCTATTGTTCCCTGACCCTACTAATGGGGCCATCAAGATATGATAATTAAAACGAGTTGAAATAAGTGCAATCGTATTATTGAGCGCCTGCTTACTTTGCTCATTTATAAAAAATGTCGAGCTTGTGTTGTCCCACAAAAAAAGGAAATCAACTTCTGGTTTTATTAGAGTGAAGCCGGAACATGAACTTGAAGTTAGAGAGCTGATAGGATTAGTAGAGTAGATATTTTGTTTTTTGTTGACGCTAAATTCATTTTTTGAACACGAAAGGATAAGTAGCGATAAGGTGCATAGGATATATAGATGATTGAATAAAATTTTATTAAAAAATCCGACAGAATTAGTAAGTTTCATCGCTATCCCTCTTCAGGTGTACTTATCGGATCACTCCCAAATTTAATTATACCACTAGAGCTTTGTCCGTCGCAATTGAGTCTTCTAGTCTGGAAAACTCAAACGTGATGAGTATAAATGGGAAAAAAGATTCAACTCTAAGGAAAATCCAAATTCGCCTGTAAAAACTTTATAATAAAATTAAGCTTTTAGCATTTTTGTAAAGGAGATAATTTCTATGTCGGCCATATGGTATTACGTGAAGGGCGCAGAAAGAGTTGGCCCTGTTACTTTAGAGGAAGTGGCAAATTTGATTTCAGATAAGCAACTGATTGAAGAAAGTTATTTATGGAAAAAAGGTTTTGCAAATTGGGAAAAACTTAAAAATATAGAGGAACTGCAGATTTATCTTAACCCTAACCTAATTCAGGAGCAGGAAGAAGAAATTGTACCAGAGCTAAATGAAGATTTTCCTAAAGTGATGCCCAAAGTAGAAAAGCAGGAAGAGATTTTTTCTTGGGAAATAATTGATCCTGATAAAAGTATATTTGTGATTAAAATTGGGGCCGATCGAGGAGTAAGTGAAAATGAATATGGCCCTTTTTCATTGAATAAATTGCAAAAATTATTTTCGGAAAACCGGATAAATGGCAAGACTCTTATTTTTTCAGGGGGTATGAAAAACTGGGAATTTTTAGCTGAGACTCCTTTGTATAAAAAACTCACAGGCGACTCACCTCCGAAGATTGAGGCCGACGATAGAAGATCAGCGGATCGAAAACCATTTGTGGCGAAAATGATGTTTCATGATAAAAAAGTTCTTTATGAAGGTATTTGTCGTGATATTTCAATTGGTGGAGTTCAGATTTTAGTTTCTGGTTTTCCTGGAAAAGTTGGAGATAAAGTTTCAATTAATGTTCATCCTGAAAATAGTGAATACAGTTTTGTTGCTCAAGCTAAAATTGTGCGCATTTTGGAAGGCGAAAGTGGGTTTTCTTTGAGATTTTTGGATCTGGGAAACGAGGCACAGAAAGCAATTGGCAATTATTTGGAAAGGTGTGATGTTTGACTCAAGTCCAAAATCTAATTTAATTATTTTAAATGATCATTTTAAAAGTAGAAATGGTAGTGAAAAAATATTTTATAAAATTATTAAAGGAAATAAATCTTGCCAAAATTCTTTTGTTTTATTACATGATTTAGGGGATTATCATTTTTATCAAAATAATTTAATCAATTTTCTCCTTAGTTACTTCAAACAAGATATCAATATTGGGCTGATGGATTATAAGGGTCATGGTTTAAGCAGTGGACCTCGGGGACATGCTGCTGATCTCAAAGAGTTTGTTGATGATCTTTTTTTCTTTTTAGACTCCATTTTTTCGAAGATGATTCTGCCAGGACAAAAATATTTTATTTTCGCTCCAGGGTTAAGCGGCCTATGTCTATTGAGACTTTTGCAAACAAAAGAAGAATATCTTTTATCTAAAATTCAGGGAATTATTTTCATTAATCCAATGATTAAACCCAAGATTTCTCCCCCCTTTCTGATTAGGCGATTGACAAAAAAATGGGTCAAAAATTTTGGTAAATTAAGGTGCTCATTACCTAACAAATTTGAAATTGAAAGCGATATTGCAATGGTGGCAACACTTTCTTCTGACCCTTTAGTGCTCTCTTCCATCAGTCTCTCTCTTATGAATGCTATTTTGAAAGAGTCTGAGCTGATTAGAAAATCTTCATTTTTTTATGATGGCCTTACGTTATTTATGCTTTCAGGCGATGATGTCATCTCCGATAGTGAGATAACCAAAGTTCTTCATAAGGGCATGAGAAAAAAATATTCTACTTTATTCTTTTATAAAGAAATGAAACACGATATTCTTAACAGCAAGAACAGCTCGTTAGCATTAAAAGACCTAGAGAATTGGTTTGAAAAAAATGGGTGTCATGGGTATAAAACAAATCACTAAAAATTTTTTTTTGTTTATATTTTTAATATTGGGTATTTCTTCATGTGCAAATCTTTCGAAAAATAGGATCTATCAGGGGTCTTTTATATTGTCGAATGGTCAAGTTACAGAAAAATATTGGAAAGAAGATTTGGAATTTAAAAGAAGTTCTTGGTATTTTGAACTTACGATGTATTTTGACATTATGATTGGTCAATTAAAAGAAGACAGTGGTTTTAATAATTGGATGACTGAGACGGAGAGATTAGCTCTTAATAGCTGTGTGGAAAAATACATTACTTTGAGTTACAGATTAGATAGCGATAAGATTTCAGACAAATCTTTTTTCGCACAAATGGAAAAACAAGGGTTGACTCAAATTATTCTTCCAGATTTTGGCAATCAAGTTAAGCTTCATCCTGACTTTGAAAGGCTTGGCCTTCGAGAATACAATGTCTATTTTTTGTGCAGACGTGGCCCTGGAAGTGGTAATCCAATTAAAGTTAATTTCCCTTCATTTAAAGAAGGGATTATTAATTAAAGTAGTAGATCGCTTTTGTCCGACTTGTTTACTTTTAATAATCATATGAAGTAATTAATGTCTAAATTAAAGTGGCCGATTAGGTTGGCAGAGTAATATTTTTAAGAGTTGCCCAGGTGAAGTTATTTTTAATATTTAGTTTTGTTTTTTCGGCAATTAATATTTTTGCTGAATGTGATGTAAATGAGAATATTCCATTATCAGATAACTATCGTATTCATGTTGCTGTTGATTACCCATTGGTGTTTGAAGAAAATGAAATCAAAGACAAGATTGTAAACAACAGTTTAAGAGTTTATTTTTCGCACAAATTAAGCGAGAGTAGCAATTGGGCACAACGATTACACCCTTTCCAATTAACTAGTGCAAATCTATCGGAAGGATACTGTTATCTACAACTTGACCTAGATTCCTTAAAGAAAGGAAGCGATAACGGAAAAACGATTTTTTCTTACATCCCAGATGGACAGGCAAGTGGGTGCTCTTTTAATCTTTCGAATCCGGCCCCTGGTAGAATTGGGGG
>JAHEZZ010000018.1 GCA_023250815.1 Bdellovibrionales bacterium
TTTTGGGCATGTTCGTGACGAAGGGAGATTGGTATCTATTTTATGGAACTGGGGTCAGTTTTCAGATATTAATCTTGATATTGCTTTTATGGTGGATCAGCTTTCAATCGCGCTGCTTTTTATGGTGACAGGAATTGGCGGAGTGATAACCCTTTTCTCTATTGGTTATATGCATGACGACCCGAGGCCCGGTAAGTTTTTTGCCTATCTTTCATTTTTTATTTTCAATATGCTCTTATTGGTTTTGGGCGAAAATTTTTTAATTCTTTTTTTTGGCTGGGAAGGAGTTGGGTTATGCTCCTATTTATTGATTGGATTTTGGTATCAAGATATTGAAAAGGCAAAAGCGGGCAGAAAAGCTTTTGTGGTAAATCGAATTGGGGATTTTGGTGTTTTGTTAGGCATGATTGGTCTTGCAATGGTTTTTAAAACACTTTCATTTGTAGACCTTGCCGGCCAGTCGGCAGAAATTATTTCATCCAATCAAGCGATACTGACGGTAACATTTTTATTTATTACTTTAGGAGTAACGGGAAAGTCTGCGCAATTTCCACTTTATATTTGGTTGCCAGATGCGATGGCCGGGCCAACTCCCGTATCAGCTTTAATTCATGCTGCGACGATGGTAACCGCAGGAATTTTTTTGGTTTGCAGACTTTCTAATCTTATTGTTTTACTTCCTGTTGTTATGAATACCATTGCCTTTATTGGGGCATTTACCGCTTTGTTTGCTGCACTTATGGCCATTACTCAAAGGGATATTAAAAAGATCCTCGCCTATTCTACTGTTTCACAACTTGGGTATATGGTTCTTGCTTGCGGAGTTGGTGCATTTTCTACTGCCATATTTCATGTTTTTACCCATGCTTTTTTTAAGGCCCTTTTATTTTTGGGCGCAGGTGCAGTTATCTATGCCCTTCATCATGAACAAGATATTTTTCATATGGGTGGACTTCGAAAAAAAATGCCCATTGTTTTTTGGTGTTTCATTGTTGCTCTTTGTTCGATAAACGGCGTGCCTGGATTTTCTGGATTTTTTAGTAAAGATGAAATTTTATGGTCAGCACTAAACCACCCAACGTATGGTATTTTCTTTTTTGGGATAGCTCTGTTCACTGCTCTTTGCACGGCATTTTATATGACCCGCATGGTATGCATTGTTTTTTTCTCTCGACCCAAATATCACGAAGAGAAGAGTCATCCCATTCATGAGCCGCCTTATATTATGACAATTCCCCTCATCTTTTTATCAATTTGCAGTTGCACCGTGGGCTATTTAGGGTTGCCTCATTTTTTATCAGAGAATAATGCCAGAGGGTTTCAGACGTTTGTAGAAATGGTGGTGCCAAAACCAAATGCTCCAATTTATTCTTCAGACGTTGAACATTTAGTTATGATTTTAACTGTCATGATGGTTTTTGTTTCGATGGGACTCGCTTATTTTATTTTTGTAACGAAGGAAGAGCAAAAAATTTCAGAAAAAATTAAATTAGCAATAAATCCGCTGTGGAAGTTGAGCTTTAATAAGTTTTATGTTGATGAGTTTTATGATTTTTCTATTTTAAAACCATTCAAGCTATGTACCAAATTTCTTTATAACATTGTTGATAAAGTAATTATAGATGGCATGGTCAGAGGAGTTGGCCTGTTAACCTACAAGGGTGGAGAATTCTTAAAGATGAATCGACCACAATCCCTTCAGCAAAATTTAATTTATATGGTTATTGGGATTTCATTTTTCTTGGCCTTTGTTTTTAGCTCAATTGGTTGATGGTGGTAATTTATGGATAATATAGTTTTTTTGCAGTTTATAATTCCTCTTGTTTGGGCAATTGGTTTTTTTGTTTTTCCGTGGAATAAAAATAAATTTAAAGTTTACGCTCTAGTTGGCTCTTTTATCTTTTTTTTGAACTCACTTCGATTGGTCTACTCGATTCCAGCCTATGAACATATTAATATTTTAATTCAAATTCCGTTTCCTCACTTCTTTGGGATGACATATACCATTGGCCTAGATGGGCTTAGCTCACTGCTTGTCATTTTAAATGCCCTACTTCTTATTATTGTTATTTTGGCCACCTGGGATTTTGAAACCCCTAAGTATAAATTGTATTTTTTTTCAATCTACACTTTAATTTGGGCAGTTAACGGATCACTCCTTTCAATAAATTTATTTTCTTTTTATATTTTCTGGGAAGCGATGTTGGTGCCCCTTTTTATTTTGGTAGGAGTTTTTGGCGGAAAAAATAGAAAATATGCTAGCTATAAATTTTTTCTTTATACTGCTGCGGGATCAATCTTAATGTTGGCCTCAATGGTTTATTTGAGTGCATTAGCATTTAAAGCAAATGGAAGTTATGATTTAACTGCGGACATAATTAAATCGCTTCACCTCCCCTACGGTGGTTTTTTATCACCTCAATCTCTTGTTTTTTGGGGTTTTTGTGTGGCCTTTTTTATCAAAGTTCCCGTTTTTCCTTTTCATTCTTGGTTGCCCGACGCTCATGTTGAAGCTCCTACTGCGGGTTCAATTATTTTGGCAGGAGTACTTTTAAAGCTTGGGATATATGGTTTACTTCGCTTTGTAATTCCAGTTTTTCCCGAAGCTGTTTTGGCCAACCAGGACATTGTTATGTTTCTTGGAGTTTCTGGAATTATCTATGGAGCAATTACGGCACTTGCTCAAACAGATATCAAGAAAATTGTGGCCTATTCTTCAATTAGCCATATGGGATATATTGTTGTGGGGATTTTTTCTTTAAATGAACAGGCCCTGGCAGGAGCGGTTTTCCAAATGGTCGCACATGGGCTTACAACAGGGGGACTGTTTGTTGCTGTAAATTGTTTATACTCTAGGAGACATACTAAAGAAGTATCTGAATATGGAGGGATCGCCAAAGTGATGCCGCTTTTTGCAGTCGTTTTTTTTATAATGATCCTGGGTAGCATGGCCGTGCCTTTGACCAATGGTTTTGTCGGTGAATTTTTAATTATTCTTGGGGTTTATAAAACCAGCAAAATTTTTGGAGCTCTTTCTGCTGTTGGTGTTATTCTTGGGCCACTTTATCTTTTGACGATGTTTCAAAATGTAATGTTGGGAGAAATAAAAAATAAAGAAAATGAATCTCTTAAAGACTTAAACTGGGTGGAGCTAACTCCCTTCATAATTTTGGCAGTAATAATAATTTTTCACGGCGTTTATCCAAACTCAGTATTATTAATGGTTCAAAATATGCTTAAGGGCCTTGCGCTTTAATAGGAAGTTTTATGACATTAGAAAAATATACATTTTTACAACCCATTCTTGTTTATTTAGGGCTTTTATGTTTTTCCATTCTCTCTTTGCCTTTTAAAAATCGCGGAAAAGATTTTGCCCATTTTGTTCTTATTATTGCCGTTCTTTTGTTTTCTTTTTTATTGAATCAAGAACCATCTTATAAGATGACAGAGTTTTTCATTCTCAATGATTACAAAATTAAATTTATCTCAGTTTTATCATTTTTTACAATAATAATATTTTTGTTGAACGGGAGGGCCGAAAAGAAAGATGTTCAAAATTCCTTGCTGGCCGCATTTATGCTTCTTGGAAGTATCTTTTTAGTTGGAGCGACAGAGTTTACAACATTTTTTGTGGCATTAGAGGTCATTAGCTTGATGAATTATGCTCAAGTTACATTGTCAAACTCTGAGAATGCAAAAGAATCGGCGATTAAATACTTTATTCAAGGATCAATTTTCTCAGCATTTATGCTTTTGGGAATATCTTTTTTTATGGGGTCAACTGGCGGTTTTAATTTTTCAGAATTTAAAGTTTTAAACCAAGGTCTCTATATTGTTTCGGTTGCCATACTTTTTTTAGTAGCATGTTTTAAGATGGGAGCATTTCCTTTCCATGCTTGGATGCCCGATGTTTATTCTAATGTAGACAGGGGTAATCTGGCCTCAAATTTTTTGATTACAAAACTTGTTGTGGGCTATTCATTTCTTTCCGTAATTATTCGGCTCATTAATTTTGCAGATCCAAAACTTCAGGAATTTTTAGTATATGGCATTCTGGTGATTTCTGTTTTAAGTGCCTTTTATGGAAACATGATTGGCCTTGCCCAGAATCAGTTTAAAAGAATTATCGCCTATTCTTCTTTGGCACATGCAGGTTATATGCTCATGACCTTATGCCTGACAATGGAAGAGGGCTACGAAAAACAGCTTATGTTTTACTTGGTATTTTATTCAATTTCGGCAACGGGAACAATTTTATTAATAAATAAAATTTTACAGAAAGGGCCCAATATAGATTTTTATGATTCTCTAAAGGGGTTTTTTTATCGAGATGGTTTTTCTTCCTCTCTTCTTTGTTTATTTGTTTTAAGCTTGGCAGGCATGCCGCTTACTTCTGGATTTACAACAAAATATTTGCTTTTTACGAATTATTTTAGAGAAGGTTTTAACCTAGAAGCGACAGCGGTACTAATAAGCACGGTTATTGGATTGGGGTTTTATATAAAATTTTTAATTGTTTTATTTATGGAAGAAAATATTTCTGAAAATTCAGCAACAAATAGCACAGGGGGGTTATTATTAGTTGATCTAAAAGATAAACTAATTCATTTATTACTCGCCCTGCTGGTTCTTCTGGGAGGTATCGCTCCTTCTCTTTTCTTGCGTTAAAATAATCTAATGAACAAATATCGGGTCAGATTACAAAACGGACGCATTGTTGGGCCGTTTAATAAAGAACAAATTTTGGAATTGAATGATAAGGGGCACTTGAAGGGAGGCGAAGAGTGTCAAATGTTTCCAGTTGGTGATTGGCGTCCAATTCTTTCATTTAAAGAATTTGAAGGGCTGTTTAATTCAGAGACAGAAGAAGATTTTGAAAAAACAGGTGCCAGAATTAATATGGCAAACAAGGCGAAGGCCATTCAGGAACAAAAAGAACAGGTGGATGAAATTAAACGGGATGGCCCAAGTGAATTTAATGAATTTAAAGTAGATCTTAATAAAAAAACTGAGGTCCCGACTATTGGCGAAAAGGAAACTAAAGAGGAAATAGATGATGAAGCAGAAGATGAAGAGCACAATAAAACGCGAATTATAAAAAGAGGAAAGGTACATCAAAATGAAGGCATTGAAAAAACCAGAGTTATAAATGCCAAACAACTTTTAGAAGAAGAAAAACAAACCCCTGAGGAAAAAAAAGATGAAGCAATGAAGGAACTTGTTCCGGAAATTGATTCAAACATGAAAACACAATTTATTAAAATTGAAGAATTTTTGCCAGAGCTAAAAGGTCAAGCAGTCGAAGCAGAAAGAGAATTAGAAGAAAAACAGGCACAGATAGAAGCACTTGAGAAAAAGAAAAAAGAAGAAGAAGAAAAAAAAATAAAAGAGGCGGAGTTATCTGCTAAAGCGGAGTTGGAAAAAACAACCCCCAAGAAAAAAGCAATGAAACCGATTGTTGCTGTCGCTATGCTCGCACTCATTTACATGTTTATGTTTGATGATGATGGGAAAAAAAATGAGATTGAACCCCGAGCGGCCCTTATCGAATTTCCAATTATTAGTGAAGTAGAAGATCCGGCAAAAAGTCTTGCACATTTAAAAAAAGGACGACAATATTTAGAAAAAGAAACATATGATTCGAGAGTATATGCACAAAATGAATTTAAGCAGTCTTTGTCTTATAAATTTTCAGGGAACGAAGCACTAGGGTACCTTATTCTAACACAGGCAGAATTGTTTCCTGACTGTGTTGATAAATCAAAAGCTTCAAGCACAATTTCTACGCTTATGCAGATTGCTGTAAATAAATCATTAAGCGATATTAATGTTGTAACCGGGAGCTCTCTTTTTTATTCACATTTCGAAAAATACAATACTGCAGTAAATAATATCGACAATTATTTGAGGGCCAAAAATCCTCCATCAATTAAATTATTTTCATATTATTTAAAATTTCTGATTAAGAAAGGAGATATTGTTAAAGCGAGAGTCATTTTTGAAAAATTAAAGCAGGTGCAGACACCAACGGTTGAAGCTGTTTTAAGCATGATGAGTTTTCTAGAAGTAGATCAAAGATTGGACGAAGCACAGGGGTTGCTGGAAGAGGCCAGCAAAAGATATTCAACTTCTGTACCTCTTCTTCTGGAATATGCTAAGTACGTCTTGCGAAAACAAGACCTAAAAAAATTACTGTTGGTATTAGACGCTGTAAAAAAATTAGAGGCGGAACACAGTCCAATTTACTATTCAAAATATCTAGAATATATGGGGATTTTGAGCGTTATAAATAAAGATAACGTCACTGCTGCGATCCTTTTTAAAAAAGCATTAAAAATAAATGATTCTGATGAGCTAAGATCAAAACTTGCCTCATTAGAGGTGGGTGGAGACAAGGCCTCAGAGGAACTAATTTTAGAAAGTAAGGCCATTGAATTAATGGGCAAAGCAAAACTTGAAATGGAATATAAAAATTGGGAAGATGCCTTTAAGAACGCACTTGAGGCGTCTGATCTTTCTCCCTCATATATTCCTGCACAACTTCTTTTGGCCGAAGTTCAACTTAAGCGTGGTTATTTTAGTGCGGCCTTAGAAAAATTAGAAGTTCTTCTAAAGAAATATCCACTTAATAAAAAAATTAATTTTGCAAAGGCCGAGGCGCTTCTTGCTTCTTATAAATATGATGATGCAAAAGTATTTTTAGGAAATTTAAACGGAAGTCCGGACTTTAAAGATTCATCGGAGATGGCATCTCTAATGGCCAGATATTATGATAAAACAAATAATTTTAATCTTGCGGCAAAATGGTTTGCAGAAAGCATTAATAGAAATCCGGTAGACGACTTAGAATATTTTCGTTTCGCAAAATTTTATTTTAAATTTAAAAAATTTGCCAAGTCAAAAGATCTTATTTTAAAGGCCATTGCACTTTATCCTCAAAATGTTGATTATCATTCTCTCTACGCAGAAATTTTATACGATTTGGAATCCGTTGACACGGCATTGGGCTATCTTCGAAATTTAGACAAAGAGTTTAAAGACGATCCAAAAATTTTGGGTGATATAGCAAAATATTATTATCGCTCAGGTCAAAATAAACAGTTTGAGGAAACTAAAGAAAAAATTGATCATGCTCTTAAAAAAGATCCAGATTTTTATGAGTTTCTTATAAGTGCAGCAAGAAAAGAAGATCGGGCCGAAGATGTTGTGAAGTTTTCTTTGGAGCTAATTAAGGTTAAGCCGGGTGATTTAAATTCGAGAATGGTTTTGGCCGATTTTTATGTACAAAAAAATGATATGAAAATGGCGCAAAAGACGTTGGAAGAAATTAAAAGTCGTCTTGATTCATACCCTAAATTAAATTATTTTTTGTGCAAAATATATTTAGAATTAAAAGATACGGATAAGGCCCTAAAGGCAGCACAAGATGAAATTAAATTTAATCCATCTTTAGAAAGTGGATTTGTGATGGAGGGAGAAGTGTATAAAGCTCTAGAGGATTATGCACGCGCAGAAAAAAGTTTTGAAAAGGCCATTTCGGTAAGTCCAAAGGCCTCTGAACCATTGGCGGCACTTGGTTGGATAAAATTTCGCCAAGGGCAACATGAAGCTGCTCGAGAATTATATATAAGAGCAGTTAAGGAAAATCCGAATGACCCCATGCTTCACTATCAAGTTGGAAAAGTCTACAAGGCAATTGGACAAAGTGCTCTTGCCATTGAGTCCTTTCAAGCTTATTTAAAACTAAGCCCAGATGGCAAAGAAAAGGCCGAAGTCGAACAATTAATTCAATCGTTAAAATAAATAAGTTAAGCTGAGGAAGATATGCATGACATTAGAAATTTTGTTGAACATCGAGATGAAGTTAAAAAGAACTTGAGCAAAAGAAATTACGATACGTCTGTTGTTGATAAATGTATTTCACTTAATGATCGAAGAAAAGAAATGACCTTTGCCGTTGAAACAAGACGGGCCGATGTGAAAAAACTTTCTCAAGATATTGGTATGCTTAAAAAGCAAGGCCAGCCAGCGTCTGAATTGATGGAAAAAGTGGCAACAGTTAAAATTCAAATTGATCAATTAGAAAAAGAATTAGAAATAAGTACTCAAGAACTTAATTATTTGATGTCAACAATTCCCAATTTGGTTGACGATATTGTTCCCGCTGGAGTTGATGAGGCGAATAATGTCTGCTTAAAAGAATGGGGAAAAAAGAAATCTTTTTCTTTTAAAATAAAAGATCATATTGAGTTGGGCGAAGCTCTCGACATGTTGGATTTTGAACGGGCGGCAAAGATAACGGGCTCTCGGTTTGTAGTCTTAAAAAAAGGATTAGCAAGGTTAGAGCGTGCATTGATTAATTTTATGCTTGATGAACATATTAAGCATGGGCATGAAGAAATTCTACCGCCTTTTATTGTAAACGATGCGAGCTTGTTTGGCACCAACCAGCTTCCAAAATTTAAAGAGGATCTTTTTAAATTAGAAGGACGTGAATGGTATTTAATCCCTACGGCAGAAGTTCCTGTTACAAATTTAAAACGAGATGAACTTTTTTTAAAATCTGAACTCCCATTTAAATATGTTGCTTACACCCCCTGCTTTAGAAGTGAAGCTGGTTCATATGGGAAAGATACGAAGGGGCTTATTCGCCAGCATCAATTTAATAAAATTGAACTTGTTAATATTGTAGCTGCCGAAGATTCTCTCGCCGCTCACGAAGCGATGATAGATAGGGCAACTTCTATTCTTGAACTTTTAGACCTTCCATATCGCAATATACTTTTGTGTGGTGGAGACATTGGTTTTGGTGCCAGAAAATGTATTGATATTGAAGTTTGGCTTCCTGGCCAAAATGCCTACCGAGAAATTTCTTCCGTTTCAAATTTTTGGGATTTTCAGGCGCGCAGGGCGCAAATTAGATATCGAGGAGATGATGGTAGGCCTCAATTTGCTCACACCTTAAATGGATCTGCTCTTGCGGTGGGAAGAACGCTTGTTGCTATTTTGGAAAATTACCAAAATGAAGATGGATCAATCACTGTTCCCTTGGCCCTTAAAAATTATATGGGCGGGATCGATCGTATTTCTAAAAAGTAATTGTCAAAAAGGTCGATTGTTTTTAAGATGACAATTCTTTGCGGAGGATTGGCTGAGCGGTTGAAAGCGGCGGTTTTGAAAACCGTTGAACCTTAACCGGTTCCGCAGGTTCAAATCCTGTGTCCTCCGCCATTTTGAACCTATTAGAACGTCAGATTTAGTTGCATTGGAAAAAAATTCATTTGCGGCCGAAGTGAATAGAAATTTAGTTAAGGCCAAAAATTTTGAGGAGACGTGGGAGAGTGGTCTAATCCAGCACCTTGCTAAGGTGTCATACGGGAAACCGTATCGTGAGTTCGAATCTCACCGTCTCCGCCATTCCTCTTTGTACTGATAGAAGAAAATAGGAATGAGAATCCTGCGATATGAAATGTTTATTATGCGAATCTCATTCTGCGATATTTTTTTTTGATCAAAAAACTTCTTGGGAATATTTTCATTGTAGAAATTGCGATCTTAGATTTTTGGACCCTAAAAATCGCCTAGGAAAAGAAGAAGAAAAACGACGTTATCAATTACACCAAAATGATGTGAACGATTCGGGCTATCAAAATTTTGTCACTCCCCTACTTAAAATTATCAAAGAAAAAATTGATCCAGATTCATTGATCCTTGATTACGGATGTGGAGATGGCCCCGTGCTCACCCATCTTCTTAAGGCCGAAGGCTTTAGCAACATTACACTTTTTGATCTCTATTTTAAAAATTCTCCGGAAGCACTAGATAAAAAATATGATCTTATTTTTTCAACAGAAGTCATAGAACACTTCTATAATCCAGCAGAAGAATTTTTTCGTTTAAAAAATTTGCTTAGAGATGGTGGGCAGCTTGCTGTAATGACATTGTTTTATTCTGAAGAAATTAATTTTGCTGCTTGGCCTTACCGAAAAGATTTCACTCATGTTTGTTTTTACTCTCGGAAAACATGCCAATGGATTAATTCACATTTTAAATTTAATTTTTTTACCCAGTTTGGAGATAGAATTGGTTGGTGGAGTTCCTGAAGATGAAAATTAAAAAGATGATAAATAAATCAGACTTCAAAGAAATATTCCCACTCGTACTTGAACTTCGGCCATTATTAACGGAAGAGAAATATTTTGCAATGATTGATGAGGCCGGGCAACGAGATAATTTCGAAATGGTTGTGATTTATAAAAATGATTTGCCTGTCGGTATTATGGGTTATCGAATTCTTTTTGATTTTGTTCACGGCAAGCATCTTTACATTGATGATTTAATTGTTTCACCTGAAAGTCGTTCAAAAGGAATTGGAGCTGAACTTTTAAAATATGCTGAATGCATTGCAAGAGATAAGGGCCTTGAGGGACTGAGACTTTGCACAGGAATAGATAACCTTCTTGGAAAAAAATTTTATGAACGGGAGGGCTGGAGTGCAAAGGCAATTGCTTTTAAGAAAAAAATTTGAATGATTTTCAGTTGTCAGAAAGAATGCAAATTACTAGTATGGCAATTCCATACAATGCGCAGCCGTAGCTCAGCTGGATAGAGTACTTGACTACGAATCAAGTGGTCGCAGGTTCGACTCCTGCCGGTTGCGCCATTCTCAATTAAAAATTTTCGCAGGCTACGGCGGGACCTTTCGGTCCGACCGATGCTTTGGCATCGGTCAGGGGGTTGCGCCATTTTAAACCCGAATAAATCACCGACATTGCGTTTTTTTGTGAATCTTCCAACAAGGAATGCGTAGTTTCGTGTTCGGTTTATTCTCCGCTCTACTCTCCGCTCTATTAATCTACAGACAGTAGTTAAATTTTTATAGTATTATTCTTCAAATATTAAAATGAAGTAGCGATATGTATATTCCGAAATATTCTGCAACAGCTGATTTAAAACTCATAAAGCAGCTCATTAATGATTATGGATTTGGAACACTTATAACTTCATCTATTAATGGAATGTCTGCAAATCATTACCCATTTTTACTATCTGAAGAAGGTGAAGATTTAATTCTTTGGACTCATTTGGCAAGAAGCAATCCCCAATGGAAAGAGTTGAATCAAGCGGAGTGTTTAGCCATTTTTAATGGGGCACATGCTTATATCTCACCAGCATATTACTTAAATCCATTAAACGTTCCAACGTGGAACTATACAGCGGTTCATGCAAAATGTATTTCAGAAATAATAGATGATCATAAGCTAGAACTTGAGCTTATGAAAAAACTTGTCAAGTTTTATGAGGATAAAAATCGTACAAGCTGGAATTATGATTTGCCGAAAGATTTCCACGATAGACTTCTCAAAGCAATTATTTGGGTGAAGTTAAAGGTAGTTTCCATCGATGGGAAATTTAAGCTTAGCCAAAACAGAGAGAAAGATGATTATGATAATCTAATCAAGGTTCTTTCGAAGAATTCAGAAAATACAGAACTGGTTAATTATATGAGATTAACGACACCAACGTTTAATTGATTACTCAGGTTAATTAAACTTGTAGCGAGTCTGATTTTTTATTCCGGTTTTATTAATTATTTTTAAATCTAAAGCTTCTTTCAAATCTCTGCTGGCAGTAGCGCTTGAAATGGTTTTAAAAAGTTCCATATATTCTTTTCGCGAAAAGAGTTTTTTCGAAAAATGCTCGCAAGCTTTGACAAGTCTATCTTGAGGGGTTGATATGATACCGATTGTTTCAGAATCAAAATCCTTAAGTGATTCAAAAATTATATTAAGCATGAATTCAATAAACAGAGTTGAATCACCCTGTTTGTCACATTTCTCAAGAGACTCATAATAAATGTTTTGATTTTTTTCAATCAAACTTTCAATTGGAACATACTTAAATATAGGATCATTCTTTGCCAGCATCAAAGATTGCCAAAAACGCCCCATTCTTCCGTTTCCATCTTCAAAGGGGTGGATAAACTCAATTTCATAATGAGCAATACTGCTTTTAATTAAATAATGAAGATCTTTTTCTTCTTTGATCCATTGAAATAATTTGTTCATTAATTCTGGAACCATTATCGGCCTAGGTGCGACATGTTTTACAATTGTACCCTTAAGCAGGCCCACGTTCTTGGCCCGATATTTACCAGAATTTTTAATTAAATTTTTCATAAGCTGGTCATGTGCCTTTAAAAATGATTTCGATGAATCAATTTTAAAATGATCCATATTTTCGTAAAGTTCGATGGCGTTTTGAACCTCAATGATTTCTTTTTTGCTTCCGATGACTTTCTTGTTGTCTAAAATGGCAGTGATTTGGTCGATGGTAAAAGTATTTCCTTCAATGGCCAGTGTGGCCTTAATTGTACTAATGCGGTTTTTGCGTCTTAGTTTAGGTTCAGGAGCGACTAGCGACACATAATTTAATCTTCCTAAAAGTTTAGAAATTTCACTGATTAGATTCAATATGTTCGAGTTTATTGTATAAGGTGGCTTCATTTAAAGATAGTATCATATGATACTATCAGGTCCAATTTTAATGTAAATTCAAGATGCTAGCTATTGTTGGCGAGGTTCGCTTTTTGCCGTTTGCGCCATTTTTAATTAAAATTTTCTCATGCTACGGCGGGACTCAATGATGGTGTTATTTCTTAGATCATGAGTACTCTAGGGTTTAAAAAAACATTGCAGGTTAGGACAAGGGGGCCCACAGTTCGCTTTATAACAGGCGACAAATTCCGCTTCGCTAAAATGGAAGGCCTTAATATCTGGCGAAATACCTAGGGCCCAGGGGCCAGGCCTAATTCCTTTGGCGTTTAAAATAGATTTTGCTAGCGCATCTGAAATAGCAGAACTTCCTCTTTTATAGGGTGTGGCGTTTATCACCCACCAGTGAATTCTAGCGGCCAAATCAATCGCTTCGGCTTGGGTGGTGCTCTTTGCGATGGCCTTCGCAAACATTCCCTCTACGTGATTCATTATTTTTGGGAGATTGTCGATGCTGGAGTGTCTCCAATAAACATCAACTTCATATTGGTTCACCATAAGAACATAATCTTGGATAACATCCTCTCTTAATTTATTTTGCGTAGCAAACTCTGCAGTTCTAATTCTAGTGAGCTCAATTTCAACAGGGGGGTTTCCGGGAATAGTTCCTTTTTGTACAAACTCTCCCATCCCATTTAACTTACTTTTCGCTTCTGGCAAAAAATCGTAATAGTAACCAGATATCGGCGTATAAAGATTAGAGTCATTTGCCTTTCGTAAAACACCATGTACTTTTGAGCCTTCTATTTCTTTTCTTGCGGTGGCCAATTTTTCTAAAGCAACTTCCGCGCTGGGCATCTGCTGATGCTGAATAAGCCCTGCGACTTCTTCTACTGCTTGGTTCATTTGTAATGCGAAGTCAGTAGAAGGGATTCTAGAGTGAGGTCTAAAGCCGGGCACATTGACCGATAGATTCATTGGCCCCCCATATGTACCCAGGGGATTGGCCGGTACACTGCCATCGGGCGGAATATTGGGATTAAATTTTGCTGTTTTACTTTGAGGACGAATCTCTAGAGGAATTCCATCAATTTCATTTTTTGTGTCCTCAAGAAGAGTCGGGATATCTTCGCAGCCAAAAGATAAATTTGAAAAAAGAATAACTGCTAAGAGTGTCAAAAAATAAAAATAAAAAACCAACTTATGACTTTCCTTAAGAATGTTTTAAAATTACCAATACTCTCCTATTAGTATCGGAAATTTTTTATTTATTTTTAGGATAGATTTGTCTCGGAAAAAGGCGGAATTATTTTTTCACCCTCTTAGATATAATCTGCATAAAGGTTTAATAGTGAAGTACAATTGTCAAAGAAAGGAGAATATCAGGGCATCTCGATATTGATCTTCTTCAATTATATCCTGTCCAGGCAAAATGGGGACTTAAGAGATCGCAAAATTGAGGAAATGATCTTATAATATGAGAAGAGTATACCACTCTCTTAAGTACAGGATTTTCGATACCGGAAAACTGAAATGTGATGAATATATGTATTATTTAAAACATGAAAAGCAAGGGTTGATAAAAATTGAAAATGGCCTAAAAATTGGCCGAAAAAATGCGGACATTCTTTTTCGAAATGATGAGTTTATGAGTTCTACGCACTGTCAGTTTCGTATTGTGAAAGGTAAATTATATATTATTGATCTATCGAGTAAAAATGGAACAATTATTAACGCTGAAAAAGTAGCTCCGGAAGTTGAATACTTAATTATGCCTGGAACGTCTCTAGAAGTTGGAGACCAAAAATTTCAAATTATTCAAAAATAATCCAAAAAACAAAGAAGGCCCGATTCCAAGCCTTCTTTATTTATAAAGAATTAACAATGCAAAAAACTACTGAGCAGCTTCAGTCGTAGTTGTTGCAGGTGCAGCTTCAGTTGCCTCAGCAGGTGCAGCTTCTGTTGCTTCAGCGGGTGCAGCCTCTGTTGCAGTTGTGGCCGCAGCTTCGGTAGTTGTTTGCTCAACAGCAGCTTCTTTTTTTGTACAAGAAACTGTAAGAACAAATAATAAACAAGATGCAAGAAGAACCTTAAACATAAACACTCCTTTTAAAATCTGCATTCGATTAGATCCAAATATGCGTGTAGGGTTAAATATATAATTCAAAAAACAGCTAACGCCTATAAATTAAGTTAAAATTTTTAAGAAAAAATTCTACACCACGCAAAATAAAAAAAACTTTAAATATCTTAACTCTGGGCAGGAAAAGGGATAGGGGTGATCAAAGGGCTGTCCTGAAACTTGCAAGACAATAGAGCGTTTTTTTGCCAGCTGAAAAGACTCTGTTAAAAGTTGAGAAAATTGATCAAAATTAATATGTCCGCTACAGGAAGAAGCAGCAAATAAACCTCCTGATTTTAATTTGCCCAATGATGCTGTAAATAATTTTTTATAGGCCCTGGTGGCATTTTCAATATCTTCTTCAGAGGTGGCAAAGGAAGGGGGGTCAACAATAATAAAATCGTATTCTGTTTTACTCTGATTTAAAAATTCAAAGACGTCAGAGCAAATGGCCTGGTGAGGGATTGTATTTAAATTATTGATTGTCCAATTAATTTTAGATGCTTCAATTGCTTTTGGGGCAATGTCTACGGTAGTAATTTCTCGTGCCCCTCCCTCTCCCGCAAAAAGAGAAAAACCACCAGTATATCCAAAAAGATTTAAAACAGAAAGATTGAGGGAGTGTTTTGAAACAGTCATACGACTATCTCGTTGGTCTAAAAAAAGTCCTGTTTTCGCACCATCGACAATATTAACTTGAAATAAAATTGAATTTTCGCGAACGATAATTTCTTTTGGACATT
Source organism: Bdellovibrionales bacterium (assembly GCA_023250815.1). Lineage (GTDB taxonomy): Bacteria > Bdellovibrionota > Bacteriovoracia > Bacteriovoracales > Bacteriovoracaceae > JAHEZZ01. Next base: position 15,360 of record JAHEZZ010000018.1, read on the forward strand.
CGCCAATTATCTCTCTGCCTTTTTGAAACTGTTGATCACGATCTTTGGAGGCCTTATATTTGTGATAGGCGCAGCTGAAGATATGAGGATATTTTGCCAAGAAATATTTGGCAATTTCTTCTACATTCCAAAAGCGAGTTGCTCCTTCACCATCAGTTTGAAAAACTAAAAGATAATCATACACATCGCAAATAAGTCCGGGCAATTGATCGCCCTCTCCATTAATAAGTCGAAAACAATTGGTTGTTCTTAGCTTGATATTTCCAGTTAAAAAACAACTCCTGACTTTTAAGGCGTTTTCAAGTCGACTTTCAATCCAGCTTTCATCAACTCGTTCATTGATAAAAGTTAGCGCTCTAAAGGCGAGATTGCTTTTGCCATTATAGATTCCCGTACTGATAATTTCTTTTGATGTGTCTATAAGCAGTGCCAGTTGGCCAGGAGGTTCAGCCATGTCGATTGGCATTATAGCGTCGGAAAAAATCCAAGGGTGTCCTTTTTTAATTTGTTTGTTTAAATTTCTGGTAAGTTTAATTTTTAATGGTCGACTTGATTGAGAGTTAATGTATTTCATTAGTACCTCGTGTTTTTATCCACGTAAGTTCATGTTTGTTGTGAAAGAGATGAATAACTTTTGAATTTGGAATATTTTGAAATTTTTTTAAAGTTTTAAAATCAGTTTCTCCCTGAAACTTGATGGTGCAAACAAAACCTAGACTGGGTATTGCCTCAAGCCACCTGATTACGAGTTCATATAATTTGGCAGGGTAGCAAATAATGTCGCAAAAAAACCAGGTAAGCCGATCATCAAAATCATTGGGATTTATTGCAAAAGCGCTTTCTTGTTTAAACTTCACAAGAGGGTTTTGGAGAAGTTTTTTATCAATTGGGGCCTTATCTACGCTTGTAACAGAGTTTCCCAATTGGGCCAAAACCCAGGTCCAACCCCCGGGACAACTGCCCATGTCAAGACAAGTTGAATTGGCGGTTGGTAAAACTTCAAATCGAGTAAAGACTTCCCACAACTTAAGATAGGCCCGTGATGGGGGATTTTTTTTATCTTCAATAAATTTAATATCTCCACCAGGAAAAAGAGATGCCTTTTTAGAGAAAATAATTTGTTCGTTACTTAAAAGACCAAAGCAGTGACTTTCAGTAAACTGATTTGGCCCCCAAAAATTTATTTCGGTATCTCTATATTGATTGAGGTTTTGAAAAATAAGTTCACCTCTTCGGTGAGCATTTATTGTAAGGTGCTTCCATCTTTTTCCTTTGGATGCGAGATATCTTGAACTTTTCGAAATGGAGTCACATTTGATTTCTTCAACTTCTCCCCATTCAAATTGTACCCAAGAAAATCGAAGAAGAGTGCTAGGGGCATCACTTGAGATGATACATATTTGAGGTGAGCTAAAATCAACCTGAATTGAATAACCATGTTTTATGATTTCTTCTTTTTTTAACTCTACTTCAGTTTCCAAATCTTTTTCTTGGGCAGGCACAGGCGTGAAGGCGTATGTTTTTATTTCATTATTCATTCGGTGGTGGTATACATTTTTAATTATAATATTTGCAAGCAGAAACAGTTTTTATGACAAGCAAAAAAGAGGAAATCATCATTTGCGGATTAAATGCTGTTTTGGCACAAGCAAAAGCTTGTCCGGGCGACCTGATAAAGTTGCTATATGTAAAAGAGCGATTAGACAGACTTAAACCGCTCTTAAAAAAACTAGCAAAAGAGGGAATAGCTTACGAAGAGGTCGCTTCTGAAAAAATAGAAAGAGTCAGCAAGAGCACACATCATGAAGGAGTCGCTCTTATTTCTCGCCGTAAAAAGATTTTATATCTAAGCGATATTGAGAAAGAAATTATTTCATCTAAGGATTATCGCTGCCTCTATCTAGGAGAAATAGAAAACCCACATAATCTTGGTGCAATAATTCGAAGCGCTGTTCATTTTTCGTTTTTAGATATTGTGATTGAAAATGATACAGCAATAAATGCCAGTGCATGCTATCGAACGGCCGAGGGGGGACATGCCCAGATTAGGATTATAAAAGCATCTTGGGATCAATTTTCGCATTTTTGTGAAAAAAATAAAATTAATATAGTTGCAACTGCTGTTAACAAAGGTGAAAATTTATTTAAAATTAACCTTCCATCAAAATATGTTCTTATGTTTGGCGAAGAAGGAGAAGGCCTAAGTGGGGCGAAAATGAAGAGGGCAGATAATATTGTCAATATTCCAGGATCCTCAAAGATTGAAAGTATGAATGTTTCATGCGCCGCAAGCGTGATTTTTGCGGAAATGTTTAGAAAAAATTATTTTGAAAAGTCATGAAATATTTTGAATTAGATAATTATAAATTAATAGACAGTGGACTTGGTCGGAAACTAGAGGAAATTTCTGGATTTCGAGTGATTCGTCCATGCCCTCAAGCAATTTGGTTTCCCAGCGTGGCCAAAGAAGAATGGAATAAAGCAGAAGCAATTTGTCATCGCAAAAAAGATGGTGGAGGGACTTGGGAATATAAATTAAATGATAAAAAAAAAGAACTGGAGAAACTATTTTTTGAGCAAAAAATATTGAATAAAAACCTCAAGCTAAAATTGAAATTTACTAATTTTGGTCATTGTGGTGTTTTTTTTGAACATATTCAGGTCTGGCAAACAATCACAGAAAAAATACAAGATCATAATGCAAAAAAACTAAAGATTCTCAATCTGTTTGCTTATACAGGTGGGTTGAGCTGCGCCCTGGCCTTAATGGGGCATTCGGTAGATCACATTGACAGTGCAAGAGGTGTCTTAGATTGGGGAATGGAAAACCAACAGTTAAATAATTTGAAAGATGGAACTATAAATTGGATCCATGAAGATGCACATCGTTTTGTAAAAAAGATGGAAAAAAAGGGAACAACATATGACGGTATTATTGCTGACCCGCCTTCTTGGGGCCATGGAGCAAAAAAAGAAAAATGGATTTATGATGAACAAATTGCAGTTTTTTCCGAAAGCTGTGTGAGGATTTTAAAAAAAGATTCGAGCTTTTTATTTTTATCAGGACATACTCACGGTATTCAGAGTGGGTGTCTTCGGAATCTTCTTTTGCCTTATAAAATGTTTGGCCAAATTGATAGTGGTGACCTAAATATCATGCACCAAGATGGTAAGAGAACTTTGCCTTCAGGGATTTATAGCTTTGCACATTCTTTTAAATAAAATCAACGATTACTCTCGGCGACAAATTATAGGATTCGTTCTTTTTCTCTATTTTTTATGTGCTTTCTGTTCAAGCGGTGTTCAGCACCCAGATGAACATTTTCAAATTTTTCCTCCTCTTTTGGCAAAACTAAATGGCCTAAAATTTTCTGAACTTGCCTGGGAATATAGAGAAAAAATGAGGTCATATTTGCTTCCAGCATTTTTTTGGACAACTTCTTTTTTGCCACAAAGACTTGGCCTTGCGGGCCCATTTTTTACAGTGATTCTTTCCAGGATGACGATTGCTTTTTTGTCAGTTTTTTCTACATTTGTTTTTTGCAAAAACTATTTTAGGGAAAACAGAATTTTAATTATGCCATCATTTCTTTTTCTTCTTTTGTGTTGGTATGTTCCCTTTTTACATATTAGAACGTCTTCCGAAAACTTTTCCTTTATCTTGTTTTTGGTTGGGATATCAATTCACCTGGGAAGAAATCAGTATAATAAGTATTTAGCTGTTTTTTTGACATTTTTTTTCTTCTATTTGTCTTTTCATTCTAGAATGCAAAATTCTTTGATGATTCTTGGCTTTTTATTTTTTAATTTAAAAAGATTTCAAGCTAAGGATTATTTTTTTGCGATCATCGGAACGTCAACTGCTTTGGCATTATCTGTTGCAATTGACTTTTGGGGTTATCATGAGATCGTTTTTACTCCATGGCATTATTTTTATCAAAATATTATTTTAAAAAGATCTCACATCTTTGGCGAAATGCCTGTTTGGTATTATTTTTCATCGACCTTTTTAAAGTCATATGTGCTGTTTTGGCCTTTGTTTTTTTGGGCAGTGGCGACTTATTTTTACAAATTCAAAAAAAGCTTAATAACATTTATCCTAACTCCATTTATAATCGGCCATCTCTTTATTGCCCATAAAGAATTGCGCTTTCTTAGCGCCCTTTATTTTTTTATTCCCCTAATGCTATTTGAATTGTGGATAAATCCAGAAATTAAAACGCCAAAAGTATTTAGGCCTGGTAAATGTTATTTTATTTTAAATTTATTTTTTTTGGCATTTGCGACACTTGTCCCAGCATCAAAAGACGAAGACTTTTATAGGGCATTAGATTTCTGTATGGCCTCTGATCAAAATATTTATGTGGATAATAAAGATTTTACTTTAGAAATGAGCTTTTTTAATCCCAAAAAGATTACACTTGCCGAATTTAAACTTGCACCTTCTGGTGATTATTATTTTTTGGCCACCGAATATCTTTCTTTTTTAAAAACGCTTGAAAGACCAGGGTGTTCTTTGCTGTATTCTTCATATAAACCATGGATTATTCAAAGTTTGCCTTTAAAAGTTAAGGGCCGATCAACTGTTTTGGGATTGTTTAAGTGCTTAAGAGTGTGACAGCAGTTTCCAAATTAAAGGGATAAGCTCGACTGCGATTAACAAGATAATAATAATTTCTAAAAGTGCGCTGCGCTTTTCGCTAACTTCGGCATGAAGAAGTTTCGAAACTTCTGCCAAGTTGCTTAGTTTGTTATCTACACTTGCTTGCCAGTCTTTGATTCTAAATCTTAGCGATGCTGCTCTATAAATCCTGGCATAATAATAATCGCCAATGATTTTAAGCGAGTTTTCAATATTTTCTACAATCTCGCTAAGTTCTAAATATTTTTGAGCGGCCTCTTTTGAAATGGTAGAATAACGATCACTTAGAACCCCACCTTTGTCGTCAATGATTGAGCTATAGAGATAATTAAGTTTATTATCCAAGAGATCGTCATAGTATCTCATTTCCAGCAGCTGGCACAGCGAAAATTCAATGACATCACAAATATCTAAACTTCCAGAAGGCTCAATAATAAAAGCGCTATTCCATTCGATGATTGCCAAATCATTTATACTGTATTGAAAAATATTTTCCGTAATACTTTTAACGATTGCATCGGCCGGGCGGTCGATATTGTCGGCCAAGATGAGAGAATAAAATTGTCCATGTTTTAAAATTTCGACAGGGGTATCTATTCCAGAATAGCTATCGATAAAATAAACCATATAATCTTCAAAGGTATTCCATATTTCCATTTTATCAATACAGTTTGAAATTTGACTGATTATTTCTTTTAGCTTCTGACTAGCATAATCGTTAAATTGTGGATCAGATTCGATTGCAGATGCCACGATGGATAGTTTCTCAAGGTCTGTGCCCACGGGGATGTTGAGATGAAAAGCAATGCTAATAGAACCAAAATACCAGATTTTTCCCACGACTTCGGCCTCAAAAATTTGTCCTTTTTCTTCGTATTGCCACCCACCTAAAGAAAGGGTTAATGGAGCATTGTTGATTACGATGGCCTTGGAAATTTTTTTCAATTTAAAGCGAAGAGGGGCCATGCTTTGTTCAATCGTGAGTGATGCTTTTTCAAGGTCAATTTCATTCCCCACATCAAAGATGCGATAAATAATAATCTTGCCTTTGTTTACAGCGAAAGATGAAGACACAGGAATTCCGATGCTTAAGTTATGCCGTCCTGGCGTACCACCCACATGTGAGGAGTATATGTTTCGTATCGGTTTCTATTTATTACGTCTATAATGATCAAGTATTTTTATTAAAATATTAAAATCACATTACGATAAGAGCACAGAGAAGTATTGTCAGAATGCCAAGGACATAAAGGCCGTGATGTCAAAATTAAATCAATATATCCACATATTAGTTTTTTTTAATTTAATTTGTGGGCATCGTAGTTATGCAGTTGATAGCTGTGTGGCAGGAAGAGTGACCCAGGTTGCAGACAAAATTAAAAATTTGACAAATGAGGCACAGCGCTTTGTAAAAGAAGGCCCTTCGATTGCTCTTCGAGGCTTAAGGGGCATGGCCTATGAAAGGAAAATGGCCTACTTCATTTCCCTTGAGCGTTTTAAAATCTTTGATAATTCTGCAATTGATCAAAAGATTTTTAATCTCCTGACATCTGCCATAGATGAAAAGATTATTGAAATTGATGATGCGTATAGGACGATGATGGAATTAGAGCGACCATCCCTTCTTCTTTTGGCAAAAGATTCAGATCATGTTCTTGGTCTTCGCTTTAGGAAAATTACGAATGCGGGGGAGTCTCTAGGTGATTTGGCAAATAAATTATCTTCTCGTTTAAAACTGGGCCCGAGAAGTGATTTGGCATTGGTGGAAATTTTTGAAAATTCATTGCTTTCGCCAAATGAAATTAAAGAAATTTCAAAGATTGTAACTTTAAATAGGCCAACCCACATAGAAGAACTTGAACATTTTATGGAGTATTTGAGCACTTTAGAAAAAAAACCACGAAGCGAGGCAATCAAAGCAATTAATGAAATTTTTGTTGATGGCGAAGTTAAAAATACCGAGGTGAAAAAATTTTATCAAATAGAAAATAAAATTAACAGATATGAAGGGAAGTTAATGAAAAAAACCGGTGCGACTTCATGGGCGGAGATTGAAAGTACGCTAGTGGCGGATATGAAGGGAAAATCAAAACTATATAGATCATTATCTTATGCCTGCAAATCGAATGTTCCAACGAAGTTTCATGCTGTGGCTGGAAAATCTTTTGTCAATGTGACAACTGGCCTAAAGCTTGGAATAAGGATTGCCACCTATTTACAAAATAATAAAGATCAACCATGGGATGAAAAAAAATGGCGAGGCATGGGGTGGGAGGTGCTTTCGAGTTTTGTTTTAAGCAGGGTCGTCACTAAAATGATGACTGGCCATGAAAGTGGTTTTAATAAATTCTTTAAGAGTTATATGCTATATCGAGTTGCCGAAGCTGTATTGTATCGGGATGTTGTTGTAGATGGTGGGATGTATGGCCTGATTGTCGGGGGAGAAAAAGTGATTCTGGGTGATGATGTATTAAAGCTGTTAAAGGATCCTAGCAGAAAAAAAGAAATTGATGATTTGTTAAAGTTTATTGATGAAAATAAAATTGCAGAAAAGATGATAGAAAAATTCGATAAAGTAGATTGGGACAAAGTTTCAAAAGGACAATATCCAAATCAGGGGTTAGACCGGGGAGTTGAAGAGCTTAAAAAATCAGGTGTTTCCGCTGATGAATACGAAGCATTTGTAGAAATCTTAACCTATGCACTGACGGAAAAAATCCACGCAGAAAACAAAGAGAAATCCAAAAAAGTTTATGCTTTTAATTCGGTCTATGGAATATTTGCCAGTGTTGAAAATATTTTTGTTTCAGCGCTCTCTTTGCAGATAATGTGTATGTATCAAGGTAATTCTAAGCTAAAACAATATGGCTATGCTTTGGGTATTACATTGCTTGACAGTGCAATGACAAACGAGATTTATTATACCTACCGTAAAAATTATGCAGGGATCTAGGTGATAATTTGTCCGTTTTTAAAATTGTTCCAACCGAAAATAAAAGCGTCGTTGATCTTCTAAGTGAAAAATCCAATCTTTCCAAGATGGATATTAAGAGACTGATTCATTTTGGAGCTGTGTGGATTTTGAGTGGAAATAAGAAAAAAAGATTGCGCAGAAATGACTACCACTTGAGTTCAACTGAAAATGCGATTTTGCATTTTGATGCTAAAATATTAGATCAAATAAAAAACAGAACCAATGGCCGAGATGAGCCTGTTGAACTTTTTAATTTTAAGACTTGGGGAATTTGGTTTAAGCCTGCAGGATACTTGTCACAGGGATCCCCTTTTGGTGACCTTTGGTCAGTTCAACGTTTTGTTGAAAAAAAATATAAAACAGCTCATCTGATACATCGTCTTGACTTAGAAGTTTCTGGACTTCTTGTCTTGGCCTATAACTCAAACAGTGCTTCTTCTTTGAGTAGAATATGGAATGAGCGGCAGCTTGAGAAATATTATTTGGCAAAGGTTCTTGGGATAACCCAGGAAAAAGGTTGGCATACGATTTCAAAAAAAGTTGAAGAAAAAGAATCAGAAACAAAATTTCAAACGTTGCGCTTCGAAAATAATATTTCCCTTATAGAAATTAATTTATTAACCGGAAGAAAGCATCAAATTCGAATTCATCTTGAGTCTATTGGCCATCCGATTATTGGAGATCCTCGTTACGGTAAAAAAAATAAAAATTCTGAAGGGCTTTGTCTTCAGGCGTACAAGTTGAAACTTAAGGGCCCTGGTATGACAAAAATGGATGAGTTTGTTTTGCCAGAGAAGTATCTTTTATTTTCTTTAAAATAATTAAATTATGCTTTATATGCGAATCTTCTCTTGAAAACCCAACTGGAACCAGTATACTTATTAGTGGTTTGCTTGAAATGCAAAACGCAAAAGGTGTAAAATAAAAATATGCAGCAGTTGTTCAAAAGTTGGGAAACAAAAAAAGAATTTGAAAGGATTATCATTTTTCATTGGTTGTTTTTCATTTTAGTTTTAATGTCGGAAATAATTTGGATTTTATATTTTAAAAAATTTAATTTTTGGACGATTGCTTTTATTGTTTTATTTTTCTTTTCACTCAAGGCGCTCAAGTCTCTTTATTATTCTTTTTGGACTTTCTCCTCTGCTTTGTTTTTGTTTGTAGGTGTTTCGACTTATCATAGCTTTGTAATTGCGGGGGCCCATGGCCCATTTTATTTTTATCTTTTAGCGCTCGCTTTGTTCATTGTAGAATTGATTTCACTTCATAGTCCAATTTATTACCCACTCATAAACTGGTGGGAATATGACTTTAGGTTTAGAAGTGAAATTAAAATCAGAGTAATTACTAAATTGGGAGATGAGTTTGATGGTCGGCTTACTGATCTTCGAAGAATGGCAGGCTGTGTAGTTTTGTTTGAAGAATTAAAATCTACAGACATAATTAAGATTGTGACTAAAGATAAATTTCATGAAATCCAAATTAACGGCGAAGTTATTAGCAAAAGAAACCCCTTGCCTGGACGTGGTATTCAATATGGGGTTCGCTTCCTTTATCAAGGGACAGATGAGAAAAAATCAATTTCTGATTTTGTAAAATATTGGCACCGGCATAGAAAAATGTTGAGCAAGATGAGATTTTTGAATGGACAAGATCGATCAGTATAAATGGGCAATGGATCTTGCTTTAGAGCTAGCAGAAGAAGCTTACAAGAATGGAGATGTTCCTGTTGGGGCTGTTGTTTTAGATTCCTCACTTAAAGTTATTGCTGAATCCTTTAACAATAAAGAGAAAACTTTTAGGCCAACTGGCCATGCAGAAATAATTGCGCTTGAATTGGCAGCAAAAGATCTGGGGTGTTGGCGACTTGAAGGCTGCACCTTGATTGTTACGCTTGAACCGTGCCCAATGTGTCTCGGGGCGATGACGAATGCCAGAATAGAGAGATTAATTTTTGGCGCTTATGACTCAAAAGGCGGAGCGATCAGTTTGGGATATAATTTTTTTAAAGATAAAAGACTTAATCATAGATTTGGAGTTGTTGGCGGTATTTGTCACTATCAATCTTCAAAAATGCTTTCCAGTTTTTTTAAAGAGCGTAGAGAATCATATAAAATTATCTAAAACGCATGCTAATTTCTATAAGTGGATAAATGAATGTGTACTTATAGCTTACTGTTGACTCGGTTGTGCCGACCGTAGATTTATCCAGTGATGTTGATTGATAATTTAGGGAAGCTCCGAAATAAATACTGCGGGAGCATTTGAGTTGATATCCTACCGATGCGAAATACCCAGAGCCAGAAACTTTTTCTGAAGTTGTTCCGGTAACTGTTCCTTTAACGTAGGGATGAATGGCCGTTGATAAATAAAAATTTCTCTCATCATTAAAAAAGTAAGTAATCCTAGGGCCAAGTTCGGTTAAGGCAACCTTATCTGTTGTTCCCGCTGTGCCAGAAACCTGACTTCTGCTCCACAAATAAAAATTCCATCCAAAAATTAATTTTTTCTTTGTATCGACATTGGCCCCAAAAAACAGAATATTTTGCATTCGGCTGTAAGATGAATTACTGCTTGATAGGCTTGCTTTTTCGCTGTCATAACCAAGTGAATATTGAGAATAAATACTGGCAGTGGCATCTTTTATCGTTAAAAAAAAGAGGGCCATAATTAAGCAAAAAGATTTCATCTTTTAATTGTTGCATATTGTAAGTCGATCATAAAGATAGGAAAATTTTATCTCGATAATTGTACACTTGGAAAATATATAAGCCCTTGTCTTTACTGGAGGATTTTGACGTGCTAACTAGAAATCAACCGAAACATATAGGATTGCGGAGAATTGGCCGAGTGGTTTAAGGCGCACGCTTGGAAAGCGTGTAACGGGTTAAACCGTTCGTGGGTTCGAATCCCATGTTCTCCGCCATTATTTATTAACCTTTTAAATTAACGAGAGTTTCAGTTCGAATTTTCATCAAGCAGTGCCGAATCAGTGTCATTAGTTTTTAAAAAATCTCTTGGCCTAAAATTAATAACATT
>JAHEZZ010000133.1 GCA_023250815.1 Bdellovibrionales bacterium
TTTTTTATGATATACCCTTCGCACTTTATTTTACATAGTTGGTATAAATAAAACAGGCGACAGTATTTTTTTAGCATGGGGCCCGTAACGATTAATCATTTCGCCAATAAGATTAACATAGACGGGGCAGTGAAATCTTTTTTGATTTTTTGCTTCTAATTCTATAATTGATTTTTCAACTTCATTTTTCATTGCCTCTGATCTGTACTCATTGCAATTCATACCTTCATCCCAAGCGGCATTAACATATTCAGACAAATCAATTTCACGATACATTTTAAAAATTCCCAGATGACATGAAAAGAACTTAGAAAGTTCAGGTTTTGTGTGAGGCCCTAAAAGATCAGTCCAAAAAAGATAGCCATCATAATTGGCCGCCAAATCGGCAAAAGAATAAACCCCTCCGGTTAATTTTCCCTCAAGGTAATTTTCACTAAAAATACCAATATCTAAAACTTCCTCAACGCTATAATTCCATTTATTAACAAGATGATAATAATAATAACCCTCATCTAAAAAATGCCCAAACTTATCAGCACCAATCAGCAGACCATTGTAATAAATTGGCGGAGTAAAACCAATTCCCAGGAAAGTGCCAATTTTCATTGGAGCAAAATGAATAAAAGATAAATTTTTATAAACAGATTGTGAAATATTTAAATGTGATTTGGAAATATGCCCATTATCTGTGATGTATTTTTCAATTTGCCCTTGAAGGGGCCAGCGTAAATGTTTTCCAAGCTGTGAATGAAGTTCATCCCAGTCACATCTTTTAAAATGGGAATAGTTTTGATTGAGTATCTTAACGATATTATTCATTCGCTGATTAATTTCAATATTAATCAGCGGTAGAGCATCTTGATTGCTCTCATAGCGATTGGTAAATCCATCTGTTTCAGCGGCGCTTAGATGGCCCAAATAAAAAAATAATAACAAAAAAAACTTTATCACTTATGTGTATTCCTCACTTTTTATTTTTCCAGTCTAAAAAACTCCATTTGCCATTTTCACTTAAAAGTAAGTTGCCACTTCTTCTTAAGTTTAAAGTATATTTTACTATTTTCTCTCGTTCAATATCACTGGGCCAAGAGACTTCCACCGACTTAAGAATTTCTTTTGAAGAAAGGGTCAAATAAACAAAAGGATAATTCATCATCATTCTTCTTTCTCTTAGATTAGTGCTAAAAATAATTCTAGCGCCAATCCCTTGCAAATTGGATTTTTGCCCCCCCAGTTTTAACTCAATAAGGTTAGATTGATTTTTATTATCATTTTGAATAAAAAGATAAGAGCTTGGCGAAATGTTTGTGCGTGTAGAATTTTGTCCCACAATAATATCTAATTTCCCATCATGATTGGCATCGAAAACAAAAGCCCCTGAAGGATTTAAAATATCTAGTCCAAGTAGAGGAGCTTGATCGCTAAAAGAATGATCGACATTTTGAATCATGATGCGAAATCTAGAATGGGGTGGCCTTCCACTGTCTTCTATTAAAAGATCCCAAAGGCCATCGCCATTTAAATCGGCCCAATGAAACTCTTGAAAAAATGAAGCAAATGGTTCCAAGTCATTTTCAAATTCAGTCCTGACAAATTTAAAAGGAAACTTATAGGCAGATCCTGTGAGAATGGCCGACCGATCTGCCGTTGCTAAAAAATGAGGGGCCCATTCATTGCCAATCGCCACATCCATAATTTTATCATTATTATAATCAATAGAAGAGGAAGTAAGTCCAATGCCTCCCTCTCCGGCCTCAGAGGTACCCAGGTGGTCATGAGAAAGTCCGGATTCTTCTGCATAATTTAAAAAAATTATTTCTTTTTTATGACTTTGATTGAGAAACAAATAATTTGCTCGACCACTACTGGTTGTGGCAATGATATCCATTTTTCCATCTTGATTAATATCACAGGCCTCAGCATGGGTATAAAGATCAGCGGCCAAAGGAGTAATGAGAGAGCTTCTAAAAAAACCTTCTTTCCCACCAAACATAAAAATCGGCGAAATTTTTTTACTGTGAAAAAGTAAAATAAGATCCAAGTAACCGTCATTGTCAAAATCCGCCACCGCATAGTGAGAAAGCGCCTTTTTTTCTTCATCTGTCAGGTTGATGCCAGCAACTGTTTTAAAATTTTTGGCAGGAAGATAAACATCAATGGCGCTGTTATTCCAACTTCCTGTTTTAAGCAGCAAGCAGACGACATCAGAAATACCATCGCGATCAAAATCGGCAAAAGAAATTGTAGTGCAAGGATGAGATAAATTCATTCGATTATTCGCTTTATATTTTTTAGTCAGTGAATGATAGGAATAGATTACAGGGAGGGAAGCTCCTTCAAGGGCCACCAAATCTTTTTCCCCGTCGCCATCTATATCTAAAACTTTAAACTGGGTGGCATGTAAATCAATTGGGCCCATTTCTAACGTTTTATTTAAAAAAAGAGGCGATGAATGAGTTGGCCCCGCCACTATCATTGGAGCGATCTTTTTTTCTTCAAGAAATAGAACAGGGGCCCTCTTCACAGCACAAGAAAAAAAGAAAAATAGAATTAAAAATAATATTTTCAAGATTAATAATCAATGATGTCTAAACCGTAACCATCATTGGCACAAACAGCATCTGAAACATCTTTTATGGTTTTGTCGGCGTTTTTTGTCATACCTTTATAGGCCGACATAAATCTCTGCCTTGAATCTTTTAAAGAAATCTTGGCCAATGATAAAACATATTTTTTCTTATCTTCTAAAACGCTATCATTTTGCAAAATCTGAGTCGTTCTTGAAAGCACAGCGATGGTAACATAAAGTTCAATCACCATATTAGACAAACGGGCCTGAGGAAGTTCGTGCTCGACAATATTTTTGCCGTATTTCATCAACGTATTCTCCACACAAATGGCAAAATCACCAAGCATGCCGGAGAAGAAATTCCCGTAGAGTTCTAAATCTTTATGCACCTGAGTGAGAGTCCGTGCCCCAATCATTTTAGTCAGTCGCCCTTTGGCAAATTCAGTAAGTACCCCCAAAGATTTAATAGGATCAGAAAGGGCCGAAGAAATTTCGGCAATTTTTCCCAGGTCTTTTAATTTTTCACTCGGGCCCCTGACTCCCGATAAAGCGATAAAGGCGCGCAAAATTTCATTAGTACCTTCGAAAATAAGATTGATACGGCAATCTCGCAAAATTCTCTCATAGGGGTATTCTTTCATATAGCCGTTACCAGCAGCTATTTGCAAGGCCATATCGACAACTTTCCACAAAGACTCTGAACCAAAAATTTTGCAAACAGCAGTTTCAAAATGATAATCTTTCATTCCCTTGGCCATATTGGCAGTCGTCAAATAAACAACACATTCAGAGGCAAAACAGAATGAGGCCATATGAGCTAACTTATCTTGAATCATTCCAAATTCGGCAATCGGACGATTAAATTGCCGGCGAGTTTTGGCGTGTTCAGTGCTCATTTTAATTATAGTTTGCATTCCGCCAACACAACCTGCACCTAAAGAAAGCCTGCCAGAATTTAGTACATTCATGGCAATTTTAAATCCTTTGCCTAGCTCTCCCAAAATATTTTCTGCAGGCACTCTTACTTTATCAAAATAAACTGCACGAGTTTCACTCGCCCTAATGCCCATTTTATTTTCTTTTTCCCCAAAACTCAGACCCGGCATTCCTTTTTCCACAATAAAACAAGAAATCTTATCTTCTTTTTTTCCCTTTACTTCATGCTCTGTTTTACAAAAAACGCTATAGAAATGAGCGCTTCCTGCATTGGTAATCCATAGTTTTTGTCCTGTAATCGTAAAACTGCCATCTTCATTTTTTACTGCTCGTGTTTTTATGGAGTAGGCATCAGAACCGGAACCTGGTTCGGTCAAACAAAAAGAGGCCAGCCATTCTCCACTGGCAAGTTTTGCAAGATATTTTTCTTTTTGCGCTTTGGTTCCTTCATTTAAAAGAGCGCGATAACCAATCGATTGATGGGCCCCAAGCATAGTGGCAATTGATCCATCATGAGAAGCAACTTCAGCGAAAACTCGAGAATATAAAGTATAATCTAAACCCATTCCCCCAAATTCTTCGGAGACACCTAGGCCACATAAACCTAGCTGTGCAATACCTTCAAGTATTTCTTTTGGAATCTCTGCGTCTCTGTCCAGTTTATGTCCATCGATATTATCATCTGCAAACCTTTTAACCGCTTCTGTCATACTTTTTGCAATCTGCCTCTGAGAATCTGAGAGAGAGGGAAAGGGGAAAACATGCTGTTCATCGACCTCTCCGTAAAAAAAATTTGCCACAATAGAATCAAAATCTTTATGAATAGGCGATTCAGACATATTTTCTCCTCGAACGAAAACTCAAAAAAGAAGACTAATCCGGGCAATATTATCAAGAATTGTTACTGCTTTAACAAACAAAATATTTGCTGCAAGACTAAATCTTTTCTTGAAGTGCGTCCCACTCGTTCTTACAATAAAGATAGGGATTACTTTTTTTCTTGAGTTGAAAAGTAGGTTTAAGAAAAAAAATGAGATGGCCAAAAGCAAGGAAGCTCGAGACCAGATGAAAAAGATTTTAGACAAAATTAAAGGGTTTTTTAAAAAAGGTCAAAAGGGCCCACCATCATTAGATCAATTGATTGACAAGAATCAAGAGGAATTTTTTGAAGACGTTGAACTTCTGGCCCAAGAAGAAAATGAAAATAGCGATGAAATTGTCGAAGAGGTTGAATTAGAAAATAATTCTGATGACAAAGAGGCCAACAATTTGGCGCCTCCTCCTGCCCCACCTTCTGCTGCCGACGATGTCCAAACACCATCATCACCTGATAAAACGAAAGATGTCGATTTAAGTAAATTTGGTTTTACTCCAATCAGTCAAGAATCCATGGATGAAAATGAGGATGAAGTTGAAATTGAGAATGAAAATGAAGAAAAAAATTCTATAAAAGAATCCTGGGATATGGCCACCGCCAAAGCGGCGAACTCAATCCATCTGCTCAGCAAAAATTTTTCAGGTATGCCGTTTTTCTTTAAAAAGGCGAAAACGTGGATACAAAGTCATTTGCCACACAAAGAAACGCTGAGTAGTGCCAAAATTGATCCCAAGGAATCATTAGAGTCCTTTAAGACCTTCTCTTTGAAAGTTTGGCAAACCCTTCACTGGGATGAATTAATTTCTCATTTTTTATCACCAGAAGAAAGACCGAGAATCAATAAATTTTTTACCGTTATACTTATTTGTTCTCTTTCTTATCTCACTGGAAAGATAGCGGGGCTTTTGTTAACTCCGCAATCGAATTCTCTTTCCGTGCACCCTCTTTTACACATCGAGAATTCTAATATTATTCCTAGTCCTCAAGATATTTTGGCGATTAAAACCGCTAATATTTTCAACGCTCAAGTTAACGAACAAGATTTAGGTGGTAAGGCAAAAAATTTAAATACTCAATGTTTATTAGCACAACTTCAAAGTAATCTTCCCTTAAAACTTTTAAACACTGTCGTTTTACAAGACACTGTAAAATCGGTGGCCTCAGTTCAAGTCAGAGGGAATTCAGAAAGTTTAGAAGTGAGAGAAGGAGATAAAGTTGAAAGCATAGCAAGCATTGGAAGAATTGAACGTCTGCGATTGATCTTTCGAAATTTACAAACCGGCGAATGTGAGTTTGTGCAAAATGATGAACTTAAAAATTCAGCACCCGGAACAATGGGCGGAATTCTCGATCCCAAGGCAGGCAAAAAGGCCATCATGGAAAGCAAAATGCAAGGGATTAGAAATGTTGGGAATAATTTCTTTATTCAAAAATCCATTCGCGATGATTTGCTAAAAGATATCGGCTCAGTACTTACTCAGGCGCGCGCTATCCAAATTAATAATCCAGATGGAACGTTATCGTATAAAATGACTGAGGTGATTCCGGGAAGTATCTATTCACATCTCAATATTTTAGAGAATGACATCATTACCCAAATCAACGGCAATAAAATTACAGGGGCAAATGATTTAATGAATATGTTCGCAAAGATTAAACAAATTGACCGTTGGCAAATGACAGTTGAACGAGATGGATCAGAACAAGTTTTAGAGTACCGTTTCGAGTAGGGGAAAATAACTATGAAGAACAAAAAATTATTATTACCAAAGCACAAAGGATTTACTCAAAAGATAATACCTTTGATGATTATGCCTTTAATCCCTTGGGCAATAATCCATTCTTCAAAAAGTTATAGTCAATTTCAAAAATTTCAATCCCCCACTCAGTTTGAGGCCCCGACAAATACCGATCCTGAAGCGGCAAAATCGGTTGAGGTGCCACCAACTTCACCTCCGGAAGGTTACGCTGGATCCCCCCCCCCACCTGGGCCGCCAGTTAATATTCCCGAAGGAGATGACGGTGATTTTGACGGGGACTCTATGGATGGTGAAACTCCTTACGGCGATTTTAGCAATAATGAACAGAGCGGATCAAAAGGTGATGATATTTTTGGACATGGCAGTGGTATTGGACAAGTCAAGACACCCGCTAAAGACAAAAAATATGTCAACTTAAATCCAGAAACCGCTTTTGGCCCAGAGGTGGTGACAAGTTTTGATTTTCCAAACGTAAGTTTAATTGATCTGACTAAACATATGCAAAAACTTGCCGGCATTAACTTAATTATGGAAAAAGATCTCAAAGGAAAAATTTCTATTCAGGCCCCCACTCCGATTACTGTTGGTGATGCCTGGAAGGCCTATCTTACCGCTCTCAATATTAATGGGTATACTCTGGTTGACTCTGGGGCCTTTTATAAAATCGTCAATGCCAGAGATATTCGCTACACCCCTACTAAAATTTATACCGGATCTTATACCCCCGATACTGAAAATTATGTCATGAGAATTATTCCGCTGAAAAATATTGACGTAGTAGAAGTCGCTAGAAGCTTTAGGCCTTTTCTTACTCGTTATGGACGTCTCATCGAAATCAGACAAACCAATACTCTCATTATTCAAGATACTGGAACCAATATCAATCGCCTTACAAGGTTACTTAAA
>JAHEZZ010000019.1 GCA_023250815.1 Bdellovibrionales bacterium
TTACGGTCTGGAAACAACTCCAAAAAGGTTCACGAACAAATCATTGCGTACAAGGACGCCAGTGAAAGGGCTTTATCTTGCCGCCAATGATGTCACCGTGCCTGGGGTTGTAGGTGCATTGATGGGTGGTTTACTTGCCGCTAGCACTGTCAACTGTCAGGTCTTCATAAAACTAGTAGGGTCAGTGGTGGTTCGGCTGTTTCATCTTGGCACATGCTTCATAAAAGGCGGAAAGAGCAAGGGCCCAGCGGTGAGCAGCTAAATTGACCAGAATACGCATGAGAAAAAGGGGCGATAGCAGCGCCAAGGGAGAGGTGGTTCGTTGTATTACCCGAAGGGCCACTAGGTGAACGTTGCGATCACTCGAGGTGGTGAAGAACATCGCCCGAATTAAGTCCCGGAGAGCGCGGATACCAGCAGGCGCAGGGTTTTGTCGGGTGCGAATCGAATCCATCTGCACGAAAAACCAAGGGGCCCGAATTAATCTATCAAACTGCCGCTGCAAACGATAAGTGGAAATCCGATTTCTCTTCAAGAGTTCCTGGCGAAAGGCCATGACCATCTCTAATGTCACGGTCATTCCATGGGCGAATACTGGATTGAGTCGGCAAACAGCATCTCCCACCAGCAGATAATTGGCAATCCAACTCTGGGAACTTCCGTATTGAGTATGAACGCTACTTAGGTTTCTAAAAATTTTTGGATTTGTGAGATCCTTTCCCCTAAGCCAGGGGTGATTTTTCAAGGTCTCAAACGGACGAGAGGAGCTGTCTCCGTAATAGTCAGAGACTGTGAAGGCAATTTTATTTCCCTCGATTGGTGATGCAAAGTGGCCGATTCCGTTATTCAAAATATCTGGCTGACAAAAAAATTGCTGGACATCTACCGCAGGATTATAGGGGTGATCCAAAAGCAGTGTATGATAGGTGATATTATTTTTAATAGTACGCTCTGGTATCGGGCCCAGAACCTGTTCTAGTTTATCTTTCATTTTGGCCATTCGTCCCCGGGTGTCGATCACCAGATCGGCGTTAGTGATCACCTGGCCCTGATTCAAGCGAATGGACTCCACTCTCGAGTTTTTAAACTCAAGCTTTTCAACCGTCGCCGTCATGATACTCACGTTAGAGAGTTCAGTGGCCTTTTTGAAAATGGTACGGTCGAGCAGCTTTCGGCCAAATAAAAGCGAACGGACTCCCGAATCATACAAAGGAGTGACCCCGCCGTGATTGCTCCAAGATGTATTTCTTCCCCAATCAATCAGGCGAGCGCCTTTGCCCAGAAGTTCTTGCAAGATTCCAGGAAGCATTTTTTCCAGCAGGTCCTGACCCTTTTTGGTGAGGTAATGGCCGTGATCGCTTTGGGGTGTGCCCAACCATTCTTCGTTGGGCGCACGAGAGTAGCGCTCGATGAGAGTGATTTTTTTGGCGTGTGGACTTGCAGCGATCGCCATTAGTGGGCCAGCAAATCCTCCCCCTAAGATGACTACGTGCCGATATTTCATGCCGGCCATCTTATCGCCCCAGATACTTAAGTTGGTAGTACTCGGGATCATGATCGAGGCGTTGCTCATAAATTCCGTCGACAAAGTCACGGTAGAGATTGGAGTTTTTGTAGTAGTTGTATTTAAGCTCGGCAGGAATAGTTTTTTGCAAATATTCGCTGGCCTTTTGTAGGTCGTAGTACGCAATCATAGGATTGAGATGGTGGGGGATGTGGAATCCGTTGTTTAGCATAAAGAAATTTCCAATGGGGCCGTAGTTGCGATCGGTGGTGAACATCATTAAAGCTTGGCGCCCGTGATGTTTTGTATCGAAGAAAATTGAATCTTCGTGCGCATGATGGAGGAACGTAAGCATGAGAATACCGGTGCCCGCCAAAAATACTGGCGCCAAATATAGTAGAAGGTAGCTTAGTCCAAAGCTGAGTAGTAGGGCAGTGTTCACCGTCAGCAAAGCGAGAAAGCAAAGCAGGCCACCTAAATGGATGCCTTTTTTTATACGAAATGGCAGTACCCAGCTGGCATAGTCACCGTGATAAAGATGAACAGGCCAGGTGATTAAATAAGCAATCAACTTGTTCTTGCGGAAAATCTGAAGAAGCCTGCTATGTACATCGAGTTGGCCTAGGCGCTGGCGCCCCCTGAGTGATACGGGCGCTCCAATCTCCGGAGCATCCAGGTTTCCGATATTCACGTGGTGGAGTTGGTGTGCGTATTTGAAGCTATAGAAATTGAGGCCTATAAAAGCACCGCTGATAATCCCAAGTGTATCATTGAGCCATTTCACTTTGATGTGATCGTGACTGAGTTCATGGGAGTGCACCATCAAGCTAAAAATCACGCCGCTTTGTAAGTAGACATAGGCCGGGAATATGAGGAGCGATAAGAGCGAACTTTCTCTGTAAAGAATAATTTGGGCCAACAGCAAGGTCGCAAACATAGAGAGGTTGCCAAAAAATCTCAGCACATGCCTATAGGTATGGTTGTTTTTTACAAGTTGTTTAAAAAACTTAGATTGATTAGTGTGCTTTGCGAACAACTCGTAAAGTTCTTTTGTCTGTATAATTTCGTTAGGTACTGCCATAAAGATTAAAATTGTATTTTTCGCTGACAGTAGGCCAACTCTAACCCGAGTATCCATTCCTTTGTTTTTGTATGTAATATTTTCTTAGATTAGTGTGACAGAAGTCGAATTCAGAGCGACTGCTTAAAATTGTGTGTGACCCTTAGTTTTATTACTGTTTTGTTGCTCTGAGGGAATAAAAAAATGGGGTGACCGATGGGGCTCGAACCCACGACAACCAGAATCACAATCTGGCGCTCTACCAACTGAACTACGGCCACCACAATAGCGCAAATGAGGTTATAGAAGCGGCCAAAAGTTTAGTCAACTGGCATTTTGCCGAAGAAGAGTTAAAGTACCGCCAACAGATAGGTCAATGCTTCGCTGCGTTTTTACGGGGGAAGCTTCTTATCGTTACAATAGCTCTCTTTTCGTTTACTGATTTAAAATAACAAAAAGGACATGATCATTATGACAACAAAACGCTTTTACTTTGCATTGCTTTTTATTTTTGTCAGCTTCTCAACTTTTGCTGCCAATATAGGAACTGTCACTCACCCAATTGCCCTCAATCAAAAGCAAGTGACTACTGAGTTTGATGGTGTGACTTCAACCGGCGGTGGGATCGGAGTACAAATTCGCTACACCCAAAAAGTATTGGAACAAGTAAAGTTAGAGGCAGGAGTGGGGATGAGTGGCGGAGAATATTCTGGCCGGGCATTTCTTGGCGCTGATTTTCAAATACTCGAAGACTATGATTATCAACCGAGAGTCTCCATGAAAACTTATTATGAAAATGCAAAAGAATTTGGCGGTAGATTAAATAAATTGGGAGTGGCGCCGACTGCCTCGAAAGGTTTTAATATAAGCGGAAGAGAAATTTTTCCGTTTGTTGCTCTACCCTTTGCCGTAAATCTCAATGGTGATAGCAATACTTATAAAACTTCCCTTAACCTCAATCTCGGCGCTACAGGAAAATTGAGCATTAACAGTATGGAAAACCTTGTGGGGAATCTCGAGGCAATGATCAACTTAAAAGATAGTTATACTGGTGCATTCGCCGGTGTGACTTACACCTTTAATTAATGATTAAAATTGTTTTTTCTGATTTTGATGGCACCCTAACTCATGGTCATGAATTAAGATCTTCTTTTTTTGAAGTTCTTAATGAATGCAAACGTCTTAATGCTGAATTAGTTATTACCACTGGGCGTTCGCTTTCTTGGGGACACTATTTTCTTACTCACTTTCCCATGCAGTTTGCTATTTTAGAAGGAGGGGGAATAATTTGTAAGAAAACAAAGGGTGATAAAGAAATTGTCGAAGTGCCCCTCGTCTCTAACTTTGAACAACAAAATTTAAAAAAAGTTACCGAAAAACTTCTTGATAATTTTCCAGGCCTCAATCTTTCTGTTGACAGCTATGGGAGAAAAACCGACAGAGCAATAGAATATTTTAAAGATTTAGAGCAAAAGGAAAAAGTGGAACAATTTCTAACCGCTCATCGGGTTTCATTTTCCTCCTCAAATGTTCATCTTAACTTTTGGCCTGGTGAAGTTACTAAGTTTAAAGCGATCGAATATGTTCTTAAAAACTATTTTCAAGATGTAAAATTAGAGGAAACTATTTATTTTGGTGATTCTCTTAATGATCAGAGTGCATTTAAGGATCATCCAAACAGTGTAGGGGTTTCCAATATTGCGAGCTATCTTCACAAAATGATTCATAGACCAAAAAAAGTTTTAGAAGGCCCTGAAAATGAGTCGAGTTTTGGTGTTCTTAATGAGCTTCGAAAACTTCCTCAATCTTAAGAAAGGCCTTGTGCTCAATGTTTAGGCAGTCGAATTCTGAAAGATTAAGTTTCATTTTCATCCAGTCACGCAAATCTTTAGGGAATTTTCCGATGAATATTTTTTCTTCTTTTGAAAGAGGGGGAATCGCAGGTATTTTTAGCGCCATAGCGTGGAGGGCGTGGCGAGGAATTTCCATCAAATTATGATCTTCGACTGTGGGGATTAGATCTTTAAATCGCTGAAATATTTTGTACCCACCTAAATAGAGTTTATCACCCAATAGCGGCATTCCTTGGGACTTGGCATGAACTCTAATTTGATGTTGTCTGCCAGTTTTGGGAAATGCTAATCCCAAGATATATTTTTCCTTTTTCTCTAAAATAAAAAAATCAGTGTGCGCCGATTTTCCCTCAAGCCCCTTTTCAGGATAAGAATTTACGATTACCCGTTCTCGCCCTTCATTAAGTGTTCCTAGGCGAAGTTTTACGGAAAAACTATTTTCAGTATTCGTGCCAGGTTGTTTAACTCCAATGAAAAAATAGCATTTTTTAATTTCAGAATTTTCAAAAAAATCTGTGACAAAAGAAGAAAAGCGAGCATTCTTTCCCAAAAGTAAAACGCCTGATGTTTCTCGATCTAGGCGGTGAAGTGAATTTATTTTCATTTTATATTTTTCTTCAAAAAAAACTGTAGCAGCGTAGAAAAGATGTTTACCCGTTGGATGCGTGGCCATAAATGCCGGTTTATTGATGACCAGAAGATCATTGTCTTGATAAATTTCTTCAGGGTTTATATCAAATTTAATTTTTTGATTGTTCCAGTACTCGTCTTCGTGGACGGTTTTATTCATACGCAAATAAATCCGATTTCTTTCATGGATTTTTACACTTGGTCGGTGCGGAGGAATTCGTCCCTCGATCATCACATCACCACAAGTGATTTTGTTTTTTACTTGCTGGCGAGAAAAGCTCGGTAAATATACTTGCACAAATTGATCTAGTCGCATGCCTTCATGATGAGGCTCTGCTTGATAAGTGACTTCAAATAATTCTGACTGAAAGGATTTTGTGATAATTCCCAATCGATCCTCTAATAGCGTTCTTTAATTAGGGTCTTTAGAAGGGATATAGCACCGTTTCTGCTGTAGTGAAAGTTGGTTTGTAAGTTGTCTATCACTGCTGAAATTTGTTTTTTTTCATTTTCAGAAAGAGGAGTAGTGGAAGGTGATTCGGCCACGCTAGTGAGCTCTGCTTCGTAATAAACCAGATTTTTTGCCAATGTTTGAATATATTTTTTTTGCTCGTTGCGAAAAGATTCTCGCAATTTATCTACAAGCTCTGGAAAGACTTCAGTATAAGTAATTTTTTTACCCGGGTGATCTAGGGAAAATGCGCCAAGTTTAGTCATTAAATGTGATCTAAAGTTTTTGGCCTCTTCTTTTAAATTTATACTAGTTTCAAACTCTTTGATAAAAAACTCATCACAAGATTCAAATTTGCCAGTGATTATATTTTTTATTTTTTCACCTTTTATTAGGGCAATAATATTGATTACATATTTTTTTATAAAGTCCTCATAAGATCGATCGTCAATCAGCCCCAAGCAAGATCTAAGCTCTTTATCAAAAATAGCAAGCAAGTGCTCTCGAATAAGAACTAAAAAACGTGTTGGATGGTGATAGTCGCCCTGGGGGGTCATGTTGAGAAAATCGTATTCGTGTTTTTTCAAAGAAAGTTGTCCCAGATATTCTAGGACTTCAAGAAAAGTAGTATTTTTATGAAGAGTAGATAGTTTGTATATTATGTTTTTAATGTCTCTGGGAGAAAGTCCGAATTTCCCTTCGTAAAGGTTTTCATTTTCAAACTCGTTGATTATTTCTTTAAGTCCTTGCTTGATAACTTGTGCCGATTCGAGATCAAAGTTTTCAGGAATTTTTTGCTCACTTAGGAAGAATGTTTTTTCAAGTGGATTTATCCCACCAACCAGTTGAGTGAGTTTTTTATCCTCGAAGTTTTTTGGCTGAGGAGAGCGCAGTCTAGTCATCACTGAAAAAAGACATAGGGCACGAAGGGAGTGAGGCTCAAAGAAAGATTTTGCTTTAAGTCCTGTCACTTGATCTTCATAAATTTTTTCTTCATTCTTATAATCGAGAAGATAGGGAACGCGAATAAAACTAAATCTTCCCTTGAAAGAATTAAAGTCAGGGTGTTGTTTAAATGCAGCTAAGTGAATTTCATTAGAAGTACCAACAAAAAAAATGTCCAATTCAGTTAAAATTCCAGATATGTTGATGTTTGCAGTTTCCATTGTCATGAGGAGATATTTAAAAGTATCAAGTGGTCTTTTTAATAAATCGGAGAATTCTAAGATTCCACGATTGCTCATCACCACCTCTCCTTGCATTGAGAATAAATTGAGTGATTGCAAGCTCGGTGGGAGGCTCGCCAGTCTTCTATCCATCGTAATCTGATTCATTTGAGCATCAACATGGAGCTGGGGCTCAATTGTTACTGCCGAGCTCGAGTAGCGTTTACTGATGGTGAATCGTTCGACCCGGATATGTTTAAGGACATCTTGATGATTCCCTTTATAGCTTTTAAGAAGGGCATCGTAAATCATGTGATTTCTTTTTGAGAGATCTCCTCGATAAAAAAATGTTTTTTTGATGCGTTCGAGCAGCTTTGGATTGGAAGCGAGTATATCGTCAATTAATTTTTGACGGGCCTTTCTTGGAATAAGCAAGATGGGATGGTCTTTGAGATCTGAGTTGATAATAGCGGTAATTTCTTTGTCTTCAAGTTGTGCATAAGAATTAACTTGTTGAGGAGAGTGATGGTGGGAAAGTCCCAAAGTTCCTCTTAAAAAAGTATCGATTGGGAAAATCCAGCTAAAGGAAAAAAGGGCGCCATCTTCTTTTAGTGAATATTCTTCAGCGCCTTTTATAAACTTTCTAATCAAGCTTGTTTTTGATGAGCCATTTGGGCCGATAAGAAGAATAAACTTGTTGTTGATACCCTCTTCTCTAAAGTTAATCAGGTTTTGATAGAGATTTTCCTGTGCTCGAAATTGTCCATAAACTGGTGGTGAATCTGGATGCCCTGTTTGAAATAATTTAAAGTGATTGTCACTGTCTTTTCCAAAATAATGAAGCATATCTATGAGGTAGTCAAAGCTGGGCCGTAATTCTTTAGATGGGTTTTTAAGAAATAAGTCCATATAATCTTGAAAAGATAATACTTCATTTTTTTCTTGTTCTTTGGAAACTTCATTAATCCAGTCAATCATTATGCCCTCGATTTGGTAATCGTTGCGAACTTTATAAGTACGCCATAGAATTATTATATTCTGGTGGAGATTTGATGTCCTCATCTTCAGTTAATCAGCAGGAAATTCCATGTCTGTAGATAAAGAGCAGATTCCCCCACACACCAGCAGAAGAACTAAAATTAGAATTCTCTTTTTAGTTATGCTTTTTTTGATATTAGTGGGAATTGGAGGAGTTTATAGAGTCTTTCTTGGCCCTATAGAATTATCCGACAATATCGTTCGGGAAGCAGTATTCACAGAAGCAATTGTTTCTGTTGCAATGGATTTACATCTCCTTTGGAGATTCGCCGATGTTAATGATTTAGAGAAAGAAAAAATTAGCGAATGTATGGGAATTACCAATCAGGAGCTAAAAAATATCGACCGCTCCTATTTTCAATGTAACCCAGATTTTTTTACTTGTTATATAAAAATAAAACATAATCAATTTTCAAGTACACAATTTGAACGTATAAAACTGACCATTATTCCAGGAGATAATTCTAAAATTGTCGAAGTGACATCACCATTAATTGATGGTTATCCTTACGGAATTAAATTTACTCTCGCTGATCATGAAAAAATAAATAAATCCACCTTTCAATTTGAAGACTCATGTTCAGATGTTTATCTTCCGGAAAGAATTTATGCTGAGGGGCCAGTCGAAAAAGCAGGAACAGTGGATGATTTCCGATTTGATAATTTCAATCAAGCAATTTACGTAGATAAATTTTTGGTTACTTTTAGAGATATTAAAGAATGGATTGATGTTGACCCAATGGGATCTGAGGGAATGGTTAGGCCAGAACAAAGCTTATGGGCACAACCGGCACATCATATTTCTGAAAAAAAAATGAAAGCATTTTGTGCTTTTCGAGGGAAACAATTAGTGGATGCTCAGATTTTTGATGCTATGTCCTTTTACCCCCCTTCGCTAGAGGATCCTTATCCTATTTTAAATTCTAGAGGGCCATATCCGTGGACAAAAAAATTTAAAGATTCATTTTTGTTTATGGCCATGCATGATCCCAAATTTAATTTTCAGATTGATTTTTGCAAACAGGTTTTTACTAAAGAATGTATTAGCTCTGGAAAATATAAAGCTCATGATCGAGGTCATGTTACCTGGAGCGGGGTATTTCAAGTTATGGGGGGCCCACTTGAGGCCATGAGAAATATTCGCAGTCCAAAAGAAAATTTAAAGGCCTCAAGCTATTATTTTTTAGCAAAATCTCCCTGGCATCAACTGGGAAGAAGGGCCTATTGGGACGGCGTCGGATTTTCAGATAGTAATATTGAATGGGGAAATAAATTTAAAACAGAAATTCAGGATCTTGATTTTGCTATTGCTTTTCGCTGTATGAAAAAAAATGCAAATCCTTTTGAACGAGGAAAGGTTAAATAATTCATGAAAATATTTTTACTCATGTCGATATTTTTATTTTTTAGTTGCAATCAAGTTAAAAATTTTATTCGTGATTCGACTGTTCGCGATTTAGAAATATTTGAAGCTTTGCTAAAGGCCAATATTTTAGCGTCAAATAAAATTATTATTTTAAATAATGATGATATCAATACTGGCAAATTTATTGTTCACCCCCCCAATGCCTGGTTGCCCTTAATTGAATTTCATTCGTTTAAAAAAAAGACATGTTTGATTTATAAAGTCCCTTTTTCTATAAATTCGAAAGATCAATTAGGTACTATTGCACTTTTTGACTTGCCTGTTGCTGGGGGATGCCTAGAGCAGATTTCACAAACTCCAATAGCCTTAATTAGCAATACAATTAATTTTTCATATGTGTTGTCGGATGAAGAACAAAAGCATAGCATTTTTCCACAAAAAATTTCAGCATTCCATCTTGCGCTTTATTTTGAGAGGCAAAAAAAAGAAAAATTTATTTTAATTCCACTTCCCAACCTTAAAAGTGGTTCTTTATTTTTTGGGCAATCGATACTCTCTGAAGAAATTTATCCCGTGACTTATTCTAAAAAATTGAGGTTTGAAAGTAGTTCATCTAGTGGGTTAATTCCCGGTTTTAATATTATAGACCCCAATCAAAAAATAAAACTTCTTGGTGATTACAATGATAATTATTCGGAACGAACCGCTGTTATATGTCACGATGTTGATGAAAACTGCCAAAATATTTCTAATTTTGAATGTCATAAATGCAAGTATGGTTGGTTTGAAACAGTCAGGGGCCAATGCCCACAAGGTGGCCCTAAATTTTGCGGAATTAATCATTGTGGTGAAAGAAATCAAGTGGCCTGTCCAGTTGGATTAAAAGTTATTAAAGATAACCAGGCGTGCTTTAATGGTTCAAAGGCCGGATATTGCGGCCCTGGATTAAATACCGTCTGTGATGAAAATAAAATTTTAGTTTGTATTTAAAGTTTGGAATTTGAAATTTCAAAACCTAAAAACTTTGCTGGAATGAGTGCGAGTTCGCTTGGACGATCAATCTTTAAAATAGTTGGAAGAGCTTCAAATTCGTTGATGTAGCAATCTTGAGTGGAGAGGATAAATTCTTCGCAAAGTTTTATTGGGGGCCAAAAGGAAAACTTTTTTTTGTCAGCTCTAAATCGAGTTAAATCATAACTCATTTCGGTCAGCAAAATATATTTTCCTGATTCATCTAGCTTAACAATGGGAATTTCATTCA
Source organism: Bdellovibrionales bacterium (assembly GCA_023250815.1). GTDB lineage: Bacteria > Bdellovibrionota > Bacteriovoracia > Bacteriovoracales > Bacteriovoracaceae > JAHEZZ01. The sequence goes on from JAHEZZ010000019.1 coordinate 10,330, forward strand.
ATGAACCAAGTAAAAATTTATTATTTTGATTTTCATTAGTATTTGTTAAGATAATTGCATCAACGACATGAGGAGGAAGCCTTTTTACTAGTTTTAACAAGGGATCATCTTCATCGCAGTGAAGTTCGGTATTTTCCATAAATTCAAAGCTATGATATTTTTTAAAATCGACAACTGATCGGCAATTTGAGTGAATATTAGCAAGCAAAATAAAAGAATGAATGCCTTGGGCCTTTAATTTTTCTTTTGCCTTGAGAATGGTTAGGATGGGGTCTTGATGAATCAGTCCAGGTAAGGCAATAAGCTGTTTTGTTTCCGTGTCTTGAGCATAGTTAATAGAGAGAAATGCCATTTTTTGATTATAGATATTTATAACTTTCTCAGAAACGGCATTAAGAGGAAGGTAAATTTCATTGTTCTTGTGATCGATAACATTACTGTTGATTAGGTTTATATTAAAATTAATTTTTGTTTCTTTTAATTCTCGTTTTTCATTTGCCAAAGAAGCTAGATCTTTATAATTAAAATGAGTTATGTCTGGAGAGAGTTCTTTTAAAAATTGTAAATCTAGTGTTGTTTGAGCAATATCTTTAGAAGGATTAATTAGCGCACCTGTTGAAATACTTATTAAGTTCTGTGGGAATCTTTTTTTGAGAATCGCAAGGTATTCTTTTAATGCTTCTTTCCCTCCAACTTTAAAGCTGATGCTTTTTCCTTCTTGATACTGTTTGGTTTCAAGGTGCTCCTGAGGTTCAAAAACACTTCCATAAATGGCAAAATAAATTTTTTGATGGTTGCTGGATTGCTCTGGCATTTTCCAGTCGGGTATTGAGAAGTTTTTTTCTTGAAACTCTTTTGAGCATCCAGAAATAATTAAAATTAATATAATTTTAAAAACTTTTAATTTTTGAAAGTTTTTTATAAGCATTGCACATTCCTTGAAAAATATTATCATAACTTTCGGGGTTGGAACAAGGCCCTAAACTTATTCTAATCGCACCTCTTCCGATATCATCACTGACATTCATGGCCTTTAATACTTTTGAAGTTACGGGCTCATTATCGGAACAAGCAGATGATGTTGTTACAAATATATTTTGAGATTCAAGTTCAATTTGCACTCCTTGTCCGTGTATTTTTGGATAGGAGACAAATGTTGTACTTGCAAGCCTTGAAGCTTTCTCTCCTAGAATGACAATTGCGGGAAATTCTTTTTTTAATTTTGCTTCAAATTCTAGTCTTTTTAATCTTATATCTTCGAGTTTTGAAATATTATTTTGCATATGGGTTAGTGCCACCGCTAATGTTTCGTTTCCAATATAATTTTGAGTTCCTCCCCTCAGTCCTTTTTCTTGACCTCCGCCGAATATTAAACTCTTTAGGGTAGAAGGATCTTTTGCCATTAAAATTCCAGTTCCAGTTAGTGCGCCGATTTTATGGCCAGACATTACCGCATAATCCGCCATACATTCTTGAAAATTAAAAGGGCCCTTTCCAACTAGTTGAGTGGTATCTGAAAAATAGGGTGCGTGATATTTTTGGCATAATAAAGCAATTTCTTTATAGGGCTGAATGACACCCGTTTCATTGTTGGCCGCCATGATTGATACAATCGCAACTTTTTCTAAATTTTGTTTCAGTAGTTTTTCTAGGTCGTCGATATCAACCAATCCATTCTCTAGCGTTTTTGGAATTAAATATTTATATCCTTTCTTTTCAAAATATAATCCTGCATTCACTACGGCAGAGTGTTCGATGGCAGAAATAATCATGATGTCTTTTCCTTTGGTCACACCGTCACTTAAAAGTGAATGGAAAACTTGTGATATCCCCTCAGACGATCCGGAGTTAAAAAAAATTTGGTGGGCCATTGCTCCCAAAATACGAGCACATTCACTTCTCGCCTTTTCCATTGTCATCAAAACTTTTCCGCCCATAAAATGAATGGCATTCGGATTAGAGTAAGGCCCATTACTATTGAGCCTTTTAATAAGATAATTTTTGACATCTTCGCAAATAGGGGCACTGCCATTGTAATCGGCGTAAATCATAAATCTACTCCATTCACTGAAACTTATCGGATGAAGTTAGGAGTTTAAAAGCATACGATCAAGTGCCATTAAAGCGTCCTTTCTAATTTTATCGGGGACACTGATAACATTGATCGGCTGACCTTTTTTGATGGCCCTAAAACTTGCTAGAAGCCAGCGCGGTCTCACTCGATACATCGTGGTGCATAGGCACTGATAAGGCGACAGCGAAATAATTTTTTTATCAGTATATTGAGCGGCAAGGCGATTGACGAGATTTATTTCTGTTCCCACTGCAAATTTGCTCCCGGCCGGAGAGTTGTGAATAGCATCAATGATAAATGAAGTTGAACCATTTAAATCGGCCGCGGAAACAACGTCAAATGAGCATTCTGGGTGAACAATAATTTTCATATTGGGATCGTTTTTATGAATCAGATCAATATGTTCTCGCTTAAAACCTTGATGAACGGAGCAGTATCCATACCAAAGAATTACTTTGGCATTTTGAACGTCAGAAAAAGTTAGTCCACCATTTGGTATCTTGGGGTTATAGACAACCATTTGCTCTAGGGGAATACCCATCTCAAAGCAGGTATTGCGACCTAGATGTTGATCGGGAAAAAACATCAACTTGTCGCCTTTGTTTAATGCCCAAGTAATAATCTTTCGAGCATTGGATGAAGTGCAAATACTGCCTTCGTGGATGCCGACGAATGATTTTAATTTGGCATCGCAGTTAATATAAGTTACTGGAATAATTTTTTTTGAAGAGGCCTCACTTAAAAATTTCCACGCTTTATTAATTTCATGTTCATTGGCCATGTCTGCCATTGAACAGCCTGCACGTAGATCAGGAAGAATTACTTTTTGCGAAGGAGAAGTGAGCATATCTGCAGTTTCTGCCATGAAGTGAACGCCACAAAATATAATATGGGGGTGTTTTAGTTTTGATGCTTTTTGGGCGAGTGCCAGTGAGTCTCCGATAACATCAGCAAAACGAATAACATCGTCTTGTTGATAATGATGTCCTAAAACGACGACTTCATTTTTTAGTTCGGATTTTAGAGCGGCCAATTCTAAAATAACATCCTCATCTGATAATTCAGATTCAGATATTGTTGGTAAATATTGATCGGTTTGCTTGTCACTAAAATCTAGCATGGGCTGGAAGTTAGCATTATTCGCCGTCTGATTCAACTATCGGATAACCTGATTGCGCCCAACCTATAATTCCACCTTCTAGATTAGTCAGATTTTCAAAGCCCTTCTCTTCAAGAAAGACACAGGCCCTCATGCTGCGCTGTCCGCTTCGGCATTGGACAATAATTTGGGCATTTTTATCCAGAGTTTTGAATAACTCTTCAAATTGTCCCAAGGGCATAAGTACTGCTTCTTGAATATGGCCAGCATCCCATTCATTTTGTTCGCGACAATCGATGAGAAGTATTTTTTCTTTTTGATCCAATTTTTGTTTTAAGTCGGATGAGTAGATTTGGTTAATCACTTTTGCCACCTATAAGATTTTAGATTTAAAATTACGGTATACCAATTATTTTACATAATTGGTATTGCTCTGTAGTTTTATATCATTGACATCCTTGCTTGAAGTTTCTTAAAATTTATTGTGACATAGGGGTGCGTTCAAATTTAAACCCTACAGGCGGAGGAAACATGGAAGTCATCACCGTTGCAAATAATAAGGGGGGCGTGGGTAAAACCATGCAAGCGTACCAGCTAACCTGTTATCTTGCGAACAAGGGACACAAAGTTCTAGCGATTGATCTTGATTCTCAAGCAAATTTAAGTTCAACTTTAGGTGTTCAGGTTCAGAGAACCTTAATTCCCGAATGGTTGATCGGGGACGTTGGTCTTGATCAAGTTATTTTTCCCGCCGAAGGCAATGCTGAGCTCTATAAAAATATTCAGATTATTCCTTCAAGTCGACATCTCTCAAATCTTTCAAAACTTCTTATCCTGTCAGAGACCGAAATTAGAAAAGATGCTGGAAGAAAAGAAAGACTGCTTAGAATTCGTTTGGAAGAAATTAAAAATAAAAATCTTTTTGATTATGTTGTGATCGATACTCCTCCCATGCTTGGGGATGAACTCATTATGTCGCTAGTTGCCTCCGACCGTATTTTTATTCCTACTCAAGCTCAGGATTACTCTATTGATGGTTTAGAAGAGCTGATGGATACCTTTGAAATTATCAAAGATACCGAAAATCCAAACCTTACTTTTTCTATTATTCCCTCGATGGTTAATCCCAGAAGAAAAATTGAAAGACAAAGGCTTGAAGAGCTGTCGCAAAGTTTCAATACCACTCCGGCAATTAGAAATTTGGTTCAAATGCAAGAATCAATTTCTCTCAGAAGGCCAATGGTGCTTATGGGCAAAAATAGTACTGGGAAACAAGATTACGAACAATTGTGGAAGTCTCTCAATTTATAAAAATTTTTTGACATAAAAACAAGGAAGTGGTTATGGCGAAATCCTTTGCTCCTAGAATTTCTAAAAAAGAACGTGAAGTTATTCACGTCGATGAAAAACATTATAAACTTTCCGATGAAAAACTGCTCCAGGGTGCCAAGCTCGATAAGATTAAATTAAAAGATATTCAGGTTAAAGAACAAGTTAGAACTAAATTTAACGATGATTCGCTCCGGGAATTGGCGGCGAATATAAAAGTTAATGGCCTGATTCAGCCACTGGTTTTGCATAAAAAGGGCGGGCGCTATACTTTGATTTGTGGGGAAAGACGTTTTCGGGCGATGTCTTTAATTCCTCTAGAGGAAGCTCCTTGTTTTGTTCTAGATAATAAGACAGAAGAAGAGCTGATGGCGATTCAGTTTTCAGAAAACTCCTCCAGGGAACAGCTCCATTATATCGATCGAGCGGATGGAGTTGCTAATTACCAAAAAGCGACTGGGGCGAGTGAACGTAAAATTGTTGATGCCCTTGGTATTTGTAAAACAGAAGTTCATCGCAGCTTAATGGTGGCCAAACTTTCGTCAGATATTAAAGAAGCCGCCAAAAAATACGATATCGAAAAATATGTCCTGCTGGAATATGATGGGCTCACCGATGGCCCTGAAAAATTAAAAGTAGCGGATCAAATTATTGCCGGCAAAGTTGTCAGCAGAAATGATTTGAAGAAAGTGATCGCTGGAAAAAACTTGGGCCCTGCAAAAAAACCAGAAAGTGGCATTCAACTTCCCAAGGGAATCAGCGCCCAAACCTTTTTGAAGGCCTTAACCAGCAAATCAAAAGAAATGAATCTAGACAGTGAAACTAAAAAAATACTGCAAAATCTAGTTAATGAAACTAAAGAGATTGTGGATCTATAAATACACCCTTAGCTGCTTGTTGTTTCGTAAATTTTACCGTAAAATTTACGAAACAATAAGCAGCTAATAGCGATGTTCCAACGAACTTTAAGTCCACTTGGATTAATCAAAACTATCCCGATGCTTTAAAAATTAAAGCATTGCTCTCCAACTCATTTTTGAAGGTAAATTTTTTTTTAACCAGGGAGTTAAAACTCTTTTAAAAGACGGACCTTGAATACCGCTGACCTTGGCCGAGTATTTTACCCTGGTACTGTGAGGGTATATTTGAAAAGTAAACTGGTAGCGGTGTATAATGGGGAGGTGGAATTCCCGCTCGCCATAGGATGTGGATTCTTTTAGGTATTGGCCTCTCTCTTGCAGTTAAATAAATAGATATTTAACAAATGCTTTAAGGGGTTGAATACTTAAAAGCAGGGGCAACGGAACGATGAGGATGATTAATTTAGTGTTTAAAAAATTCACATGCTGTTTAAAGTTTAGACAGCTCATGGTTGCTTTTTTTGTTCTTTTGGCGTGCTCTTTAAATGCTCAAGAAAATGATTCAAATGTAATTTCCTACAAAGATCAGAGCTATAAAACAAATGAATCTGGCACGCCTTATTTTACAGTTTCGAGTACTCCAATTCGCACTCCGGCCAGCACTGGTTACCGTGAAAATATGATGGAGGATGTTCCAGCTCCAGCAGTTACCGGTATTAATCGCATTTTTGTTCAAGACGAAAATGGCATTCTCAATTCGATGAAAGACAGCAACACCAAATGGCGTACAACAGAACAGAACGCTGAAAATTGGAATCTTGAATCAACTGGACTTTATGAAACACCAAGTGATGAGGAGAAAGGACTTTATTATAAGAAATCATTTTTAAAATATTTGGAGAAGCGATTTTTAGGAGAAATAAGAAGGCAAGGTAAAACAGTTTTTACGGCGACAAAAGCGACTAAAAAAGATCAACCAAAGGAAACGGATAAAGAAACTAAAAAAGAAAATATCAAAAAAGAAGAAAGCAAAAATGCTGATGAGAGCACTGCTTTAATGAGCGATGAGGCCAGAAAAAATATGAATAAAGTTCGTAAAATCCTAGATCCCACGGCCTCTAAACAAATCGCAAAAAATACTCAATTAAAAGTGAGAGTAAGGCCTCTTCAGGGTAGGGTTTTTTTCGTTTTACAAAATCCTTATGCTGACACCGAATTGCGTTTGTCTGCTAAAAAAGAAGTTGTTGTAAATATGAATAGAAATTTTGATAGTATCGGTTTAGGGACCAGTGTGAACTATGAGGCGACACAAAAAGTTTGGGCCGCCCAAGTTAATAAAACAATCACAAACACTATTTCTGCTAATTTTTCATCCTCACAAAAAACTTCACAAATGGCATTTTCCGGTGGAGCGATAAAAGTGGTACAGTTGGTTTATAATTTGCCTTTTTAAACTGCCCATATTCCCAATGTCATAAAACTCTTACTATTCAATTTTTAGTGCTTGAGGTAAATTATTATTTATAGAATAATTTAAATTTTATTTTCCGGAGAGAGTATGAGTATTTTTGATAGCCCACTTTATCAAGACGCCCTTGGACAATTGGAAGACGCCGCAAAAATTATGCAACTTGATCCTAATATTCTTGAAAGATTAAAATATCCCAAACGCGCTTTACAAGTTTCTGTGCCAATTCGTTTGGATGATGGTTCAGTAAAAACATTTATGGGTTTTCGAGTTCAGCATAATATGACTTTGGGCCCAGGCAAAGGTGGGATTCGCTATCACCCCAAAGTTGATCTTTCTGAAACGGCGGGATTGGCCATGCTAATGACTTTTAAATGTGCGCTGGTGGGACTTCCACTAGGTGGAGCAAAAGGGGGAGTTTGTGTTGATCCAGGACAACTTTCAAGGCAGGAGTTGCAATCCTTAACTAGACGGTATGCTACAGAAATTAAACTTATTGTTGGGCCGACTAGCGATATTCCTGCTCCAGATATTGGAACAGATGGGCAAACGATGGCATGGTTTATGGATACTTATTCGCAAATTGAAGGTTATGCAGTTCCAGGTGTGGTGACTGGAAAACCAATCGCCATTGGAGGATCCCTTGGGCGAAATGAATCAACAGGTAAGGGAGTTGCTTTTTGTATTAATTTTGCCGCTAAAAAAATCGGCATGGAAATTAATAGGAATACCACTGTTGCTATTCACGGTTTTGGAAAAGTGGGTGTGCCTGCGGCCGAAGATCTCTATGCACAGGGTGCAAAAATTGTGGCGGTCAGTGACGTCTCATGCGGAATTTACAACAAAGATGGAATTGATTTGCGTTCGGCAGTTGAATGGGTAAAGCAAAGGAAATTATTGAAAGATCTTCCCGGTGCTAAAATTATTTCGAATGAAGAGCTACTCGCACTGGACGTAGATATTCTTATTCCCGCTGCTATCGATGGAGTTGTTACTAAAGATAATGCCAGAAACGTAAAAGCAAAAATTATAGCCGAAGGTGCCAACGGCCCTTTAACCAGAGAGGCAATTGATATCGTTTGTAAACGTGGCGCTTTTCTTATCCCAGATATTCTTTGCAACGCTGGAGGTGTTATTGTTTCTTATTTTGAATGGGTTCAAGGTTTACAGAACTTTTTTTGGGATTTAAATGAAATCAATACAAAACTTCACGGCATTTTGCAAAAGTCATTTGAGGAAGTTTACGCTTGCTCAAAATCCTATAAATGTGACATGAAAAAAGCTGCTCTGATTACCGCTTTGAAGCGTTTAGATAAGGCGATGAGATTAAGAGGTTTATTCCCATCCTAAAAGCTTTATGAAATTTATTATTTTTGTATTTTTTTTTTGCTCATCTATTCGTGCGGAAATAATAAAAAATAATGCCACGGAGTTAAAAAGAATTTCCTTTAGTTTTAATGATGTTTGCAAATACATGGGACACTATGAAACACCCATCATTGATCCTTGGGGGCCAGGTGTTCTTGATTGTATGGGGACAAAAATAAATTTAAATGAATTTTGTCTTAAAAAGGAAAAGGGTTTGGAGCTTCCTAATGAAAAGCTCTCGCTGACAAGAGGGGTGAACGATCCAATTTCAAAAACTGTTTTTTGCGAAAAAGCCTCGTCATTAATACTATCCTATAAATGTCAAAAAAAAGATGCAACTGATATTTGTATTTCGGCCGGGCATGGTTGTAATAAATTAAATCAAATTTTTGCCATTGAAATGGAAATATCACGCAGCAGTTTATTGGATCAAGAAGAGGGGAAGATTCTCAACTGTTATTTTTCATCTAAAAATGATGATTTAATTTCAAAGTTTGAAAAATAGTGTCATTTTAATTTTTTAAATTTGGATACTTGGTATTTAGATTTTACATTTTTTTTGTATAAGACAAAACCTATGCAATCAAAAATTAAATGTGTTATTAGAGACAAAAATCATTTTATTAAAGTTAATATTTTTGGCCATACATCCAAAGGCATCCCTGGTATTGAAGTTGTGGGAATTGGAAATCAGGGACGATTTATTAAAGAAAAGTTCGTGCAGATTTCAAAAGAGCTTAATATGCGAATTCCTCCACTCAAATATACTTTATGTGTGGAGATCAATGAATCAATGAAATTACCGAAAGATGAAGTTGCCAATGTTGAGTTACCATTACTCATTACTTTCTGGTCACTTGCCTCACAAATTCCTATTAAAAACTTGAATGATTGTTTGGCCTTTGGAAAAGTAACAGTTGATCGGGAAATAATTGTGCCAGGTTGGGGAGTTCCAAAAGATTTTTTTGGAGAGGCAAAGAAAACTAAGATTATTTCTCCTTTTGAATTAAGCACATTGACCGATGAAGAAAAAATTCCACTTAGAGATTTATTTCAAAATATTGGGCCATTTAATTTTTTAACGACGACAACTTAAATCGAAAGAGTTCTTGCAAGATTTATTAAAAGTGAATCAGGACTATTTTTGTCTTTAATACTTTCTTCTAATGTAACAGGTACAACTTTTCCATTTTGAACGGCAATGGCGTAAGGAAATTGGCCATTTTTCAAACAGAGAATAGCTTGGAATCCCATTTGTGAAGCAATTAATCGATCAGAGGGCGTTGGATTTCCTCCTCTTTGTATATGTCCCAAAATGCAGACGTGAGAATTTAATTTAAATTTTTCTTTTAGTTTATCACGAACACTATAGGCGAGTGATCCAGGAGTTTTTCCCTCGGCCACAATAATAATAGAAGAGTTTTTTCCGCGCTTAATTCCTTTTAAAATATCTTGCCCAATTTGTTCAAAGTCAGGTGTTCCTGAATTTAAAACAATGTTTTCGGCACCGGTGCAAACACCAACAGAAAGAGCAATCGCCGGAGAGTGTCGGCCCATGACTTCAACAATAAAAGTTCTCTCGTGTGAAGAGGCCGTATCGCGAATTTTATCAACTGCTTCAACTGCTGTTTGAACAGCGGTATCAAAACCAATAGAGTATTCAGAGGCAGAAACATCGTTATCAATGGTTCCTGGAAGTCCAATGATTGGAATATGATGTTCTCTCCAAAGATCCATGGCCCCTTTGTAAGATCCATTTCCGCCGATCACGACGAGAGAATCAATTCCTTTTCTTCTTAAAATATGTGCTGCTTCTTTTCTAATTTCCGCTTTAAAAAATTCTGGGCACCTGGAAGTTTGTAAAATAGTACCGCCCTTTTGCATAATATTGCCGACAGAAGAAGCATTCATTTTAAAAATATTTCCCTCGAGAAGTCCGGAGTATCCTTTTTGTATTCCATATGGAGCAAGTCCTTGGCCAAGTGCTGTTCTAATTACTGCTCGAATCGCACAGTTCATACCGGGACTATCGCCTCCACTGCATAGTACTCCGACGGTTTTAATAGTTTTAAGAGAACGATTTTTTTTTGTCATAATTTTTTTCCTGTCATTATTTAAAAATGGGTCGACCTTGAAAATTATTTGGAATTTCAAGTCCCATAATATTTAAAACGGTGGGGGCGATATCTTTTAGTGCAAATGGTGCAAATTCTAAGTTTATGTCAATTGATTGATCTTTTAATTTTGGATGAATTAAGCAGACAGGAACTGGCGCATTTGTGTGAGAGGTGTGAGGAAGTCCGTCTTCATATATCATTTGATCACTATTGCCGTGATCGGCAGTGATTAATAAGGCAATATTATTTTTAGAGGCAACTTCAACTAATCGTTGTACACAAAGATCAAGCACCTCGATTGCTTTAATTGCCGCCGAATAATTCCCAGTGTGCCCAACCATATCTGAGTTGGCAAAGTTGACCAAATAAAAATCAATTTGAGGTTTTGTTAATTCTTGAAGAAGACGATCGGTGATGAGAAGTGCACTCATTTCTGGTTTTAAATCATAGGTCACAACTTCTTTGGGAGAAGGAATTAAAACATGTTCCTCATTTGGAAAAGGTGTCTTTTGGCCGCCATTAAAAAAATAGGTAATGTGAGCGTATTTTTCGGTTTCGGCAATTTTAAATTGGTACTTACCGAGACTTGATAAATATTCACTGAGTCCTCCGGAAATTCTTTCTTTGTCAAAAAGAATTGGAAGGGCGACTTCATCTGGAACATAAGGAGTCATACATAAATAATAATTGGGTTTAATATCAACAATAAATTCTTTAAATTTATCGTAAGTTAAAGCGAGCGTGATTTGAATTGCACGGTCTGGCCTAAAATTTATAAAAAACATGCTGTCGTCAGATCTCAAGGCGGCGCTTTTATCAAAAAGAACCGGATTGATAAATTCATCAAAAATGCCTTTAGAGTATTCTTCTTGAATATATTCGAGGGGAGAAAGTGAAGTTGTTTTGTCTCTGCCAGTGATGCAGCGATAGCAGCGTTCAATTTTTTCCCATCGTCGGTCTCTGTCCATTCCAATTGATCGGCCTTGCATCGACGCAAATTTAAATTGTGGCGTAGTCAGATCTCGCAAAATTTCTTGTACATATTTTTCGCCGGAATTTTTAGCAGTGTCGCGACCATCGGTAAATGCATGAAAAAAAATTTTAAGTTCGGGATAATTTTTTAAAATTTTAATAATCATTTTCAGATGATTAATATGAGAGTGAACACCACCGTCAGAAAGTAAACCCATTAATTGAATTCTTTTATTTCCTGCCATGGCCGTTTTTATCAGCTCTTGAAATTTGGGCATACCCTCTAAAATATTTTTTTCAATTGCTTCATTTATTCTCACCAAATCTTGGCGGACTGATTTTCCAGCGCCAAGATTCATATGCCCAACTTCTGAATTACCAGCAACCCCTTTTGGAAGTCCGACTAATTCGCCGCCGGCCTCAATCGTCGTGAATGGGTAATGTTGGAACAAGAAATCGAGGTTGGGTTTTTTTGCGTCGAAAATGGCGTTCTTATTTTTTTTAGGATTAATTCCAAATCCATCTAGAATAATTAGCAATATTCGATCGGAGATATTTTTTGTCGTTGTTGTCATAGAGTATAATATGCCAGATATTTTTTTTCTTGTAACTAGGGCGCTCTCTTGTGCCACGAGTAATTATACTCTTCGTAATTTGCTTTTCAAGCAAACCGCAAAAGGTATAATTTATACCGCTACCAGTTTACTTAAAAAGTAAACTGTCCGGGCATACCACTCGTAATATTGAGTTTTCCAAACTGGAAAACTCAAAAGTGGGGAGTATAATAATAATGGAAGTTGATGAAAGTAGATCTTTAAAGAAAATTTTTGCTAGCTGCGCCCTTCTTCATTTCATCGCCGTGATTTTTTGTGTTGGTTTTTATCACTTTGATGAGCATTTTCAGATTTTAGAGTTTTTAGCGTTAAAGCTAGGCGACGCTGTTCCTCTGAATTTAACTTGGGAATTTCATGAAAGAGTAAGGCCATGGTTACAACCGGCAATAAGTTTTTTAATAACAAAATTTTTTAATGTCATAGGAGTTCATGATCGCTTTTTTTTAGCAGCAATTTTTAGGCTCATATCTTCTCTGATTGGAATGGGTGCTCTTTATTTGACTGCTTTGTGCGCCCCACTTTTTTTAGAAAATAAAAAATCAAGAAAAATCTTTTATTGGATGTTGGCACTTACTTGGTTTTATCCTTTTTTACATGCTCGTCATTCTGCTGATAATTGGGGAGCCTCCCTATTTATAATTGCTTTGGCATTAAATTTAATTTTACTTAAGAAGCGGGCCGGTACGATGAGAGAAAATTATTTGCAATTTTCTCATGCTTTTTTCATTGGCCTTATTTTTGGACTGGCCTTTTTAGTGCGCTTCCAGATAGGAATTTCTATTTTTTGTGTTTATCTTTGGTGGTTGATTATTGGCAAATTGGAAATTAAATCTGGTTTGATGATGACGGCAAGTTTAATTGTGGCCCTTGTTCTGGGTATTTTTGTTGATTCTTGGGGCTATCAACAATTTACTTTTGCTCCTTGGAATTATCTTTATGCTGATTTTATTTTGCATGTAAAAGGAAATCATCTGCCTACTCCTTGGTATACTTATTTTGTGGATGCTTTAAGAAAAGGCGGAGGGCCAATTGCGGGCCTTTTCATCACTGGTGTTTTTTGTTTTTGGTATCGCTTTAGATCGGATATTTTAACCGCTGCTACTTTGCCACTTTTTATTATTCATTCATTTATTGGGCATAAGGAACTGCGATTTTTGATGTTGATTATTTATTTAGCACCTATTATGAGTTACCGAGTTTGGGTTAGCAGTGATTTGAAGAATAAAAAATGGTTTAGTTATTTATTGAAATGGACTGTCGGATTAAATTTAATTTTTCTGGTGAGTTCAATATTTACCTCGGCCAATGTCGCTCCACTTTTTTATAAAAAAATTGACTCGTTAAAGATTCAAAAACTATATTTTATGGGTGAGGATCCCTATACTATGTTGGGACTACCTCTCACTTTCTGGGGAAGTAAAATAGAAAGGGTTTCACTTGAAGGACTAGAATCTAAGGAAAAAGATTTTTGGCTTGCAACCACAAAAGTTGAACAATTGGACAAAATTTCCGCTTACCAATGTGATGCTCAATATTCAATTTATCCCTTAAACTTGGTGATGCAGCTACCGCAAAAAATACTCAGGCACTCTAGAATTTGGGTCTTGCATTTTTGCCGAGGCTTTAGGTAAGCAAGACATCGAAGCAAACAGTGCCAGGCACTCTTTACCTTACTCTTTAACATTTTTTGCCGGTTATTTTATCCGCTACCCTAATCTGTTATTATAAACTAGAGATTGTAAAAGGAGAGGGTATGATTTTTAAGGTTAGCTTACTTTTAGGGTGTTTATTGTTTTCAACTCAGGGTTTTTCTGATGCTTGTGTGGCGAGATCAATTCTGATTAAAAACAAAAAAATAGCAGGCGTAGCAATTTCTGAAGGAGTTTGTCAGGTAACACTCGATGGTGCACTCGTCATGTCATATCCAGATGGCCCGGGAAATGATTGCAGTTGTGATAACCTCTCGGTTAAAGCAATGCTTGCGGATTTTGCTGTAAAAAAAGCAAAGGAACCAGGCAAATCTCCTCCCCCATATATTTTAAAAATTCAGGATATGGCAACAACTCCTTTTGGTCTCCCTCTTCCTCAGAATATCGTTAAAGCTTTTGAGGCCCAACAAGAACGCATTAAAGAGAGTGATAAAGAATCAACGGGGTTTCCAAATTTTGACCCAGAAACAATTAGTCCTTCTAATTCAGATTTTGATAATAAAAATAAGACGTGTACTTTTAAAGACAACAGTAGCAAATCCCTTATAAATATAGCGGGAGAATCAATGCTTGATTGTAAAGAAAAACTTTCGGCCCAATTAAAAAAAGACTGCACAGGAATGGTGGTAGTTGGCACGCTTTCTCCGAGCAAGGACGTATTATGCGCATTCAAAGAAGTGGACACTCAAGAAATGAAACAATTCCTAACCAAAAACGAAAAAGATTGTAAGACATTTTGTAGAAATGTTTTCAACAAGGTTATTCTTAAAGATGTATCTGAACTTGAAGAACAAATAGGCAGTCACCAAAAGGAAGGAACTTGTGAGTCTTCTAGGCTTTCGGAGATTGTAGTCTCGGAAGTTATAAATGAAAACGGCAAGAGCATAACAAAATCTGTCACCAAGTCATTATGTAAATTCGATAACGACGGTAAAATATCAATTATGGTGTTCGAGAAGGGTTGCGATAATATATGTTCAAAACCTACTAGGATCAACGATTCATCCAGAGATAAAACTGCAAAAGATAATACGCCATCATCCGGTGCCCAATCGAAAAAACCTAAAAACTCGAGCAGTAGAAAAAAATAATAACGAAACCTGCGAAACCTGTGCCAGCCGACTTTTAGTTGAAGATGGTGTTATTTAAAGTTTATTATTTTAGGTTGGCCTTGGTTTAAATTATTTTTAGAAGTTATGCCATAAAAAAATGCTGCAAGTTTCAACTAAAAGTCGGCTGGCACCGGGCACCGGCACCGGGCACCGTTGGCAATTGGACGTGACATTTAAAGAAGATCATATGAGAGCAAGAATTGGACATTCGGCGGAAAATTTAGCAACGATAAAACGTATGGCATTGAACATGCTCAAACAAGATGGAACCGAAAAAAGAAGCCTTCGAAGAAAAAGAAAACTATGCAGCTGGCGAAAAGATTACCTTTTAAAAATTATTTTTGGGGCCAATTTTGAAATTTAGATGCGATTGCCCTGTCGGCTGGCACCGGGCACCTTAAGGGTAGATCCGCCGAGTTTCGACACAACCAGTACCAAAAATCGGCGGGCATTTTTTTATTTTTAACGAACATCGATTACAAGTTCAAATGAATCGGTTTTGTTAAAATCTATTTCATACATGCGATTTTTGTCTTCTTGAGCATCATAGACTTTTATTCCTACTTTTTGGTCATTCAAAACACAGCGAGACTTTCTAAAATAAACCCACACTTGGCCAGCACCGACAGCCTCTTGTGTTATATAGTATGACATCTCAAAACGTCCAATCAAACCAGTGGCAATTTGACCTTGCATGGACATTCCATAAAAAGCATCCCTATTGTCACCGTCCGATCTTTTAACCCAATACTGAATGTTGGCAT